>JBHIXE010000228.1:0-234 GCA_041984905.1 Verrucomicrobiales bacterium | reverse complement strand
AAGAGGCTCTGAGACTTCGCGAGCAGGCGAATACGGTCGTTTGGGCTGCGGTAGGCGACCAGGTGGCGGGCATCTTCGGGATCGCGGATCCCATAAAGGAAAGCTCCTACGAAGCCATCCGTACGCTGCATGACATGGGCCTGAAGGTGGTGATGTGCACTGGTGACAATCGCAAGACGGCGGAAGCCGTGGCTCGGGAATTGGGGATTGACGAGGTGTATCCGGAAGTGGCGC
>JBHIXE010000227.1:9000-9213 GCA_041984905.1 Verrucomicrobiales bacterium | reverse complement strand
CACCACGGCGCTGAATCGGCGGAACAACAGAATCAGCAGCAGACCCATGAGAAGGGGCGTCACCCAGAAGTAGCGCTGCACGTCGAGAGACATGTAGGTGATCGCATCGCTGATGATCGCTTTTGGCCCTGTCAGGGCGACGGTGTAAGTGTCCGGTACGGTATCGAGCACCGCCTGGACCTTGCCCATCAGTTCCTCCCGGTCGACCTCTGG
>JBHIXE010000227.1:351-8990 GCA_041984905.1 Verrucomicrobiales bacterium | reverse complement strand
CATAAACTGGCGGCCATTTTTAACGGAAATAATTGACGGAAAAATGAACATATTTCTATATATAATCTAATTATATTTCTATACATTTAGCCCAAATTACAAATAGATGAGGGGTTCAGCGACCACCACCCCGTCGATCTGCCGCATCTCCTTGGCGTTCGCCAGGCTGTCGACGGACTCCAGATCGTAATTGTCCTCAAATGCCAGGGTGATGCGGTTGAGCTCTTCCAATACTGGATCGGCGAAGACGTCGTCAGTCTCCAGGGTTACCACCAGCATGTCGGACTGGCCGAAGGTCTCCTCGAACTCCCGCAGCGTGACCAGATCCGGATCATCCTGAGCCAGTTGGTCCAGGAGATTGTGATCGATCGAGAAGTTGGTGACGATCTTGAACCCCAGGAAGACCGAGCATCCCAGGAGGATGAGCAGCATGATCCAGCGAAAGTTAACGACAAATTGGGCAATGCGACGCTCGATCGACATGCAGCCTAGCTCTGCCCAGATTTCCTGACAACGCAATCTAATTTCTCGTTCGCTTTTCAGTTCCTGTTGGGGAATTGCCCCAGAAACATCGGAAGAGTTGAGCCGGAATTAAACAAAAGTGCGTCCAGCAGGCGATGTAGAAGAGAAACACCATTGGACCGCTCGAACCGCCGTCCTCCTGAATCCCTCAGTTTGAAATCCATATCTACACCCCTAATGAGAATGAAACTTCGATACGTCCTGCCCATCCCCGTGTTGGCGGCAGCGGCCCTGGTGCTCGCCAAGAGCGATGGCCAGACTGCTGAGCTGAAATCTCAGATCAAGGTCGATCAAACGGCCTCGGATCGTTCCAGCGAGTTGGCTGGTTATGCCAAAGTCGTGGAGGAGGTAGCCCCCAGCGTGGTCAGCATCCTGGTGACCCAGAAGGCTCAGTCCCGTCAGGTGGATATGCCGGACATGTTCAATGATCCCTTCTTCCGCCGTTTCTTTGAGGAGATGGTCCCAGAGGGCCAGCAACCTCGTCAGGCACCCCAGCCCCGGCGTCAGCAGGGACAGGGTTCTGGCGTCATCATCACTCCAAATGGTCACATCATGACCAACAACCACGTGGTGGAAGATGCCGAGGAAATCATCGTGAAACTTCCGGGCGACAAGAAGGAATACACCGCTGAAGTGGTGGGTACCGATTCCTTCACGGACCTGGCCTTGCTCAAGATCGAAGGCAAGAACTTCCCCGTGGCCACGATCGGCGACAGCTCCCAGCTTAAGGTCGGCGACACCGTGCTTGCCATTGGTAACCCCTTTGGTCTGGACCAGACGGTGACCAGCGGAATCGTCAGTGCCCTGAACCGGGACAACATGAACATCGTGCGCCGTCAGGGAGGCTTCGCCGGATATGAAAACTTCATCCAGACGGATGCCTCCATCAATCCCGGTAACTCCGGAGGGGCTTTGATCGATCACCAGGGCCGGGTTGTGGGGATCAACACCGCGATCTTCTCCC
The DNA here is from genome assembly GCA_041984905.1 of Verrucomicrobiales bacterium. GTDB lineage: Bacteria > Verrucomicrobiota > Verrucomicrobiia > Verrucomicrobiales > DEV007 > JBHIXE01. The sequence continues at coordinate 7,504 of JBHIXE010000227.1, read as the reverse complement.
GTGTGGGGGGCAACATCGGCATCGGTTTCGCGATTCCGATCAACATGGCTGTGGATATTGTCGACCGTCTCCAAGACACAGGCACCGTAGAACGCGGTTACCTGGGCGTTCTGCTTGGCGAACTCAGTCGCGAGTTGGCTCAAGGCTTCGGTCTGAAGGATGACAACGGCGTGCTGGTGCAAGACGTCGTGCCCGGTGGCCCGGCGGCCAAGGCTGGTTTCCAGGCGGGTGACGTGATTCGCTCCTATCGCGGAGAAACCATTGAGGAGATGAACAAGCTTCGCTTCATGGTGGCTCAGACGGCTCCCGGAACCAAGGTGGACTTCGGCATCGTTCGCGATGGCAAGGAGATGAACCTGAACGTCAAGATTGGCCTGTTGCCTGAGGAAGGCGTGGCCATGGCCGGTTCTGGCGACAGCGAAGACAGCTCTGCGGACACCGCGACGGTGAGCTTTCTGGAAGGCGTGGAGATCGTGAACCTCACTCCGGAAGTGCGGGCACGGTATCGGTTAGAAGACGCCACTTCCGGTGTGCTGGTCACGAATGTGGCGGCTGACTCCAAGGCTGCGGACGCCGGTCTGCAATCCGGTGACCTGATCACCGAGGTGAACCGCAAGAAAGTCGGAAACGTTTCGGAAGCTTCTGAGGCTCTGAAGAGCACTCAACAAGGTGTCGTTCTCGTGCGGGTAACTGGTGAGCAAGGCTCCCGTTTCCTCGCGATCGAACGCTGAGAGCTAGCAACAAACCCCCGTTAACATCGCTCAAGGCAGCGCGGCCTCTGGACTCCGGTCCAGGGGCCGCGTTCCTTTTTTGGGGTTAGGGATAGGGGAGGAACGCTTCGACGTTTGGGCTCACGGTGCGTGTGAAACGGAGTTGTAGCGCCAGTGAAAGCGCGGAGCGCTACGTCCTTCAACAAGAAGCGCGGAGCGCTCACATGCTTCAACAGAAAGCGCGAAGCGCTTGATACTTTAGCAAGAAGCGCGCAGCGGTCATGTTCTTCAACAGGAAGTGCGGGGTGCTACGTTCTTCAACTGGAAGTGCGGAGTGCTCGCATCCTCAATAAGAAGAGCGGAGCGCTACGATCTTCAATACGAAGCGCGAAGCGCTCGCATCTACATGAAGCGCGAAGCGCTGTGGACCCAAGTAGCCGGGGAGTGACCGCAGGGAACCCCCGGAACGGTTTCCCGTTTTTTTGGAGCCACGTCAGTGGCGAAGGATTGGACACGCCGACCTATAACCCAAAAGGTATCGCCGCATACGCGGCTCATGTTTATTTCCACCGACACCGGGGGTTTCCTTTGGTCACTCCCCGGCTACTTGGGTCCACAGCGCTTTGCGCTTCATGTAAAATGTGAGCGCTCCGCGCTTCCTGCTGAAGAATGCCGCGTTCCGGGCTTTACAGCCCTTGGTGATTTCCTTGGTCGTTCTACCAGAGATTTCAGAATGAAGAGGCGGTCCTGGACCCCACATTCTTGAGGCTGGGGCCCATGATGCTTCCTGCGCCATCTTCCTGTTGAAGAACGCAGGCTTCGCGCTTCACTGACGGCTCTAACAAGGCGACAACCGCTGGCGGTGCTTTTGGTTCGGCTACTCTCCAACGCCCAATTCCGTCTGCAACCTCTCCATCTCACCCTTCAACTCGTCAACCACTGGCGCGTATTCGGGATTGTGGTATTCGCTCTTCATCTCCTGGGGATCCTTGGTCCGGTCGTAGAATTCCCAGGCATCCACTTTGCGATTGGGATCCTTGAATCGGATTAGCTTCTGATCGCCGGTGGTCACTCCAAAATGAATCGGGACGCCATGCCCACCGCTTTCGTAGTAGTGATAATAGAAGATCTTTCTCCAGTCATCTGGTGACTCCCCTCGCAGGATCGGAACAAAGGAGCGACCCTGCATGTCATCCGGCTCATCGGCACCTGCGATCTCCAGCCAGGTTTGCGCCACGTCCAGGTTCGAGACAATATGCTCGTCATCCTCCGTTCCGGGTTTCACCACGGAAGGCCAACGTACCAGCATGGGCGTACGCAAGCTCTCTTCATACATCCAGCGCTTGTCGAACCAGCCATGCTCTCCGAGATAGAAACCCTGGTCGGAACTGTAGATGACCACGGTGTTCTCCGCGAGGCCGCTCTCATCCAGGTAATCGAGCAATCGGCCCACATTCTCGTCCACGGCCTTGACGCAGCGCAGGTAATTCTTGATGTAACGCTGGTAATGCCAGCTGGTGCGTTCCTTGCCCTCCAGGTTTTGCTTGAGAAAGGCCTCGTTCAGGGGACGGAAGTGGCCGTCGAAAACCTCCAATTGTTCCGGCGTGAACTTGCTGGAGTATTCGATCATGAGGCGGTGATCTCCCATGTGATCGGCGATTCCCATGGCGTGCGTCGTAGGAGCCTCACTACGACCGCTGTAGTCGTCGAACAGGGAGGGAGGCTCCGGGATGGTCTCGTCCTCATAGAGATCCAGATGACGGAGGGCCGGTTCCCAGCGGCCATGCGGCGCCTTGTGCTGGCACATCATGAGGAAAGGCTTGTCCGGGTCCCGGTCTTCCTGAAGCCAGCGGAGAGCCCGGTCGGTGATAATATCCGTGGTGTAACCGGTGTATTTGGCATTCTCACCGTTGGTGAGGAAAATGGGGTTGTAGTAATGGCCCTGGCCGTGAAGCACTTCGTAGTGATTGAAACCGGTCGGCTCGGATTTGAGGTGCCACTTGCCCACGATCGCGGTCTGGTAGCCTGCGGCCTGAAGGAGCTTGGGGGCGGTTTGCTGGCTGCCGTCAAAGGTGTCCTTATTGGTGCGCTGACCATTCACATGCGAGTATTTGCCGGTCAGCACCACGGCTCGCGATGGTGCGCAAATCGAGTTGGTCACATAGCACTTGCGAAAGAGCATCCCTTCCTTGGCAATCCGGTCGATATTCGGCGTTTCGTTGAGACCGGATCCGTAGGCGCTGATGGCCTGGGTGGCGTGATCATCGCAGAAGATGAACAGGATATTAGGGCGTTCCGCCCAGGCTTGGGTGGCGAGGAAGAGCGCGGCAAGGAGAAGGGGGAATCTCATGTCCCGAGGCTAAAGCCCGATTCCCCGGGACTCAAGTCTCTGCGTGAGTGGGGTCAGGCGAGCATATCCTTGAGCAAGTGTCCATGCACATCGGTCAGGCGCCGATCGATGCCGTTGTTTCGCACCGTGAGCCGCTCGTGATCGATTCCCAGCAGGTGCAGAATCGTGGCGTGGATATCGTAAACCAGGGTGGGGTTATCGCGATCTTGAGGTTTGAACCCCCACTCATCGCTCTCGCCATAAGTCCCGCCCTTGATCCCTCCGCCGCAAAGCCAGTTGGTGAAGACAAAGGGGTTGTGATCGCGCCCCTGGCTGCCCTGAGAGCAGGGCATGCGCCCAAACTCCGTGGTCCAGAGAATGATGGTGTCGTCCAGCATACCGCGTTGCTTGAGATCCTTGATCAGGGCTGCCGTGCCTCGCGCCATCCCCAATGCCAACGGTGCGTGATCGCGTTCCACATTTTCGTGGCTGTCCCAGTTCCGGCGCGGATGACCATTGTCATTGCCGCTCCAGATCTGGACAAACCGGACCCCACGCTCCAGGAGGCGGCGCGCCACCAGGCACTTCCGGCCAAAGAACTCCGTCTCCGCCTTCTCATTGATGGTGGAATCATCGACGCCGGGACCTTCCGGAGCCATGCCATACATGTCCCGGATGTATTGAGGCTCGCGGGACAGGTCCAGAGCATCGGTGGCACTCAACTGCATGGCTGCGGCCAATTCGTAAGAGCGCAGGCGGGCGGTGAGTCGATCGTCGCCAGGATGATCTTTGGCATATCCAGCGTTCAGCCTGGCGAGGACATCAAGTCCGGCCCGGTCGTTCTCTGAAGTGATGAAACTGCTTTCCGGAGCGTGCAGATCCGCGATTGGCGATTCTGCTCCCGGCCGGATCAGGGTGCCTTGATGCTGCGCTGGCAGAAAGGCGGTCGACCAGTTTTTGGCGCCATTGGAGGCCAGTCCGCGGTGATCTGGCAGGACGACGAAGCCTGGCAGGTTGTCGTTCTCGCTGCCGAGTGCATAGGACACCCACGCCCCGGCACTGGGGAAGCCGGGGAAGTTGAATCCCGTGGTCTGCAGTAGCGTGCCCTGACTGTGGACCCCGGTCTTGCCTTCGAGATTGTGAATGAAGGCCAGGTCATCCACCACCTCACCAAGCGGAGCCACGATATCGCTCAGCATCTTGCCGCTCTCGCCGTAGGGCTGGAATCCCCAGGGACTCGCAAAGCAGGCGCCCGGCTTGCTCTGGAAGAGTTCCACGGTTTCGCCCGGATCCCAGGGCTGCCCATCCTTCTGCCGGAGCAAGGGTTTGTGATCGAAGGTATCGACGTGACTGGCCGCGCCAGCCATGAAGAGTTGCACCACGCGTTTGGCTCGCCGGGGATGATGGAGCTGGGAGATTATCCCAGGACTGGCAAAGACCTGGTCCCTCAGGAGTAGGTCTGTCAGGGCGAGACTGCCAAAGGAGGAAAGGAGCTTGCGGCGGTTCATACGCTTCAAGGGAGGGAAAGGGTCAGTTGATGTAGGTGAAGGCGTTGGTATTGAACAGAACCCGGGCCAGGCTGGCTTCGCCATAGTCCTCCAGATAGCCGGTCAGGATCTCCTGTTCAGAGGGAAGGGCGCTCCGGCCCAGCACAAGCCGGCAAGCGTAATCCAGCCGGCCTTCGGGATCAGCAGGTGCTTCTGCCTCCAGGCGCTCGGCGAGGCGACGGGACATGGCTTCGATCAAACGGTTGTTCCACTGCGTCAGGGCCTGGAGCGCCGTGGTGGATTCATCCCGTTCCGGGACGCTGATCGACGGGTCCGCACAGTCCAGCGTGGTCAGCATAGGGTGGGGCTGAGATCGTACGACGAACCTATAGATGGACCTCCGGTGTGCAGCCGGATTCTCTGGATCATGCAGATGATACTCGTAGTGCGGGGAGTGCTGCGGCTTCTCGATCACAAAGTCCTGGAAGCTCGGCCCGCCTCGCTCTTCCAGTCGTAGCGCTCCGCTGGCTGCCAGCAGGGAATCGCGAAACTCCTCCGCGGTCAGGCGGCGGCGATTGGCGCGCCAGAGATAGGCGTTGTCCGCATCGATTGCGGCATTGCCGGGATGATGCGTACTGGAACGCTGGTAGGTTTCACTGGTGACCAGGTGACGGATCAGGCTCTTCAGCGAGTGCTCCGGATCATCCCGCAATCGCGCCGCGAGGTAGTCGAGCAGTTCGGGATGCGTGGGCGTCATGCCCATGCGGCCAAAGTCATTTGGTGTGCCCACCAGGGGAGAACCAAAGGTCCACTGCCAGACCCGGTTCGCGATCGAGCGCCAGAGTAGGGGATTGTCTTTGCTCGTCAGGTAATGGGCCAACTCGGCGCGGGCCTTTCCCTCATCCCAGGAGTTCGAATCGAAGAACGTTTCCGGAGCTGTCGCCCAGAGTGGCGGCGCACCTGGGGACAGCAACTCTCCCGGAGCACGTAGGTCTCCGCGATGGAGGAGGTGGATGGGGCGGGGCTTGCCTTCCGTGGCGGTGAATCGCCCGCCGCGAGAGAAATGGGTCGCGGCGGCATACACGACTTCGCCCTCGGGGAAGGCGTCAAGGTCCTTGTTCAGCTGGGCCAGGTCTTCCTTGATCTGTTCCAGCCGGATCTGGGTGCTGGGAGGTTGGAGTTCAGCTACGATCTTGGCCCGTTGTTCCTGCAACTGATGAAGTTCTGCCAGAGCGGCTTCATTACTGAGCTCCCGGTGAAAGATGCCATCGACGAGATTCGCTCTGGACCAGCGCACCTTCTGCTCGATGCTGTCCTTGGCCGTGACCTTGGCGCCAAGAGCGTGGTTCTCGCCGGTGCTGTCATCGACGGCTTCCAACTCCCCTAGAGCGAGCATGTAGTCGCTCTTACGCTCGCGCAGTTTGGTGGCGGTGAGCCGGATGAAGCGCACCCTCTCGCCTGCCACATCGGCCAGCACCGTACGAGATTTGGGGTTGGGCTGATCTGCCTGAGTCGCATCAAGCAAGAGGCGAACGCCGGTCTTGAACTCCGGATCGTTGCTCGCTTCCATCTTGTAACGAACGGGGAACCCGAAGCCGGCGCCGATGCCAGCGTAGCGGTCGAAGGAAGGAATGAGACGCACCTGGCTGACGCTTTGAGGTTCGCCCAAATCCACTTGCACCCATTTTTCTTCGTTGGGATTGGAGGTGATAGAACTATGATAGCCGTACTGAGGCTTCTGGCTCGTGCCGTATTTCTCCTTCAACTCGGCGGTACGCCGGTCGATCCCGGATACCCGGGCGGCGAGGAGACGTTTCAGTTGGTCCCCCAAGGTCTCCTGCTCCGCCTTCAGTTCGTTGATGCGGGCGATCAGATTCTGCTTCCTGGCCTGTTGCTCGGGTGAGAGCCCCTTGTAGACGCGCTCGGCACGATCCACCGCCGCAAACACCGCATGAAGCCGGTAATAGTCTTCCATCCGCACGGGATCGAACTTGTGATGGTGACATTGGGCACATTGCACCGTCGTACTTTGAAAGACGTTGAAGACCGCGGACACCATCTCGTCACGGTCGAGGTGCTTGGCGATGCGACCATCCAGCTTGGCCTCGCCAACTTCCCAGTGGCCGATGAAGTCCCAGGGGCCCGCGGCGAGAAAACCTAACCCCAGCACACCATCCGGATCGTCTGGATAAAGCACATCGCCAGCGACCTGTTCCTCGACAAAGCGAGGGAAGGGCTTGTCTTCATTCAGACTGCGAATCACGTAGTCGCGGTAGGGCCACGCGTTCATGCGCGGCTTGTCCTTGTCGTAGCCGTGGGTCTCGGCGTAGCGGGCGAGATCCAGCCAATGCTGAGCCCACTTCTCCCCAAACTCAGGGGAAGCGAGCAGGCGGTCGACTTCCACGTTCCAGGCGTGGTTGGGGTCCGTGTCCCAGGCTTGGAGAAACCGGTCAACCGAATCCGGAGTCGGGGGGAGACCTGTCAGGTCATAGGTCAGACGACGGATGAGGACTTCCGGGCTCGCCGGTTCCACAGGCTCCAGTTGGTTCTCTCTAAGCGCGTCCTCAATGAACGCGTCGACGGGGTGTCCTTCAGTCGATGGTGTGCTGCTAACAATGGGGTTCAGC
>JBHIXE010000227.1:0-341 GCA_041984905.1 Verrucomicrobiales bacterium | reverse complement strand
ACCACCAATCCAGATTGCGTTTGGGATTGTGAACCAGAGTTCGATCCTCTGGCCAAGTGGCCCCGGCTTCAATCCATTCCTGGAGATGCTTTACTTGATCTGGCGTAAGCGGCTCCGCTTTCTTGGGCATTTCCGGGTCTGGACCTTGGACGGCGGCAAGCAACTCGCTGGTGTGGATGTCTCCAGCGCCGATGACTTGGGCCGCGTCCTCGCGTGTTTCCAGAACCACATCACCCTTGGCCTCCGAGGCATTGTGGCAGGAGAGACACTGCGCTTCCAGGATAGGGGCGATGTCCTTCTCGAAGTCGACGCCGAACCCGGAGGAAGTGAGGGTGATCGCG
>JBHIXE010000226.1:464-9231 GCA_041984905.1 Verrucomicrobiales bacterium | reverse complement strand
GGGCTTTTTATTTTCAGAATTAATAATTCTGGCAATTATTTAAATCGCATACTATAATTGCCGCGATTTATGTAAATATTGCTCTTGAGGGTTGTTTTTATAGAAATCTATGGCCTCTCCATCTTCCAACATGCCCCTTCACATTGCCCGGTCCGGACTGCGATCGGCCAAGTCGGTGTGGCGGGGCCGTTTCACAAGAAGAGGCAGATCTATCCTGGCCTGGGCCGCCTGCGCGGTGGGGCTGACGCTCTTGTTTGCCACGGTTCTCTTGAGCTGGGCTCAACTGGCCCTCGAGTCCGACCTCCACTCCTACGGGGTCCTCATCCCGTTTTTGTCCGCCTTCCTGATATTCCGGCGGCGGAAGTCCCTTCCATCGACGGTTCGACCAGCCCCTCTGTGGACCCTGGTGTCATTCATGGTGGGAGCACTGGCTCTGGGTTGCGCTCTGGCGAACAGGGAGAGCGGTCTCAGTCACAGCGATTTTCTCTCCTGCCTCATGCTGGCCTTCGTCTGTTGGCAATACAGCGCGGGCTTCTTCTTTCTGGGGACGCAGTGGATGCGAACGCTCGCCTTTCCATGCGCGCTCCTCTTGTTGGCGATTCCGCTTCCTGATGGGCTTGTTCAATTCCTGGAGACATCTTTAGCGGCAGCCTCCGCAGACCTGGCCGCCGCCATCATCCGCCTCGCGGGAATCCCCATTCACCAGGTCGACCAGGTCATCTTCCATCTCCCGGGAATTGTTCTTGAGGTCGCCCCGCAATGCAGCGGCGTTCGCTCCACCCTGGTGCTCTTCATTATCGGCCTGTTGGCGGCCTTCGAATTCCTCCGATCGGGATGGACCCGGCTTCTACTGGTGACCTTGGTGCTTCCCCTGGGAATTCTCCGGAACGCCTGTCGCATCTTCCTGATCTCCTGGCTTTGCGTCCGCATCAACCCCGGTCTGGTCGAGAGTGCGGTTCATGACCGTGGAGGTCCCTTCTTTTTCCTGATTTCCCTGGGAGTGGTCCTGGGGTTGGTCATCAAACTTCGCCGGCTCGAAGCAGGGCGAATCCCACTGCAGGAAGCAGGCAATCACCGGGAAGAACAGTGCCCTTAAATATTAAGACGTGACAAATAACATAAGCGATTGATAATTTGGATTCCTTAGATAAGTTGGCCGTGAATGCGTTGCCCCGCGCGTTCTCTAGCGGACTACGTCAGCCCAAGAACCACGCAGCAAGACAAATGAATTGGACCAAAATCTTCACCGCGGCTACCGCCACAGTGCTAACCCTGGGACTTTCCGGGTGCGGCTCAACGCTCGGACCTAGAATGGTCGAGAAATCCTTTGGAGACTACAACCGGGCCGTTAGTGACGTACTTCAGGAGGAACTACTTCTGAATATTGTTCGTCGTCGTTATTTCGAGTCGCCGCAGTTCATGGCGCTCAACAACATTTCCACCAGCAAATACTTCACCACGGATGCTAATCTGGTGGGTGGACGGAACCCATGGTTTCAGATTACTTCCGCCAACGTAGGGGTAGGCACCTCTGATTTGCCGACCTACAACATCCAGCCGCAACAAGGTAGCGAGATTGCCACCAAGCTTCATGAGCAGGTTCCGCTGGATGTTTTCGCGCAACTTTCCGCAGCGGGCTATCCCATTGAATTGATTTTGATCATGGTGGCTCAGGACTTCGGGGGCGTTCGGGGTGTTGACGTGGGCGTCGGTGACAAGTTCAAGCCGGGTTCACCGCAATATGTGCGCCTGCTCTCCTTGATTAAGAGCCTCGAAATGGATGACAAGCTCGTGATGACGGATGTCGTCTGGGAAGAGCCTTACTTCGAGCATCCCTTCGCGCCGGAAGTCTTCACTCCTGGTGAGGTGCTCACTGGAGCGGAAAAAGGCAACAGCTACGCCAGTCTTGATGGAGGCAACAGCTTCTACGTGACCAACCGCGAGTTCCTCCCTGCAATTTGGATCGAGCCTGCGTATCGCAACACCAGTGCTGCTCGCGAGCTGATGGAGCTTCTGAATCTGGACCCCGATCCGCTCAAGCGCGTCTGGCGTCTGGAAAACATCAAGGTGCTGACCGGTCCTGAATTGAAGGGTGAAACGGGCGCATCTGACCGCATTGCTGTTCGGACTCGTTCCTTCTATGGGGTGCTCAACCTTCTTTCGCACGGGGTTGTGGTACCGGATGAATCCGAGAATGCAGCCGCTTACGAGCTGACCAGTTACCTGAAAGCCGTGCAGAACGGCACCTCCCCGGACATCACCTCCTTCTTTAAAGTGAGCACCGCCAAGACCAAGCCGGCCAATACAGCGGTATCGGTGAAATACCGCGGGGATTGGTATTACATCAATGATCTCGACCGCTCCAGTAAGCGAGTCTTCAACGCCCTGTATGACCTCTACAATCTGCAGGTAGCACCCGCCAGCGCCGCCGGTGGTGGTGGTGGCACGGTTCTGACGCTTCCGGTTCGCTAATCGGAAGGATGCAGGGCGACAGGCGGAACGCCGCTTGTCGCCGTGGGAAGGAGCGCTTCGCAGGTCATCTCGGGAAACCGGGCCCATGCATCTTCTTCTCACATCTTCGGCCGTTCTTTGTGCAGCGATTCTCGGGGTCGCGGTCTTGCTTGGTAAAGAGCGCGATCCCTCCCGCTGGTGGTTTCTGGCAGGAATGTTCCTGCTCGGGTTTGAGGCGGCCCTGTCCTATACCGCGGTCCATGCTCCCAGTTTGGAGGAGAAGGGTCACTGGATCGCGAGCACCTTTCTGGCAAAGTGCCTCTTGCCCTGTGTCTGGCTCGGCTTCAGCCTCTCTTATTCCCGGGGCGACCGGAGTAGTTTTCTCACCAGGTGGCGCTGGATCCTGGCGCTCGCGCTGGTTCTTCCTCTCGGATTCTGGGTGGGCATGCGAGGGGAACTTCTGGCCTATTTCCGCGCGATCTCTTCCGGCGAAATTGGGGGAGAATTCGGCTTGGGAATCTATGGTCGCATCCTTTGCGCCTGGTTGCTCATTGCGGCAGTTCTCATTCTCGTCAATTTGGAGCGAACCATCAGCGCCGCGGTGGGAGTGGTCCGCTGGAGGATCAAGTTCCTCATCGTTGGGATCGGACTGATTTTTGGAGCCAAGATCTTTGTCCTGAGCGAGGCGTTGCTCTTTTCGTCCCTCGTTCCGTTGGCAGGCAAGTTGGAAACGGGAGCGTTATTGATCGGTGTGGCCTTGATGGCGGTGGCATTCTTTCGGCGGGCGTTTTCCCGACTCGATATCTATCCCTCTCGCGCTGTGCTGCAGAGTTCGTTGACGGTTTTGCTGGTCGGCGGATACCTGCTTGCTGTCGGCGTCCTGGCGCCGGTTGTCGCATCCCTGGGAGCGGGGAGCAGTATCCCGCTCGAGGCATTCTTCATACTGTTCTCCATGGTGGCGTTGGCGGTCCTGCTGCTTTCCGACCGGTTTCGGGTTCGCATGCAGGGATTTGTATCCCGTCATTTCCAACGCCCCGAACACGACTTTCGCAAGGTCTGGACCAGATTTACGGAGCAGACCTCCGGGATCCTGGAGCGGGACGTTCTGTGCCGGAAGTTTGTCGACCTGACTTCGGAGATTTTCCAGGCGCTCTCCGTAGTGCTGGGAGTTCTGGATGAGAGCGGGAGCCGACTTCGATTGGTGCGGACGGATCGAGGAGGGTCGAAAGAGGGCATGCCCGTCGAAATGGCAATAAGCCGGGAGATGGTGGAGACAGCGCGGGGACAGCGAGAAGTCTTCGATCTGGAAAGCGCGGACGGAGAATGGGCTCAGCTCCTGCGGGAGGCTTGTCCGAGCCAATTCGAGGATGGGGGCAACCGGATGGCCATGCCTCTAGTCGCCGTGGATCGCCTCATTGGGGTCATCGTGTTGGCGGACCGGGTCAATGGCGTTGGTTATTCTCAAGAGGAGCGCGAACTCCTGCAGTGCATGGGAGACCAGATGGCGGGCAGCCTTCTCAATCGCAGTCTTTCCGATAAACTGCTGCTCGCCACGGAAGCTGGCGCCTTCCAGACGATGGCGACCTTCTTTGTTCACGATCTCAAGAATACCGCCAGCAATCTCAACCTGATGCTGAAGAATCTGCCCCGGCGGTTTGACGATCCGGACTATCGTGAAGACGCGCTGCGGAGCATTGCCCGGACTGTCGATCGCATCAATGCTCAGATCAGTGGGCTCGGTGCCTTCCGCGTCGCTCTGGATATCGAGCCCGTGTCTTTTGATCTTCCCACTTTGGTCTACGATACCCTATTGGGGATCGCGGAGCGGCCAGGGATCAGGGTGGTATATGACTCAGATGAGCCCTTGGAGATGGTTGCCGACCGGGAACAGCTGCAGAGCATTCTCCAGAATCTGATCCTCAACGGGCTGGACGCCATGGCTGTTCGCGATCGCGTTGGAGAGATCCGGATCGAGACGGCTTCCGTGGAGTCGGGGATCGCGATTACGATCCAGGACGAAGGCTGTGGCATGACCCCCGAATTCATTCGGGATTCCCTGTTCCGGCCATTTCGAACGACCAAGAAACAAGGGCTCGGCGTGGGAATGTTCCAGTGCAAGATGATGGTGGAAGCGCACCTGGGACGGATAGAAGTGGAAAGTGAAAGCGGCAAAGGGACCCTTTTTCGGTTATATTTTCCACAACTACCGAGGCTCTCTGCCAATTAATCATGAATCCCACCGTCCTTATTGTCGACGATGACGAAGATCTGCGCACCCAGATGAAGTGGGCATTGGTCGACGACTATGAAGTCCTGGTGGCTGGCGACCGAACGACCGCGCTCAAGCAGTTGCGGGGAGGCCGTCCCTTGGTGACTCTGCTGGATTTGGGACTGCCGCCGCATCCGAATACCACAGACGAGGGGTTGCGGACCCTGAACGAGATTGTTGCGCTCGACCCTCAGGCCAAGGTCATCGTGGTAACGGGACAAGGGGAGAGGCGGAATGCCATCCAGGCCATTGGAAATGGTGCTACGGATTTCCTCAGCAAGCCCCTTGATATCGATCAACTTCAGCTACTTCTGCAACGCTGCTGCTTTGTCGCGGAGCTGGATCGGGAGCACGCCAACCAGCGAGATCAGGGGCAACCCTCTTCCTTTGAGGGCATTATCGGATCCTGCGACGCCATGCAGAAGACCTTTGCCGCCATCAGCAAGGTGGCGAAGTCGATGGCTCCCGTCCTGATTCTGGGCGAAAGCGGGACGGGGAAAGAAATGGTGGCGCGAGCGATTCATCAACGCAGCCCGCGGCAGGGGAAACCTTTCCAGGCGCTGAATTGCAACGCGATTCCCGAAGAACTGATCGAGAGCGAACTCTTTGGTCACGAAAAGGGCGCCTTTACCGGGGCGAATGCTCAGCGCAAAGGGCTGATTGAGTGCGCGGACGGGGGAACTCTGTTCCTGGATGAAATCGGGGATCTGCCCGCCGCCATCCAAGTGAAGCTGCTTCGCTTTCTCCAGGACAAAAGGCTCCAGCGGGTAGGTGGTCGGGAACAGATCGCGATTGATACCCGCGTGGTGGCGGCGACCAACGTGAACCTTCAGGAAGCGATCGCGGATGGCCGATTCCGGGAGGATCTCTACTTTCGACTGGCCGTGATTGTCTGTGAACTTCCTCCGTTGCGGGAGAGGGGAGAAGACATTGCACTTTTGGCCCGTGATTTTCTGCAACTTTACGCTGAGGAAAACGGCAAAGAGAAACTGACCTTTGCTCCGGAGGCATTGGATGCGATTTACGCCTATCCCTGGCCCGGCAACGTTCGAGAGCTTCAGAACCGGGTGCAACGGGCCGTCATCATGAGCGAAGGACGCCGGGTTGGTCCTGAGGATCTGGAGCTGGAAGCCCCCGAAGAGACCCAGGAGAGCATGACGCTCCGCGATGCGCGGGAACAGGTGGAGCGGGACCTGGTTCGCCGCGCGATCCGGAAGCACGATGGCAAAATGACCGCCGCAGCCGAAGAACTCGGGGTCAGCCGGCCGACGCTTTACGAACTCATGGGCAAACTAGGGCTGAGCCGGGATGCAGAAGCCTGAGGTCCACGGAGTGTTTCCCGGGCAAGTGTCGGAATTCTTTACACTCTGCACTACGGGGAAATCGAGTCTTTGAGAAGAGGCAACGGGGGTTACTCTGGAAAACCAGATCCGAGGCGTCGGAATTCTTTACACTTGGCTTCGATAGCAATCAGGAGATTGGTGGAAGCAGGGAATGTTTTCGGTGTAACTATCTGGAAACAAGGGGATTAACTGGATTGGCACGGCAATTGCTTAATAGTGGTCGCAACCCTGTTCTTTACCACAGCACATACCCTCTGAAACCATGATCAAGAAACTCCTCCTCTCGATTGCCGCTTTCGGCATTCTCTCGACCAGCGCCCAGGCTTGGGAATTGGAATTGGATTCTGGAACTTCCGGAAGCCCCTACAACGCCTTCCAGATCTGGATCGAAAGCTACGGCACGGTCGACTTTGAAACCTATGGCTGGAACGTCGTGAACACCGTTGCTGGAAACGGCGGTCAGTGGATCGTGGCCATTGGGCCCGATGCTGGTTGGGTCGGCGACATCGAAATCGAAGGTTGGGGAGATAAGAAAGTCATCTTCCAGAAGTGGTATGTCGACGCCTCCTGGAACGCCACTCTCAAGAAGAACTACTACCTGGATAAATGGTACAACCTCGGTGATTCCTATCTCGGGGACGGATGGTGGGTTACCGACATCGGAAACGCCTTCAATGAATTCAAGGCGCCTTCTCACGGTTCCCACAGTGTTCCGGACGGCGGTATGACCCTGGTTCTCCTTGGATTCGCCCTTGTGGGAATGGCGCTCGCATCTCGCTTTGTCCAGAGAAGCCACTAAATAAGGATCCCAACCTCCAAACGTCTTTCAGGTGGTCCTCGGCACAGCTGGGGACCGCCTTTTTATTTGGATTTTTCCCGACCGAACCTCTAATTATGATGTAAATTATGGAAAATGATGAGGCGTGATTTCGGTCAAAATGGATGGGGCGAGCATCCGGACTGGCCACATGCCTCCTCCGTACCAGGATTTTCAGCCCATGAGACTCAGCCCTTTTGGATCCATCCCTCTTTCTTCGCTTCTCGTTCTCGGCATGCTTGCTCTGAGCAGCTGCTCGAGAGGTCCCAATGTGGAAGCGATTCTGAACCGGGCGGACGGCTACTTCGAGTCGCAGAAGTACGAGGAGGCCCGGATCGAATACCTGAACCTGCTTCATAGTTCCGGAAGCAACGCACATGCAATCGAGCGGATTGGGCTGACCTGGATACGGCAGGGCGCAGTACATCGTGCGCTTCCTCTTCTCCTTAAGGCTGTTGAGGAGAACCCAACCGATGTGAACCTGCGGATGGAGTTGGCCCAGGCGTGGTTTGCCATTGGAGAACTGGGCGAAGCCCTCGCGGAAGCGCTCAAGGTGTTGGATCAGGATCCCGAAAATGGGGCGGCGCTCATTTTGATGGCGGATACCAGTCTCTCGGATGCCGATCTTGCCGAAGCCCGAAAGAGAATGGCGCGAGTTTCACCAGGCAGGTCCGCCGACTATCATGTGGCGTTGGCTTTCCTGGCCCAGCGGGAGGGAGATCTGGAAGGTATGAGAACGGCGCTGAATCAGGCTCTGGAGCTGGATCCGGAATCCGCTGTGGCGCATGCGACTCTGGCCACGCTTCATGGGTTCAATAACGATCCCAAGGCTGCTCTGGAAGAGGCGAAGATAGCCGCGGAACTGGCGCCCCTGAGATCCTCGATCCGGCTGCGCTATGCGTCCATGCTGAGCCAGTATCGCTCTGCCGATGAGGCTCAAGCGTATGTAGAGGACCTGATCGAGAAGGCGAAAGACTACCTGCCGGCCCAGATTTTTGCTGCGAGATTGATGGCTCGGCAGAAGGAACCGGAGGCAGCCATTAAAGCACTCAACAACGTCCTGAGCAGAGATCCGGAGAACCTGGCAGCCCAGTCAGCCATGGCCCAAATCCTGGCCGATAACGGAGAGGAAGAAGAAGCAATCACCTTGTATCGCGAGTTGCTGAAGCGATTTCCAGAGGCATCTGGAGTCCGTGAGCCACTGGCTGGGGTGTTGTTGAAACTTGGAAGACACCACCAGGCCATTCCTCTTTTGAAACAGGCGCTGGAGGTTGACTCCTCATCGGTAGAAGCGCGACTGCTCTTAGCCAGGGCAAACCTGAAAGCGGGCGAGCCTTTTGAAGCGATTCAGGCGTTGAATCCTCTGCTCAAGTCTCATCCCAACCTGGTTGAGGCGAACATGATATTGGCTTCGGCGTTTCAGCAGACGGGGCAGTTTAACCGGGCGGCGCAGCTTCTGCGGGCCAATCTAGAGCAACCCGGTGCCCGTTTCATGCTGGGGAAAATCCTGGTTCAGGAGGGGAACCTTGAAGAAGCGCGGCTCATGCTGGAGGAAGCGCTGGTACTTGCGCCCAATGAACCGGCAATCGCCTATGAACTGATCGAACTGGATATCGCGCGAAAAGACTTCGTGACCGCCAAAGGACGAATCGCGGACCTGGCTAGCCGGGTTCCAGCATGGAGCGCAGACTATCTTTTAGGGAAAATTCACGTGGCGGAGGAGAATTGGGGGGACGCGATCGAGACGTTGGAGCGTTCCCTGGAAGCTCGACCCGACTGGACGGCGAGCCGTGAATTGCTGGTACGAGCCTATAGGAACAACGGAGACCTTCAGAAAGCGATTCAGGTGTTGGAGAACCAGTTCAAGACCAATACAGGCGATCTGCG
>JBHIXE010000226.1:0-454 GCA_041984905.1 Verrucomicrobiales bacterium | reverse complement strand
TAGCCAGATGCAGTTGGCGCAGCTCTATTCCAAGACTGGAGAGCGCCGGCTAGCCATCCGGGCTTATGAAGCTTTGCTTGCGGAACATCCTAATACGGTCGCTGCGTTGAACAACCTTGCGTATCTCTATGCAGAGAAGAGTTCAGACCTGGATCTGGCCGTTCGGCTGGCGCGGAAGGCCAGAACGCATGCTCCAGGCAATCCAGGGGTGGCAGATACCCTCGGCTGGATCCTGTATCGCAAAGGCGAGTATAAGGAGGCTTTGAGCCTGATTCGGGAAGCCGAACGTATGGCGAAAGACGTACCGGTTCTGCAGTATCACTTGGGAATGGCGCTCTACCGGATGGGGGATGCGGACGGAGCCAAAGAGGCTTTGATCCATGCTACTCAGGCTCAGGGCGACTTTGAAGGCCGCGACGACGCCGCACAAACGCTGGCTTTTCTCGAGCGGTTT
>JBHIXE010000225.1:5100-9287 GCA_041984905.1 Verrucomicrobiales bacterium | reverse complement strand
AACAAAGTGTTTTCCAGGCTGGACGGCGATTTCGAGTCACCTCGTAGATCTCGATCGGCTGCTGAATGTTGACTACACGCACCCGGCAAAGTTGCCGCACCTTGCCATTGGTCCAGTTGCCCAGAAGCTCGCGGGTCGCGCCGGTGATGAGCAGAGGAGTCTGGAGGAACTTGGTGGCTCCCTGTACCCGGCTGCCAATGTTCACCGTATGGCCCAGCGGCCCGTATTTGAACTTCCGCGCTGTGCCCACGTTGCCGACCAGAGCCACTCCGGAATTGATGCCGATGCCGACTTCCGTCCGTTCGCCGATGTGTTTCTCCCAGCGTTTGTCGATCCGGGAGAGGCGCTTGAACATCTGGAGCGCGGTTTCGCAGGCGCGCTGGGCGTGATCCTCGATTTCGTCCGGCGCACCCCACATGGCGAAGAGTTCATCGCCAGTGTAGTCGACCAGCACGCCGTCCGTTTCCAGGACGCAGGAGGAGAGTTCGTCCATCACGTAGCGGAGCCAGCTCACGGTCTTCTCAGGCCCCAGCTTTTCGCTAATGGAACTGAACCGGCGGATATCGCAGAAGAGCACCGTCACGGAGGCGTTTTTCCCCTTCATCTCCCGGAGGTTGGGATGCCGGGCCAATTCGCGCGCCAATCCTGGCGAGAACTGATCGAACTCTTTCTCTCGAAGCCGCTTCTTCTCCACGGAGGACCCGACCCGGGCGCGCAAAAGTTCGATCTGAACCGGCTTGGTCAGATATTCATCCGCGCCGTTTTCAATACAGCGCACGGCGTCATCCAGGCCCTTGCGTCCCGTGACCACAATCACGGGAGTGTGGTTGAGATGTCCCGAAGCCTTCAGTTGATCCAAGACCTCAAAGCCAGACAACTTCGGCAATCCCAGGTCGAGCAAGACGAGGTCCACATCCCTCTGCTGAGAACGTTCCAGCGCCTGGATCCCGTCTTCGGCAATGGTCACGCGGTGTCCCATGGACGTGAGCACTTCCGCCAGGAACTCCCGGTTTTCCGCTTCGTCTTCCGCGACCAGGATATGGGCCGGTTCGACTCGGGCGGGATCCATACGGTATCTCGGCTCCACCACTCCGGAGACTTCCAGTTCCTGGACGGTGCGCTGGTTGACGGAGCCATACTCGTCAATGGCATGGCTGCAGCGCTCGATCGCTCCGCGCAGGGCCAGGACATCATCTGCAAAATCGGTCTCGCTCAGGGAACGCTGCAGCAACTGGCAGGGACCATAGATGTGGTTGATCCGGTTCCGGGCGTCATGCCTGACTTCCTGGCAGTCTTCCGCCTCGGACTCGTCTTCCAACTCAAAACCGTCTTCCCGCAGGTGATCCTCCGCGTAGGTGTAGAGATCCTCCTCTGCCTTGAGGATCTTTTCCAGGTAGCGAAGCGGCTTCTCGCCGTCGATCGCTGCTTCCTGGATGGCGTCACGGAGAGCCTCCGCTTCCGCCGCCACACGGTGAATCAAGTCGAGAAAGGTGCGTTTGGAGCTGGAATGGGCACTCATGATTGGGGGTTGAGGTAACGCTCGATGGTGCTGAGAAGCGCATCGAAGTCATAAGGCTTAGACTGCAAGTCATCGCATCCTGCTTCAAAAATGCGCTCGCGCTGGTGCAACATATTGTGGGCGGTCAGCGCGATGATAGGGATGGACTTGGTGGCGGGATTGGCCTTGAGAGCGCGGGCGGCATCCAGGCCCGCCTCATGATTCACGCTATCGGAATCGGCCGCGTTCGGCATCTGCAGATCCATGAGGATCAGGTTGGGGTTCTTTGCTGTCGCCAGAGAGATCCCGTCGTCGCGGTTGCCGGCATGAAGAAGGTCGTAGCCTTCATCCTCGAGGAGATCCTGCAGGATCTCGATGTTGTTGGGATCATCCTCAACGATCAGTATCGTGGCCATCGGTGATATTGGTTAGACTCAGGGAGGCGGGGACAGTGGATTCCGGGGGAAGGGTCTGGGGGATCTCGATGGTGAACGTGGTTCCCTCACCGACGACGCTTGATTCCAAAAAGACGCGTCCGCCCATCAACTTGCAAAGTTCCTCGCTAATGACGAGGCCAAGTCCGGTGCCCGTCTGGTTGGCTTTCTTGGTGGTATAGAAGCGGGTGAAGAGTTGCTTCTGCTCGTCTTCCGTCATCCCGCGACCGGAATCGATTACGCGGAAGCGAACCCAGGGATCATCGGTGCCCTCCTTCTTCATGGCACTGGCCTCGACCTTGATCACCCCGTTGTTGGTGAACTTGCAGGCGTTGGAAACGAGGTTGGAGAGCACCTGGCGGAGCCGTTGCCGGTCGGTTTCGATGGTGCCAAGCCCTTCACAGGAGCACTGCAGTTTGTTGCTGTTCTTGTTCGCGTTGAATTGCAGGCCGTCGTTGATCTCCGTGAGCAGTTCGCAGACTTCGAATTCCTCCCCGCTCAGGGTGATTCCACCCATGATGATCTTTTGGAAGTCGAGGATATCGTCAATGAGGACCTCCAGATGGGAGGCTCCCTGAAGCGCCTTGGTCACGTACTTCAGGTCCTTCTCATCCTGCTTACGCCGTTTCAGCAATTGCAGGTAACCCGAAACCGCGGTGAGAGGCGTGCGCAGTTCGTGGCTGACATTGGCCAGGAAGGCGTCCTTCTGCTTGGCGAGACCTTCGAGCTGCTCATAGGCTGCCTTCAACTCGCGCGTTCGTTCGTCGACGCGTTTTTCCAGGAGATCGTGACTGGAGATCACTTCGTCAAAGAGCTTTCGAGCGGCCCGGGCAATGTCGCCCACTTCATCGCCTCGTTTCACGGGCAGAGTCTCGTTGAGATCAGCCAACTTCACGTGGAGCTGGCCTTCATCAGAAGCCACTTCCTGGGCCGTTTCCGTCATCCGGTGCAGGGGTTGCACGAACATGATTGCCACACCGGACGCGAGAAGCAGAGCGCCCCCGCCAAAGGCAAAGACCCACCAGATGAGCGCTGAGCTGATCCCCTGATTGATGGCGCCGACGAATTCTTCATGGAAGGCGGCAAACATCAGCAGGTAGTGGCGACGGCCCTCCACGCTGTCCAGGTAGAAGTCCAGGCAGGAGATATGACAGTGCTTGCACTCCAGGATGTCGTCCCAGTCCACCAGCTTGATTCCGGTGGGCAACTCCGTGAAGTCCCGGATATCCTGCTCGACCAGGCCCAGAAAGTTGGGTTCTGTGCGAAAGCGGGAGAGCAGGTCTTCTTCCTTGGCCGCCAGGAGTCGAATCTCGGGAACATAGACTGACATCCCGCCGATCTGACGGTCGGAGCTTTCCTCGGTACCGGTAATGTTATTGCGGAATTTCTGGCTGCGCTCCGGTTCCTCGGCCCCGAGTTGATCCAGTCTCGCCTGGACACGCCGGGTGGGGCGGCCTTCTCGGAAGTAATAATGTCGATTCTCCTGCAGTGGAATTCCCCTCAGGAGGGCCAACCTTTCCAGGCGATCCCGCTGGACCTCGTTCGCGAGTTCTTCACGGTCCTCCTGCAATTCGGCCGCCAGACTGATGTCGAACATGTCCTCATCGCGAAAACTCTTCTGGATCGCCATGTTGGGATGCATGAGATAAGGCTCGCTGGAACTGCTGGCATCAACCAGGAAGAAGAGGTGACGGGGGGAGTCCGGCGGTTTGAGCTTCATGGTGAAGACCAGATAACGCACCGGGCCCCAGGCCGGATCGATAGGCTTGACGCGGGCACAGGCGAGAACCACGGGCACCCATTTGTCGATCCACACCTGGGGATCGTCCGGAGGCACCATCACTTCCACATGAAGCCGGTGAATCGTGGAAAGGACCAGGACCGTTCCTGTCGCAGGCAGGCATTCCGCTCGCTGGATGAGATCCGCTCGAACCGCGGCGAGATCCGTTTCGCCTTCGCGGTCCCGGGTCAACTGATGGATGGGAGCGGAATCCCATTCGCGGGTCGCCTCTACGATCTCCACCCGGACGTAGTCGGTCCATTGATCGGTCAGTTCTTCGGCTCGTTGCCGGAGCGCGGTGAGAGCCGCGTCACCCGGACTGCCGCTGGGACCAGACTCATGGGCATGGTCGTGAACGTGTTGATCACGTGGCTTGCCGGTAAAAGTCATGAACCAAAGCCGGAACATGTAGAAGGCAGTCATGGCAGCACCACCGGCAGCGATCCAAAAGATGATCGAGACGGGACTGTCGCTG
>JBHIXE010000225.1:0-5090 GCA_041984905.1 Verrucomicrobiales bacterium | reverse complement strand
GTCGTCCTCCATCTGGTTGACCTTGTCGACGATCTCCCAGGCGCGCAGGTTGGCCTCATCACCAAGGTCAATCAGCTCATGACGTTCCACCTGGTGGGCCGCTACCCGCTGCAGGGAATAGGACGTGCCCAGGGCGACCACCACGGCAACGCCAACCACCAAAAGCGTGATTTTCTCTCGAATCCCAAACCGGAGGTTTTGAAACGGGTCGATTGGAAGGGCCTCGAGATGCTTCTGGATGTCCATGGTGGTTTAAGTTGAGACGGGCGCTCGAGCGTGAATTCTGGAGAAAATTCCGCCTCCAATCAAAACATCATCGTCATATAATGCGCAGATCTGCCCCGGAGTCAGGGCCCGCTGCGGTTGGTCCCATTCCAACCTGGCCCTGGAGCAGTCTCCATCTGCAGGAAACAACTCCGCGGCGCTGGCCTCAGTTCGATAGCGAGCCTGAGCCAGAATTTTCCCCGGTTCCGTAATAGACTCCCGGGTAAAGCTGATTTGCGTTATTTCGCAGGAATCCGCGTAGAGCAGAGGCGTCTCCGGTTCATCGAAGCCAACCACCAACTCATTGGTTTCCCGGCGCTTTTCCACGACGACGAAGGCCTTGTTGGGCGTATTGGAGGGAACCCCGATGCCTTTGCGCTGTCCCAGCGTGTAGAGATGAAGCCCGTCATGGCGGCCGACTTTGCGTCCGTCCACGGTGACGATGTCTCCAGGTTCGTCATCAACGAAATGCCGGAGGAAGTCCGACATCTTCACCTGGCCGATGAAGCAGATGCCCTGGCTGTCCTTCTTCTGGGCGGTGGGAATGCCGAATTCTTCCGCCAGCTTTCTCACTTCCGGTTTGGGAGTCTTGCCCAGAGGGAAGAGGGCATGGCGAATCTGTTCCTGTTGCAGCAGCGCCAGGAAGTAGGTCTGGTCCTTTCCTTTGGCTCCTCGCAGGATGTCTTTGCTACCATCCGGATTCTCGCGGAGCGCGGCATAGTGCCCCGTGGCCACATAGTCGAAGCCTTCCTTCAGGGCGAAGTCCAGGAACACGCCGAACTTCATCTCCCGGTTACACATCACGTCCGGATTGGGGGTGATCCCGTCCTGATACCCCTTGAGGAGATACTCCACGACTCGCTCTCGGTAATCTCGCATCAGGTTGACGACCTGAAACTCGATTCCCAGGTGGTCGGCGACCTTCCGTGCATCCACGATGTCTTCTTCCCAGGGACAATGACCGGCGATGTTCACCTCATTGATCCAATTCTTCATGTAGGCGCCCGCCACTTCATGGCCCTGACGCACAAGCATGGCTGCGGCGACACTGCTGTCGACGCCTCCGGACATTGCTGCGAGAATCCTGGCCATTTCCCAGTGTAGATCAGGGCGTCTCAGTTTTCATCCCGGGATTTCAATCCCAGGCCAGCTGTTCTTGACCAGACACTGGCTATGATCTTCCATCCAGCATGTCTGAAACGGAAGCTCCTGCGCCTCAAGGAAACGATCCCTCCTGGATTGGCTGCATGATCCCCATTGTCGCGATCGTTACTCTCCTGGGGCTGGGCACCTGTGTTGTCACAACTGGACTGCTGCAGAACAAGCGCATCGGCCAGTTCACCGAAGAGACCCCCATCTCGGTGACGCCGGCGGAGCCAAATCCAGCGACGGCTCAAAAGCTGGAGACCATCTCTTCCGCGGCCAAAGCGAATCTGTCGGTATCGGTGGCGTTGACGGTTGAAGATCTGAATTCCCTCATTGCCACGCAGCCCATCATGGAGCCTTACCGGGAAACGACTCGCGTCACGGCCATTACCGAACGCGCGATTGAGGTGCGCACCAGCCAGCCCATGCGCAAGCTGGGCAAGGGGCAACGGTTCCTTAACGGGGATTTCTTCTTCACGGTGGATCAGTCAGGCACGAACTACTGGCAGCTGATCCTGGTGGGGATCAACCCGACCAAGGGAGAGATCCCGGATGGATTCATCAACATGTTTCGCGACCTCCACATGTTCCGTTTTGGGGTTGATAACGTGGAGCTTCAGGAGGTGCTGAAGCAGGTGGAGTCCATTCGCCTGACCGATGGCAAAGTCATTATCGAGACCGCCAACGGTGAATTGGGGCCGCCTGCCTGATCCTGATACCCTTACTTCGATTCAGGCTTTTCCAGGGACTGGAAGGTAAAGAGGGCGCTGATCTCTTTATTGATGAGCACCCGGTATTGCCAGATGGCGAGGGCCAGATCGATCGCCAACACCAGAATCAGCACCACGCGGGAACCGCCTTCCGTTGGATCTCCGCCCAATCTTGCCTCGGGAAAGATGATGAGGAGAACCAGGAGGAAGGGAACCGCGATGAAATGGAGCCAAAGGACAAACATGGCCCAGATCCGCCAGGATCCTTGAAGGCGGAGCAACCCCATCCCAACGAAGATGAGGAGGAACCCGGGATTGAACTTGAACTGGTTGTCCATGAGGGCAAAGAGCAGGTCCGCCAGACACAAGATCCCACCCGCCATGAACATCCAGGCGACGATCTTCAGTTTCACTGGAGGTTGGGCGGTGCTCTCACTCATGGAGACTCAGGTGGGGCAGGGACGCTCAGTGTGCCATCAACAAACGGCAACAATCGCTGTCACGAACCCCGCAAGCCTTTGGCCTGTGCCTGCTTCAAGAGTTGCTCCATGCGTTCCACGATTTCCGGGCGCTCCAGATACACATTCCTGGTTTCCGATGGATCTGTCGACAGGTTGTAGAGCTGCCCTTCGGGTTCGCCGGGTTTGGGTTCGATAATGCGGGGCTGAGAGAACCCGCCCGAACCTCTGGCTTCCACGTATTTCCAATCTCCCTGACGGACCGCAAACATTCCTCGTAAAGAATGATGCACTCCGAAAGGGCGGCTCGATTCCCCAGCCTGAGTGAGCACCCCCAGGAAGCTGAAACTATCTTCCGCGGCGCCTTCTGGAGTAGGAATGCCAAATGCCTCCGAGCAGGTGGCGTAGAGATCCGTCAACTCCACCAGTGCATCCGTGGTCTCGCCGCCTGCAACCTTGGCGGGCCAATGGACCAGGAAAGGAACCCGGTGACCGCCTTCCCAGATGTCGGCCTTGGTGCCGCGCAGATGTGCATTGCTGCGATGTCCATGCTCCAGATTGTAGCGGCCACGATCGGTGGGCTTATACTTCACAAGGTCATCCGGCTCGGCTGCTTCCCAGGCATGCCAGAGTCCGCCATTATCGGAGGTGAAGACGATCATGGTGTTCTCCAGAAGCGCCTTCTTCTTGAGGGTGTCGAGAACCGCGCCCACCAGATCATCCGTTTCCATGACGAAATCCGCGTAGATACCAGCGCCGCTCTTGCCTTGGAACGCGTCACTTGGCGCGACGGGCATATGAGGGGAATTCAGGGGCAGATAGAGGAAGAAGGGCTTTTCGGCGCTGCGCTCCTCAATCCAGGCGACCGTTCGAGCCTTGAGGGTGGGAAGGACTTCCGGGATTTCGAACGCGGAATGGGCTTTGCCGCCATTCTCGTTCCGGAAAATGTTCTCCCGAGCGGACTCGATCTGAGTGTCGGGAGCAGGATCACACCGATCGTTCTCGATCCAGCAATAGGGCGGCATATCGAGAGATGCAGAAATGCCGAAGTAGCTTTCGAATCCGTTGGTTAGAGGACCTGCCGTGATGGGTTTGCTGAAATCGATATTGTCTCCTGGGCGAAATCCCCCTTCCGCACGATCCACGTCCTCCGGACTCCCATTCAGCCGGGTCCATTGCATGCCGAGGTGCCATTTCCCGATACAGGCCGTGGTGTATCCCTCATCCTTGAGCAGGGAAGCGATGGTGGACCGGTCATTCTCAATAAGTGGAGGGCTAAAGCCATCCAACACGCCGCTGGTCAACCGGGTGCGCCAGCAATAGCGGCCAGTGAGGAGGGTGTAGCGGGTGGGCGTGCAGACGGAAGAGGGCGTATGGGCATTGGTGAATCGCATTCCGCCAGCGGCCATCCGGTCCAGATTGGGAGTCGGCGTCTTGGAGTCTTCCTGGTAGCAACCTGGATCTCCGTAGCCCATGTCATCTGCCAGGATGACGATAAGATTGGGCCGATCTTGGCCGAGCGAGTGAGCGAGTGGGAGAAGAGAGAGACAAACAACAAGGGGCCAAAAGGGAGATTTTCGGGGCATAGCGAACACCTTGGCGAGGATTCAAGAGCCTTGCAATGGCTAGAATAAGTCGCCATCGAAGCTTTTTGCGGGGGTGACCTTTTTGTATCTTGACCCCGAGAGAGGTTGTTCACTAGGGTGCGAAGTCAGATCGCACGTTATTGGCTATGGCTAGGTTACTCATCTTCGTTGGCGTATTGGTGGTTGTGAATTTGCTGAGCTACATTTTCCATTGGGGATTCTGGCTCTACTAACCGCGCTCCAACTTGTCGACGGCGGAGCGTTGTCTGAATGTCTTGTTAGGGCTTAGCGTGTTTTCGTGGGCCTGGCTGGGACTCCAGCATACCTGGGAGGAGACAGGTGGAGTCACTGCGGTCAGGACGGCAGCCAGCCTCATTCATCTCACTGCGGGAATCCTCTTTCTGACTCGCAGCGCAATGATGGTGGTTCCGGAACCGAGGCAGTTTCTGATCATTCTTCCGTCCATGGTGGCAGGCGGGATGGTCTTTCGCGAGGCTTCCTCCACGCAACTCTGGCCGGGTTTTGCCAAGGGTGGATTTGTAGTTGGGGCGGTGCTTGTGGTGATATCGCTGGGGTTCCTGGGGCGGAATTTTGATATCGTACCTGCAGTCCGAAAGGTTTCGCGGCAGGGGCCTTATCAGTGGATTCGGCATCCAGCCTACTTTGGGGAGCTTCTCATGGGCGTTTTCTGTGGGCTGGCGGCCTGGACCTGGGTGGGAGGGCTGGCCGTTCTGATCCTCTTTCCCTCGATGATCTGGCGGATTCAGGTCGAGGAGAGCATGATGGCGGCGCTTCCGGCATATCAGCAATATCAACAACAGGTGCGATGGAAGTTGCTTCCCGGAATCTGGTAGGCAGGTTGGAACGCTATGCCCTATAAACGGACTGCGTTAGTTACAGGAGCCAATCGCGGAATTGGCAGAGAG
>JBHIXE010000224.1:316-9449 GCA_041984905.1 Verrucomicrobiales bacterium | reverse complement strand
TTCGCGATTCGCGGCCGGAATCCCAGTGATGACGGGGTGAAGCAGTTCGTGGAACAGAAACGGGGCAAATACTGGTATGCCTGGGCGGTCGCCCAACATGAAAGCCGCCAGGGCAACCGGGTCTTCAACCAGTTCAATTCCTACGGCCGAGTGGCCAATGAACCCAACTATGGTCCGCCAGATGGATGGGGGCTCTACCAGATCGATTCCGCGCGGGGGGCGGAAGTTACCACCAATGAGACCTGGGACTGGCGCACCAATGTGGAGGGAGGCATTGGAGAACTCCGCACCTGTGAAGAACACACCCATGCCTACATGGACGCCATCAAGCGCACTTATCCCAGCACCTGGGAAGAACCGCCGGCGACCTACACACCGCCGGGTTGCGAGACCGTATTGACTTGGGAGGAGGCTTCCATCATTCAGCTCTACAATGGCGCCTCGATTGTGCGCCGCCTCAAGAGTGCTGCCGGCTACTACACCTACTACCGAAGCTGTTGGAAGTTCTATCCAGGCAATCCTTCCGGGAAACGCTGGCGCTTTGTCCCCAACCGGAACAACTACGTCTACAAGGTGGTGAAACACGAGTTTGAGGGTGGCTACAAGATCGAGGAATGAGCCGCCTTCACCCCATTCTCCTGACGCTGTTCCTGACCGGTAGTGTGGCCCTGGGCGACATTGAAGATCCGCGCAGAGATTTCCTGCGCGCCTTTGAGAGCCAGGATTCCGAAGACCTCATCTGGAGTGAAGTGGACTTGAACGGAGATCAAGTCCCGGAAGTTCTCGTCAGCCTGTCTACCATGTACAACGGGCACGTGGGCAATATCTGGGTGCTCTACGAGTCTTTGCCGGATGGCACCTACTCGAGGAGAGAAGAGTTGGCGGACGGAGGCGTGCTGGAATTCCATCGCAAAGCGGCCTCGACCCGAACTCTCGCCAACGGCGCCAGGGAAATCGTCTGCTACATGCCCGCCGGAGGGGGCAAAGGACTGATCGGCTCATATCAGCTTGGACCCGAAGGGATCAGCCAGAGCTTGTCGGAAGAGATCGAACCGTTGGGAGACGATGCTGCCACCTATGACCGGCTCTTTACCGACTCCGGCACGCAGTTGGTGTTTTCCTATGAGAACGCGGGGAAACTGAAGAACAAGTACTTCCCCATTCGTAGACTGATGGAGAGCCTCAGCCTGGTGCAGTGGGGGCTTGTGGCGGTCGGGTTGCTCCTCCTGATACTGGTAGGCCTGGGTGTCTTGCGAGGAGCAAGAAGTGCAGTCCGCGCCAAGCTTGCTAAATGAGTTTCCGCTGAGGGTTATCCGCAAAGAAACTGGCGGTCACCAGAACGACGGGGGCGGCGATACTGAGGAGCAAGAGCAGGCAGTAGGAACCGGTCCATTGTTCGCAAGCTCCGAAGATCGGTGGGCCCAGCCCACTGCCAATCACCATGCTGGACATGCTGACGCCACTGATGGAGCCCAGCCATTTCCGCCCAAAGAAGCGGGGCCAAACGATCCCGGTCAGGCTGGCAAATCCACCGCCGCAGACTCCGCTCCCCGCGACATAAGTGACCACTCCCCAGGAGGTATCGAGATTGTAGAGCCCGATCGTGCAGCCCAGCGCTCCCAGGTTCATGACCGCCAACAGATGCTTGAGCCGAAAATAGGGATTGATGGCGCCAATAATGAGGCTGGTGACCACGCTCAGCGCTGCTGAGGGGACAAAGAGCGTGATGATGAAATCCTTGCTGTGCCCGAACTCCTTGCCAATCGACACAATGTGGAAGGCGAAGGCCGTGAAATACATCGCGTAGAAAGCAAAGGACAGGTTGAACACCCAGAAGGTCACCGTTCGCAAGGCCTCGCTGCGGGTGAACTCGTGGTGGATGATCATGTCCGGATTCCGATTCCGGCTCTCCCTGGCCGGTCGACCATCCATGAGCAGGCCGCATTCCTCGGGATTGTCCCGGATGACCAGCCAGCCCAGCACGGACATGATCAGGATGCTGCAAAGTCCCAGCACGGCCCAGGCGCCACTGTGACCAAACTGCCCAATCATCAGATCGAGCAACTTTGGTGCGGCGGAGAACCCAAAGGACGTCACCACACCGCTGATCGCCAGGGCCAGTCCGCGCCGTTGATCGAACCATTTCCCAACCGCATTGCGACACGTCATGGTGAGGACGCCCTGGGCGGACGCGCGGATCATGTAAAAGCCAATGCCAATGACGACCAGCGCCACGGCAGTGTGGAGCGAAGCAGGGAAGAGGCTCGCCAAGGTGCGGTTGAGCCAGAAACTGCTGCTCAGGTAGAAGAGTACCACCCCGGTGGAGAACGCGGACCAGAACACCATCTTCCGGGCGCCCACCTGGTCGAAGAGTCTTCCGAGATAGGGCAGGGTGAATCCACTGGCGACGGTGCCGACACAATACGCCGCACTCAGTTGGAACCGGCTCAGTTGGAGCTTCTCCATCAACACTTCCGTGAAGACGCTGAACCCCATAGTTTGCCCAGGGATGCTGAACAAGATCCCGATGGTGGCTCCCGCGACGACCACCCAACCATAGAAAAAGGGCAGCTTTCGGGGCGCGAAAGGGAAGTCAGGTTTCCAAACGGGAATCACAATGAGGGGGAGCGATGAAAGGGGACGGGAAAAGAAAAAGAGCCGATACAATGCGCCGGGCCAGATAGCAAACGGTGCTTGTTTCACCCTCATAAGCCGACTATTCTCCTCAGGTGTTTTTCCTTGGTCCTGACGCTGCTTTTGCTCTGCATGGTTTCCTGGCTCTGACTGAGGCAGCGGTGGTCCAGACGCATCAGCAGCACAATCCTCCCAGCTACGAAGCGCTGGAGTCGGCCTGGGTGGCCATTGCCGAAGCGGGAATCGACCGGGATGACATCGAGATGATCACGGTGATCGATTTCACCAAGCCCTCTTACGTAGAACGCATGGACGTCTACCAGAGGGACCAATGCAGGCCCGAGCGTTTTCTCTGCGCGCATGGCAGGAACACGGGAGATATCTACGCTCAGAAATTCTCCAACAGTGTTGGTTCCCAGCAAACCAGCCTGGGCTTATTCCGGGTGGGCCAGGCCTACTCAGGTCAGTGGGGCGTGAGTCTCAAGCTTCACGGACTCCAGCCAGGCGTGAATGACAAGGCCTACGATCGGCACATCGTTTTGCACTCGGCCTGGTATGTCAGCACGGATGTCATCTACCAGAACATCGCCGAAGGGTACGGGCCCCGCATCGGACGAAGCCTGGGTTGTCCCGCTGTGTCCCAGGATAAGCTGAGCCGGGTCCGAGAACTTCTGCAGCCTGGAGCCTTGATCTACATTCACGGACATCACTTGGACGACGACTGACCGCGCGTTGTCTGCGCTGAAGCTTGTTGGAAGAAACTTCGAACAAGGTGTAAGTAGAGGGCCAGTGACGCCTCTATTGCGGGGTCCAATTCGCATCCACTCATCCGCTTTATGATAGAACCGGTCACCACATGTCTCCTGGCGATTGCGGGAGGTTATCTCGCCTTGGGAAGTCTCTTTGGGATCCTGTTCTCCTTTGCGGGTGGAGCCCGGCGAATTGATCCTGGGGCGGAGAAGGGCACCTGGGGTTTCAAACTGGTTATCATCCCTGGCTGCGCCATCTTCTGGCCTTACCTGCTCTTGCGCTGGGTCAGGAGCTCCGCTCCGCCGCAAGAGTGTTCCAGGCATCGTCAACTCGCTAAGCCCTGAATACGGTTCTATGCAGCGCTATCAACGTCAACGGCACCGGTTCATGTGGCTCATCCTCACGCCCATTCTGATAGCGGCGATTTACCTGGCCGTCACGAGCCGGCCGGAACCAGCGGTGAATTCGGCGCTTCCCGAACCTTCCGCCGATCTCTCGGAGCAACCATGAGCGTGTCCTACAAGGCAGTGGGCTGGAATGCCTTCAAGAAGCGGTATGACTTCCTCCTGGCCTTGGGCGTGGTGCTGGGAATCGCAACCTTCATGAGCGTGGGGCTGGTCGCGTTTCCAAATGCGTCGCCAGAAATCCAACTCATGCGAGCCACCGCCGTAACGGCCATTGCGCTCCTGCACTTCATCCTCATGATCGGCCCCATGGCGCGTTTGGATTCGCGGTGGTTGCCCCTGCTCTACAATCGGAGGCACCTTGGCGTGACCATGTTTCTCGTGGCCTTGATTCACTCACTTCTGGCCACCGTCATCTATCACAGCGGCAGTGATGTAAATCCAATCGTCTCGATCTTCGTGACCGATGCCGGATCGCGGTTGGGCGCTTTTCCCTTCCAGGCGTTTGGCTTTCTTGCCCTCATCATTCTTTTTGTGATGGCCGCGACGAGCCACGATTTCTGGCTTGCGAATCTCACGGCGCCCATCTGGAAGACCCTGCACATGGGAGTGTATGTGGCCTATGCGCTGCTCATCATTCATGTCTGTTTTGGTGCGCTGCAGGCTGAGTTGCATCCCTTCTATCTGCTGCTGACAGGAGTTGGAATGGGGCTCATCAGCCTGCTCCATCTTGTCGCGGGCTTCAGACAGATTGGCCTGGATCAGGAACCTGCTCGTGCTCCTGCTGAAGACGGATACGTCCCGGTATGCGAGCTGTCGGAGTTGGAGGAGAATAGGCCTCTAGGAGTGACTCTGAGCGGAGAAAGGGTGGCGGTGTTGAGATATGAAGGCAATCTGATCTCCGCGGTATCTGGTGTCTGTCAGCATCAGAACGGGCCGCTCGCTGAAGGAAAATACGTCTTTGGCTGCCTGACCTGTCCCTGGCATGGCTATCAATACAAACCGGCTGACGGCTGTTCTCCTCCGCCCTTCACAGAAAAGATCCCCACTTTCCGGGTGCGGGTGGAGGGAGGGAAGGTCTGGGTGCATCCCCAGCCAAATCCTGCGGGGACACCCGTGGAACCCGCGCGTTGCTGACCACTTCTTCTTCCTGATATGGCACAAGAGAAACCTTTTTTCATTGGCTGGCAGAGCAAGCCGCCTCCATCGCTGTCCAGGTTTGTGCTGGGGATTGGAGTGGCTGCGATCCTCTCGACGACCGCATGGATTGCGAGTGTAGCCGCGTTGCAGCGGAATCTGGGAAGCGGCACCTGGGAGCTGAAACCTCAGAAGTTTCACGGGTTGTTCATCAAATCGCCCACCTCGATGCTCCTGACCCAAGACGAACGCGGGAATCTCCGGGCTCACTATCTGGTCAGCCAGTTCAAGTACGGCTTCCCCCAAGAGCAGGCGGATCGTTTTCATCTTCAAGTCATCGAACTCAAGGGAACTCTGATTCAGGACGGCTCCTCTTCCATGATTGAAGTGGTCGCAGGAAGTATCTACGAACCTGCAGCGCCTGCTGCGCACACCCATCCCTTTGGTCAGCCGGTGGATAGAGGAGAGGTGACGGTTTGTGGGGAGATCGTGGATTCCAAGTGCTACCTGGGCGTGATGAATCCGGGAATACGCAAGACTCATCGCGCCTGTGCCATCCATTGCATCCGAGGTGGCGTTCCGCCGATCCTGTTGGCGGAGTCCGCGACAGGGGAAAAGCGCTACTTTCTCTTGCTGGGACCCCAAGGGGAGCCTCTCCACGAACAGATTCTCGACTTTGTAGCTGAGCCTGTGGAGATTCAGGGTAGATTGCGGGAAGAAGGGCCGGTTCTGGTGCTGTATGTGGATCCGGCATTGATCACCCGCTTATGACCCGCCGGATTTAGAGAAGAGGGATGGAAACGTTCTCTCTCGTCGCTCTCATTCTCGGCATCACTGCGATGCTGAGTGTCTTCAACGCCCGGGTACTTCGACTGCCGGAGTCAATTGGGCTGATGGGCACGGCGCTTACGGCCAGCGTGGTGGTGCTTGTCATTGGATTTGCCGCCCCGGATTGGGTAGGAGATCTTTGCCGCAAAGTCGCCCAGTTCGACTTTCGCTCCTTTGTCCTGGAACTCACGCTGGGGTTCCTGGTTTTCGCAGGGGCTTTCATGGCGGATACCCGTGCGTTCTCTAAAGAGCGGGCTCCGATCCTTGTTTATGCGACCCTCGGCATTCTTCTCTCCACTTTTCTCGTGGGGACCTTTGTCTTCCTGATTTTTAAGATGATGGGCTTCGGGACTGCCTACAGCCATTGCCTGCTCTTTGGCGCCTTGATTTCTCCCACGGATCCCATTGCCGTTCTGGCCATCCTCAAATCCACCTCCGTGTCGCGTTCCGTTCAAGCGGACATCGCCGGCGAGTCCCTCCTGAACGACGGCGTCGCTGTTGTCGTGTTCCTTACGATCTACCAGATCGCAGGCGGAGTTACGGATGGCCGCGGTGAAATCAGTAGTCATTTGGGCGTCTTTGGCGTGTTCCAACTCTTTATTCGCGAAGTGTTTGGCGGACTATTGCTGGGTGGGGCCATCGCCTGGGTGACGATCGAATTGATGCGGATGACCCGGACCGCCTATGTGGACCTGCTTCTAAGCCTCGCCGCGGTGATGGGATCCTATGCCATGGCATGGCGCCTCGAGGTCTCTGGCCCTCTTAGCCTGGTGGTGGTGGGTTTATGGCTTGGTCAGGTGATTCGAGGGCGGGAAATCCCGGAAGTGGAGCAGGAACGCCTTGAGATCTTTTGGGAGTCGGTTGATCACGTGCTCAATGCCATGATCTTCACGATGATGGGCCTGGTTTTACTGGGCTTGTCCTCCGAATTTGAGCTTCGTTTTGTCTTGGCGGGCATTCTAGTGATTCCCATCGTGCTTTTGGCCCGTGCAACCACGGTCTTTGCCCCGATGCCTTTCACCAGGCTCGGTATGTCCGATCCCTGGCGCACTGGGGTCTTGCTCTCCTGGGGTGGGCTACGCGGTGGAATATCACTTGCGCTGGCACTTTCTCTACAACCGGAAATGGATCGCTCGCTAATTCTGAGCTGCACTTACGTGGTCGTCATCTTTTCCATCCTTTTTCAGGGGCTCACCATTGGCCGGTTGGCCAGGAAGCTTGGCATGGGATGACCCATGTTTACCCAATGCTTACCTCATGGGGTAGATCGATCCTGCTATTTTTGATCACAATTAGGGGACCGCACCACGGGTGAGAATCATCAGTCGGCGTTCGAAGTTCCCGACTCTGGGAGCCTGAGGAAAAGGAATTGTTAAAAAGTCAGGACAAAAAGCTTGGCAAAGCGGCATCCGGCGGCTCAACTAAGACGTAAGGAAGTTGTAGCCCGAAATATGTAATGAAGTTCGTGACTAAATTACATGACAATTTTGTCATAATTGATTACTTTAGGCTTGCAATGATTCCCATTACTGGCAATCGTTCGACCCCCGTTCTTTGGATGCCAAACTGAGAATGGGGCTTTACGTCATCTAGGGATTATCCCTACGTAAAAATCAGAGTTCTTTAGACTTGGAAAGAATTGTAAATATGCTTCTTTTTAGTCTAGGAAAAAACCCTACTTAATAACATAGGAGGGGCTACTGCTGCCTACCTACCTATATCAATGAAAAGTTCACAAAAAACTACGACGTCGAAAGATGTGAAGAAGCGGCAATCAGCCAAAGCTACTGAGCAAGACAGTATCTTGGAAGAATTGCCTTTGGTCCTCGCCAAAGTAAATCTTACCTACCTTCGTGCAATGACTCGGTACATGGCGCCCGGGAAGGAAGAGATCAAAATGCATCCCGGAATGGCCTCAGTCTATTTTGCGCTGGGGGAGAAGGACAACTGCATCATCCAAGATCTGGTTGACCGTCTGAGCATTCCAAACGGCACTTTGACAGGCATTCTGCAAGCGATGGAGCGTTCTCAATTGATCACGCGTGAGCGTTGTTCGAAGGACGGCCGTGCTGCGAGAATTCGTCTGACGGACCGTGGTCGCAAGTTGATGCCAGAGATGAAGCAACGTCACGAAGCTGTGCGCAAAGTCTTGGAGAAGAATCTCAAGGCTAGCGAAGTGGCTGACCTGAAGCGTTTGCTTGGCAAGGTGTTCCACACCATGGAACTCGAAGGTTCTGAGCGCTAATTTGCGTTCGGAACATTACTCGCCTGGGTTGGGAGGGAAGCACCCCTCGGTGTCCCATTCCGCAGGCTTGTAAGGATCAACTTTGTGCTAGGAAATTTTCCTATTCGGAAATTCCTGCAGGAGTTATTTCTAGCGCAGCGGGTTGGAGCTGCGCAGATTTTCCTTTCGTGAGGTCGTGGCGGACCGACTGGTTCTACCGCTTTCCATTCTTCTACTTGGATGGAGAGCGAGAACTTCCTTTCAAAAGTCCCCTCTAGTACTGATGGTTCGTACTCTCACGCGAGGGTTGCAACTACCCAGTAAATGCTCGCTCCAGCGACCAGGAAACTGCCTGGCATGAGGAGTCTTTGGCGATACCAGTCCTGCTTCCAGTAGGTTCCCAGTACTAGCCAAAGGAAGGCGACCAGGATCGTAATTCCGACCAACTCGCCCAAGTGGAAGCAGACAAAGCGGCCTTTGTTGCTTGAGATCAAAGGAAACTGCACCGCTAGTCCACACACAAGACCCGCCAGGGTCACGCTCACATAGCGAGACTTGCCCATGCGGGACCTCACGATATTGTCCGTTGCGAGAAGCAGGATGCTTATGGCCATGAGTGCCGCCAGGAGGGTGTTGGGCAAGCTTGCTGCCGACACTGAAAGGCTCCAGTGACCGATCATGCTTGCCAGGGCGAAGGTCAGTCCTTGCGTCACGGCCTGAGAGAGGTTTCGCGCAAATAGACAAAGGAGCAGGAGCGCGAGGGCACGCTTCGCCCCATCCGTAATCAGGTAGAAGGCGCCAGACCGGAAAGATTTCCAATAGCTGGGTGGATGATCTGGCTCGAAGGGGTCCGTCTCGGAAACCTTCATTCCGACGAAGCTGAGGTCGATCGGCCGGGAATATTCTCCGGGGAACAGGACGTGCGTCCGACGGTCCATGGTTCCATTCTTGAACACGGCCATGACCAGCGCCACTTGAGCCTCCGGCATGAGATGGAGAAAAAACTGACTCGCTCCCTTGGGGATTTCTCCCGTCGTCTCGCTATAAAGCCGGGTGACGCCTTGCTGATCGGCGACGGGCAATTCCTCCATCGCACTGAATTCTGGCGAGAACTCTTCCTCATCAAACTGAAGGGCAATATCCTGCACGACCTCCA
>JBHIXE010000224.1:0-306 GCA_041984905.1 Verrucomicrobiales bacterium | reverse complement strand
TCGTCGCTGCATCGGGTGAGGCAATGACATCAATGCTCACGGCTACCTTGTAGGTGCCTGCGCTCTCTAGAGAGGTCTTTACGGACACCGCATTGGCCTGGTGCGCCCGAAGTATTGTGACGGCGCCAGGGAGCAGCAGTAACAAAAGCGTCAAAAAAGGAATGCGAAATTGCGAAAGGGAGTTTAGGCGCACAACGTATACTAGCGCGGAGGTACACCCGTGCAACCTGAGCCATAAATCGGTTTTTACGGGGAGAAAACCGCGTCAGAAGTTGACCCGGTCGTAAATAGGATCGAAATTTCCAG
>JBHIXE010000223.1:9218-9499 GCA_041984905.1 Verrucomicrobiales bacterium | reverse complement strand
CATCGGAGACTAACCATTACCGACAGTGCTCAGGAAGACATAAACAGGTCATCCTCACAAACGTCGTTGGCCGCCCACTGATCCAGCGTGGACTCCCGCTTGGAGGGATCTTTCATGATGGCTTCGTCTTCCATCCGAAGGCGCTCTGGATCAAATGCAAGATTGAGGACGCCCGGCAGTCCTCTCCGCTGCCGGATGACGTGCAAAGAAGCGCGCTTGAACTTGCCCTTGCCCTTGTCCTTCTCCCCGGCTTCGGCTCGGGTTAGCCAGGCGGCGCTGTC
>JBHIXE010000223.1:0-9208 GCA_041984905.1 Verrucomicrobiales bacterium | reverse complement strand
TCAACGCCGCATCAATCCGGCTGTTGGAAGCATTGCTCTGCTCTTTCTGTGCTCCCTCGCCGATCGTCCGCCCGAAACCAAGGAATCCGACGACCGGCAAGTCCAGCTCGCGAGCGATGGTTTTCAAGCCTTGAACGATCTCCTCGTTGGTAACTGCGCTCTCACTCCCCATCTTCCGCAGCGCCTGGCAGTCATCCACAATGAGGAGCCGGATATCCGAACTGCGTTTCCACTGAATCGCCACGTTCCTGAGATCAGCAAGGCTCAAGGCGGCCCGATCCTCAATG
This sequence comes from Verrucomicrobiales bacterium, assembly GCA_041984905.1. Classification (GTDB taxonomy): domain Bacteria; phylum Verrucomicrobiota; class Verrucomicrobiia; order Verrucomicrobiales; family DEV007; genus JBHIXE01. The sequence goes on along the minus strand of JBHIXE010000223.1, from coordinate 8,921 downwards.
TGGAGTTCACATTCCGCCAGCACTTTGGCAGCTCGGGTGAGCCGGGGAAAATCCTGGACCTGGGAAAGCATCCCGGTCCTCACCTTATCCGTGCTGACTCCGGAGATCGCCGCCATGAGGCGTTCCACCACATGGGTCGACGGATCCTCGACTGCGACATAGCCCACCGGCATGGCATCGATGGCGGGCAGAGCGATGTTCTGCGCCAGGCTCATGGCCAGAGCGGTCTTCCCAATCGCGGGCTCGGAGGCGATCATCATCACCTCCCCCGGATGCAGCCCATAGGTGAGCGAATCCCAGCTCTTGTAACCCGTGGAGATTGCCTTCTCAGGCTTCTCCCCCACATAGGTCTCTTCCACAACCTGCAGGAAGTTGAAGACCTGGTCGCGGATGGTTGATGGCTTCCCCTCAGAGAGGTCCGCTTGAAATTCGTAGAGCCGCTCGCTGGTTTCCTGGAGCAATCGCATCAGGGACTTGGAAGCATCCTGCACCGCCACCTGGGAATCCCAGCACACCTGCAGGAACTCGCGCCTCACCAGGAAATCGCGGAGCACACCAAACCATCGGTCCACCTGTTTCATGTCCACCTTGGCAGAGGCGAGCTTTTCCACGTAGGTCTTCCCACCAGCCCGGTCCAGAAGGTCCTGGGACTTCAACTGGGCCAACAGATCGCGAACCTTGAGAGCCTTGGTCGGCGTCGCCTCAAAGGCGGCCATGACCTCGTAAAGCGTCTGGTGCTCGCGTTGATGAAAGAGCCGGTATCCTCCACCTTCCCTTGTCCGGGCCAGGATCCGTTGCGGTTCCTGGAGAAGAACGCTCAGAATCGCGCGTTCGGTGTCGGGACAATAGGGAAAGTCTTCATGAGGAATCGGTGTCACGGGCATTCGAAAAGTTGAATCGTTGCGGGAGGAACCACTATCATCCCCAGCTTCCCAATCTGTCAATGAATGGGATCAAAGTTAGGGCGCATCCTTCCCTTCCTGCTCAGCCACTTCCGGGTGTTCCCACGGCTCGCGGGCCAGGGTGCGCACTTCGTAGGATTTCAGCGGCCGATCGTAGACCCGCAGGTCCCGCATGTAGCCCTGCCAGTCCGAGGAAGGCACGTTGCTCCATTTCTTGGTCTTGCCGATGAAGAAGACTCCAGTGGTGCCTTCGTAGGGAAGCTGCTTCTTCGCGGTGTCCAGCTTTCCACCCATCCAGATCTGCGCATCCTCGCCGGTGTATTGGAACACCATGTGGGTCCAACCGTCCCCTGCCGACAGATCCCGGTCGCTCTGGGTATTGGACGCGTAGAAACTCAGAAAGGGCTTCATGTGCCGGAGTTGCACGTGCAGGTGCTGCCCTCTGCCGCGTCCGCTCTGCTGCTCCAGGATACCGTAAGTCTGATGCACCCCTTCCAACTTGAGCCATACGGAAATGGCGAAGGGTTTTCCGGCCAGTGGCTGGGTCGGCAAGGAGAGAAAGTCCCCATCGCCATCATAGTAAGCGCCATCCGGCGTCATACGAAGGTCGCCATTCACGCTCACCTCCACCTCATTGGATGAGCGATCCCGAAAGTCATCGACCAGAGGCAGCCAGAGAAGGAGATCTTCCTGAAGCCCCGCCTGGATCATCCGGTGGGTGACGATCGGAGCCACAATGGCCAACCAGATCCCAAATAGGATCAGAATGACCACCCACATACGACGACGTCCCGGCATGCCGGGAAGCTAGCAAGCCTGGCCCCGAAGGTCAAAAGCTCGCCTTCGCCTTTGGACTACCTTCTGGCCGACAGCTAATTCCACGTCCTCGACTCCAGAATTGCTAGCCACTGTCCGCTGAAATTCCATTGGCCAGCGGAGGCCGCGGCGAGACTGATGGAGTCCAACTTATTGCCAGACGGGCAGTAGACCGCTATTCCCTCAAATTGGCGCGAGGCACGGCAACAATCACTTCGAGGTCCCCACCTTCGATCCGGTTCTTGCCCAGGAATAACAGCAGTTCCCTCTTGCTCTCTTCAACATTGTCCATACGTGTCCTCAGGTAGACCCGGTCTACGTCTCTTTTGTCTTCCGCCGCCAAGAGTTCTTTTCCTCGAATATTTTTCCAAAGTTGATACGAAGGCTGAGGTCGAATGGTTTTGGGATCCAACACGTTCAGTTGAAAGAATTTCTGAGTCTTTCGCTGGAGACTATCCGTCGCGGTCAGATTGATTCTGTAATCTCCGGCCTTCTCTGGCTTTCCATGGAGCCGTCCATCGAGGAATTCCATTCCCGGCGGTAGCGCATTGCTCCCCTTGGTGATTCGAAGGGTTCCCACAGCATCGGACACGGCGACGAAGAGGTCGTAGTCCTGGCCCACCAATCCGGGAGGCAGAACCGTGCGGGAGAGAAACTGCAGATCTCCCTGCTCCGGCATATCTTTGGTCACTTTCACGGTCACGAGCTCCGAACTTGCGGTGTGCCCCGCTTCATCCGTGGCCACAAACCGCAATGGCCATTGCCCGAGGCTCTGTGGAATTCCCGTCAGGACGTTTTCCTCAAAGATCACTCCGGCAGGCAATTCTCCCTCCACGCGAATCGATGACACTCCTACACCCCCATCCACGGCTGGTGCGTAGCGAAATGGCTCGCTCAGAGCTGCCAAGGTCACGCCTGGGGTGCGGAAAGAAGGCATGGACTCCTCCGAGAGGACACTACGGAAAGTCACGGCGCTCTGCACCTGTTCTTTGGTCAGGGGATCCCATACGGAAACGACCGCCAAAGTGCTGCCCGGCTCATCAAATTGCGTGGTCATCACTCCCTCAACCTGGTGACCAAATGCAGCGCCTCCTTCAAGAAACTCCCATTGAAGAGCGGACTCTCCTCCGCTAGCCGGCGGTGCCCACACGAGCGGCTTTCCCACCTCCGAGTAGACTGTCAACGATGTAGGGATTTGCAAAGCTTCTGCTGCAGGGGCTACCCGGATCTGGATGTCCTGGGTCATGGTCTTCTCTTTTGCATCTGTGATTGTGACCGACACAGGATAGACACCGGCCTCCCTCGCAATCCCCTCCAGTCCGTTCCCCTGAATCTTCAACCCTGAAGGCAGAGCACTGGTTGTCTCAATGTGCACCGGCTCGATAAGTCCTCGATAAGCAATTGGAACCCGCCCCTTAGCGCCTTCCTCCAAGTGCGCCGTGAGTGTCTCCAAGTCTTGCGCTGGGAGCATTGGCAAAAGTTCAAGCGCACCGCTTCCCTGTGCCAACACCTCATCCGTTGTCTTTAACTGATAGGTGACTTGAAACTCTCCGCTCGACTCTGCAACGCCCGAAATCGCTCCAGTCTTGGGATCAAAGTTCAGTCCCGAAGGCAGCCCGGAAACCTCGATCTCACTACCCGGCGGACGCGGACCGGTGACAATGGCCCCGAAATAGTCCTGTCCCTCTCTCCCCTCGGGCAAGGCAAGGGAATGCTCGAGGACACCATGAATCTTGATCTCAAACGTACGACTCGCCTCAGATCCGTTCCAATGCAGATCCCGCCCTGTAGCGGTCGTGGCTGCGCCAGGACCAGTTTCGACTTTCACCGTAAATCGGTAAGTCCCAGCTTCCTTTGGCGTACCGCGAACGGCGAGTTCTATCGGATCGAACTCCAGGCCGGGAGGCAACTGATCTCCAGGCGCGAGATAGGCTACATACTCGCCGAGAAGGTTGGTCGCGCCAATCACCGCTTCATAGGGCGTCGCCAGCCAGCCAGACGCAAGCGCTTCCGACTGATGGGTTAGCTTTACCGGCTTGATCTCAGGCACCGAAATTTTGCCCTCCCACAATTCAATCTCAAACTTCGTTCGATCGCGATTCCCTCCTTCATCACGCACCTCTGCTAAGAAGGCCACTTTCGTTGGACTCCCCTGAGCGCTTCCCTCTACTCGTGGGGTGCCTACGATAGTACCCGAAGATCGATCTAACCGAAGGTTGAGAGCCTCCAGCTCTCCTTCGAGAATCTCAAACTGTCGCACTCCCTGCCCCCCTTCTGCGGGAAGGGTGAAGGTAAAGCTCTCTCCCGGGACGGCAGGAGGAATGTGAAACTGGCGCAAAAATCGGATGGGATCCTGCTGCTTGATGACGAGCAGAACCACCACAATGATAAACATCACCGCAAAGCCGTTCATCACCACATCGATCAGCGGAGAAACGTGTTCCGGCGAACTGCTGCTAAAGAGTTTCTGCTTGTGCTTAGACATCTTTCAAAGGGGTGAAATGGAGGAAATCAAGCTGTTCCCTGTTCTTCAGGCTTACCCCCAGGTTGGGCCGTCGGGAACTCCCATCCGCCCAGTAGAAGGGTTGAGCTCCTGATGCTCATCAAGAGTTGCTCACCGCTAAAGGTTGGAGTGAAGAAAGCCTTCGTCAGGTCTCCTCGTTGAGGCTCACCGCGATACGGGGACAGGGTTCCGGAGGCAATGTGCCACATCCGCAAACCATCCCCGGTGACTTGAGCAAACCAACCACCTCCCCCGGCATACACTCTAATATCACGAGAGGGCTTCCAATCCTGATGTCCCATTATCTCAGGCTGAGAGTACTGCTCGTTCCAGTAGTAGAGTGTTCCGGCCGAGTCCAGAAAGATCACCTCATCTCGAGACAGCATCTGGAGTTGGGTCAATTCGTTTCTAGAACGGAAGTTCACGCCCACGAGGTATTCGATCTCCAACGAGCCAGCAGTTGGCTCTTTCATCCGAATCAGTTCCACCCTCTTGACCTCCGAATCTGTATTCGAAGCGCCCAGCAACGACAGGGAGGCGGAGATTGAATGGCTGGCGCATAGCTTCCGGGTGTAGTTCCCCTCTAGAGCCATTGTGGCCATATCCCGAAAGCCGGGGGCATCCTGCTTTGCGATGATCTCTCCTCCCACCCCGGAGCGACGCAGTAGGGCAATATAGGGAGACGACGAGGGCTTGGCAGCCACGACTCCTACCGCAGCGGCCGATACCTTCTCAGGCTCACCCGATGCCCGGACCGCCCAGACCGCACCACTCTGATCTTGAATCAAAATGGTGTCCTTGGATGGGGAACTGAATATTCGTTCGGGTTTGATAGCGCCCACTCCATTCAGCCAATCCACGTGACAAGTTGCCGTATCGTGAATCATGGCCACCTTCATCTCGGGCGTTCTCAGCATTACGGCGCACCCTGTCTTCAGCCCCTGAACGCATTGAAGATCTTCCACCGCAAATCTTTGCGCTGTTCCGAGCGCCTTCTGGACGGCCTTCTGAAACATCGGGGGCAAATCCGCGCCCAACTGCTTGAACTCAACGTACGGTCTCAATAGGGCTCTCCGAATTGATGGAAAAGGAGGGTCCTCTACTTCCGTGATAATCTTGGTGAAAGAGGTCACCACTTGATCCGAGAGATAATTTACCCTTCGACGCAACTTCGCGACCTCTTCACCGACGGAGGACACCGCTACCGTCACCTGGTTGGCTGCCGTCCATTTTGTCACCTGTTCATTGAGCGAATCACTAATGTGGGCAAGGGAGTGTGCCAGGTCCTTTTTCACCACGACATGCACCAGACCGAGTAAGAGGAGTCCAGTCAGCCCTAGAAAAGTCGTATCAAACGCCAAGGCGAGGCTTTGAAATCCTTCCGTGAAAAGCGAGACCGTCTCCTGGGCTCCCCCAGTTGGAGCTTCTCCCGTCTCCGCATTTCTCGTTTGAAGCATCGACATCACAGCTTCGCGGATTCGCCCCAGTGCAATACCGATCCCCATCACCGTTCCCAGGAATCCAAGCAACGGAAGGGCCCCTTCTGCCCAATTGACGGAAATGAATCGCCGGGAAAGACCATCCTCAGCGCTAGAAATCATGTCCTCCTTAACGGCCAGGACGGCTGTTAGGTCCCGGTCCACATTGTAGCGGGAGACAAGTTGCAGGTAACTCGCCCCCATGAAGTGCAACCGCTCACCGTTCGCATTGAGCTGTTCCTCAAGAAATCGTTCCCGAGGAATCTGTTTTTGGTTGAGGACCAACTCCAAAATGCGCCTCCAATTCTGATAGTCTGGACCTTCCAGCTTTCCTCCAAAACCGTAATCTGACTCATACTTTTCGTTGATCTGCCTCAGGAGCTGGCCGTCCTGCTTTAGGGAGCGGCGCAATGCTCGGTTTGCCAGAATATAGATGGAGAGCAAAAAGAAGACGCCGTAGAAAAAGCAAGCCAGCTGAAGGAATGGTATGACCCCACTCATGAAGAGCTTGAAGCGGAAGGAGTCCAGATGGAAGAACTTCTCGGCTTTGGTGACATCCACAGGAGGAAGCACATTATTGTGGAGATAGTACAATCCAAACAAGGTTGCCAATGATAGAGCGATAGGCACCATTAACCTAGTGTGCCTCAACTGATTTCCAGGGGTTATTGTCTTCATGAAAGGGGGGCAGAAGCGTACGTCTCACAGGTCCTCCTCCCTGCTCGAGACGAGGTCCCAGTCCATCGCTGGACGTAGGCCCATTCTGGGGTCGGTCGTACGGGGATTTAAAACTTCTTGAGGCTCTTGAGCCATCCCCAGCAAATGACTGCTATCGCTAGCCCCACCACACAAAACGCAATAATCCTCCGTGGTACAGGGTTGCCGCACGCTCCACAGCATGGACCGCAAGCCAAGTGTCGATTCAGCGTTCTCTTCCGCGGCTGCCCGATTCGGAGAATTCCCACCAGCAGCCGCTGCAAACTGCCACTCACCCAAAGTCGGCAGTCTCAGTGGAAACGGCGCATTGGCACACCAGGTCAAGACTCTGTGTAGGCGCAATTCTTTTTCTGCATGCGCGGTTACCTCTTCCGTCGCAAGCTGCTCCCACTGCGAACTCGTCAGTGGCATCTCGGCCAGGTAGAAGGGCTTCCGGTTGGAAGTAGTCTCACCTATCCGACCGGGCGGAATTAGACGAAAGACAATGCCTCCGATCTCAATGCGCACAGGCTTTCCCCCAGCTTTTGCGTAGAAGGACTGGAAGGCCGCTGCTTCCTCAGGAGTTTCCAAATCCGGGCATAACTCTTCCAATTCCTGTTCCGGCATCAGCTCAGGCAGAAGCGCTCCCAAGTCGCCGATCAGTAGACCAAGCAGATCGGCAGTGTCCTCAAACTGGGTGGCATACCTGGGAGGATGAGCCAACTGAAGTCTGGCTAAATGGGTTGCCTGAAGTTCGGCACCTTCGGAAGTGCAGTAAACCAGCAAAGGTTTGTTGTGATGCAGAGCCATAAAGGGCTCCCAGGATGTGTAAGTCAGGTCGAAGGCCTCACCTATCGCGGACTGCAGATCTACCGGCATGTTGTCCAGGAAGCCACGCCCTTCCTGGCGATACGCATCCAGCCTTAGTCGTTGCTCTTGAGCAGTGGGTAGAGCCCCCGGCTCCCCTCCTACTAGATGAATAACTGCATCACAGTTCCGTATGTAATTATCCAGCTTACCTAGCGTTTCCCCAGGAGTGCCTCTAAACTCCTCTTGATGTTGTGCAAGATGATCGGCTCGTCTCAGGTATCTTGCTAGATAGCCCCTCAACTCTCCGAAATCCTTAGATGCACATGACAAAAAAATGCGCTTGGTAGCAGCCATGCTTCAGGTCCCAACCCGGAAGCTATGTTGCGCCCCCACCTTTGTCGAACTCGAAAGGAAACAAATTGAAAACCCGCTTTCTAGAAAGAGTATTTTCACCCAGAAACAATAGAAAATACAACTCCATCAACCCGCTCCACTAATTCCTAACTCCCAATACTTTACACAAAATCAAAAAGCACGCTCCCATACCTTCACACCCGGTTAACCATTCTCCCATAGCACATTGAACACTACAGTTCCCGTCGATGTAATCGTATTCAAAGGCGAAGATTAACCCTCCTCACATTTCTTTGAGCTCAGCGAGCATCTCCAGCAGATTCTTCGTCAAGATCACCGAAGCGTTCTCCTCGAATCGGGAAGTGCCCAACCACGTTTCATAACCTCCCAGTTCGTGCTGGTTCGGAGGTGGCAGGTAGCCCAGGCTGCCGTTAGCCTGCTCGATGATGAAGGTGTGCGGGAACGGGCTCTTCTCCTTGATTTCCAGGCCGATCTCCACCAGCACTTCGAAGGGCATGGAGACAACGGCTTGGTCGCCGATCCGGATCGCCTGAATGAGGACGCCTTCCGTCCGCTCCCCCTCTTCCGCATAAGTCACCACATGAGAATTGTAGCCTTGAGCGCGACTGTGAAACTCCGCCAGCTCCTTGCGTGGTAGTTCGAGCATCTTGAGCGCCTTGGCCACCTGCTCGTCCGTCACGCTGCGATACTTGAGGGTCACCTCACGCTGCCGCATCGCCACCACAGGATCCTTGTCGTATTCCTCGATCGTTTTCACGGCTCTCCAGGCGGAATCTGCCGTCTTCGCGGCTACCACCCGCACTTGCTCGAAGGGAGCGCGGGGCGGGCGGGTCTGATAGAAATCAATGTTGTTGATGTCCCCACTGGAACCATTGGTCAGCATGGCGACGAAGTTCTCCGGCGGGTTCCCCGCAAGCCGATAGGGCATGATCCGGGCAAACTCTCCAAAGTAATCCGCCGAAGCCATCCCCACGACTTTGCCATCCGGCTCTACCACTTTAGGAATTCCGCCCACGTAGTGCAGCGCATAGTTGGCGATCAGCCCAAGCGGCTTGCCCTTGCTATCGCGCACATCAATCACGCAGACCTCGGGGTCGGTCGGTCCGGCCGGCTTCAAGAGCCGGTCCCGCGGCGCATTGGTCCGAACCTGATCCATCTCGCCGAAGGGATTGGGATCCATAGTGCCCGGCTTGAGAAACCAGCGCCGGTTGTACACTTCCGTGCCTTCTTCCGCCGATGCGTAGCCGACCTGCGCAGGCTGAAGTGACTCGATGGCCTGGGTCAGGGCATCGATCAATCCTTGCGTCCGGCGTTCCTCGTAGGCAATTCGGCCGGGGCTGC
>JBHIXE010000222.1:0-9517 GCA_041984905.1 Verrucomicrobiales bacterium | reverse complement strand
TAGGGAGTATTCGCGTGCAAGACACCTTCAACATCCCAGCAGCGTTGACATTCACCGGGAAACGAATGCCGGCTTGATCCCTCCTGCAGGATTGCTTCAAGTGGTTCAGGAGGAGGTAAATACCTAGTATCGTAGAAATTGTGGGTGACCAACGCTGAGAGAAGCCAGAGATGGTTGCCTGCATTAGGTTGCCTTCGTCCTGTTCTAAGCTGTTCTAAAATGGAGTCAGTTTCGGGTTTGGACCGTCTGTCGAAACGCTGGTTCTGACAGCATGCGAGCGCAGCTGCGTAGTAAGCATCAGGTAAGCTGGGTTGTTTGAAAATAGCCTTCTCCGCATCACAACAGGCCAGATCGCTCTTTCCAAGAAATGTCCGCAAGAGGGAGAGGCTAACCAAAGTGTAAGCGTTGTCGGGGGCTATAGAGTGGGCGTCTGCGAGTCGCTGCGTGATGCTTGCCCACGATGAAGGGGAACCATGTTTCAAAGTGAGGTAGTCGGGGCGAATGATCCTTGTTTCAGGTGACAGAAGCACTGGGTCCACTCCAACAAGTCTGAGAGGCAGCCCACAGCGAGCACACGCCTCGACAATTTGAGTTCGCCAAAGATTTGGAGAATGAAGCGAGAAATTGACTGCTCGTGAAGCAATGGGCTTCAGTGGAAGCAGTTGCTCAGGGATTGAGCCCTCAAGATCTGTGTCAAGGGGAAGGTAGATGACGGGCTTACCAAGTTCCAAAGCGTAGGCAATTTCGGCTTGGCAATAGTTGCTGCTAAGAGACATCCCGGACGCGAGGAAAAGGACATGGCTAGATGCCCATATTGCGTGGGCAATCTCTTGGTTGAGGCCCATACCGGTTCGATTTTGTAGGCCTTCGTCCTTCCAGAAAGGGATGTCCGAAAAGTTGAATATTGAAGCGATTGATTCCGCTATCTGAATGTCCGGGGTAGCATGACCGTATGATATGAAGACTTGTAGTGACATGTTGCCTGAGTATTCGGCGATCAGAAGTTAACCCGCGATTTCCTTTCTGAGAAACCCTCGCTTCTTGTCTCTAACGAATAAGCGAAAGGCATGCATCGCTTTGGCTGACTCGCCACCTGACGATGCGAATGGTGATTCATTCGCCTCACAGGTCGGCCTTCCATCTGCCACTCTCATCTGAATATGCTGCCCATCCGCGAGGTCGATTCGATAGACTCTCGATGCCTCTAATTGAAGCATGTCTGCAACTACGGCACGCCCGAAGTTTTTGCGGAGCTTTTTTGCATTTTTGAGCGCTTGTTGGATTCCTTTTTGCTGAGGCATTAGCAGCTTCAGGAACCACCTCCAGCTCATTAGGTCGATAATCCGCTCGAGTCGATTGTCGACATTCTGCAGGTCATAAGTCTTCGTCTGTTCGCCGACGGTAACCGCGACCACGTCTTGATAGAAGACTTCGAGAAACCGCTCATTTACTCGGTTCCCTGTGATGACATCAACCGCCGTCCTATAGATGCCCAGTTGATCTGGGGTTGAGAGAAGAACGGTCGCCTCGAGAGGAGTTGCTCGGTAGACTCCATCATCACCAACTCTCTCGCCTGAGAAGTTGCTTCCTATCAAGTCATCTCCTGCTATTCCTGTTAAGAGGATAGGCTCACGCACGAATTCCGTGAAGGCACAGAGTTCCCTTGCTCTAGACACGAAGTCATGGGCGGCCATTACAGATTCGACACGCATGTCAACTTTGTTGTCGGCGATGGGTGATGATTGACGGAAAAGCATCACAATTCCGGCAGGGATCATGATGAATCCCACCCACAATAAACAGAGTGGGATTCCTAGCACGATCAACACCCATGGTAAGACTCTACCCGAGCCACTAAAGTATTTTCTCAGACTCATGGCAGTTCCCAAATCTACAGTAACTTTGTCGGTGGAGACCGACTCTTTGCTGGGGACAGCTGAGCTTACTGAGGCAGGGGGGAGAGTTGAATGCTGTGTATTGTCTCCACTTTCTGCTTGAGACAAGGAAGGCGATGGAGCCAACGTTCTACCAGAATTATCGGTGCTGTCATCCTTGGGGTGAATGGCAGCTTCAGGTTGAACCGTATTGGGCTCCTCTGCTGATTCTTTCTCATGAGTTTCAACACTCTCGCCTAGCTTCTCGAGACTGTTGCTTCCTTCTCCAATAGCTGGTTGAGACTCCGTCTTGGCGGAAACTTCTTCTTCCTTGAAGAATTCACTAATTGGGACCCACTCTGATCTGTCATTTGACCAAGCATGATCTGTCATGAGCAATTCCTGACTAGCAAGCATGGACTTAACAACTTCTTCCGAAAATGGGCCGAGCTGCGTGCCGTTCTGGGCAACATAAATCCCTTCCATACAGGCACTAGAGCGCTTGTCCCCGGCTAGTCAAATTTCGGATTCGTGATAGGATGCCTAATGCCATTCGGTTTACTGGCGCGATCCCATTGCAGCTGGGCTTGGCCCTCCGGTGAGTAAAGCGGGGCAAAGCCACCGCTGCTCAGTTTGATCCGAAAACCTGTCTCGTCCTTCACCACTACCGAGTTTCTCGGGGTGGGAGATGAGAGATCGCGAGAGTGCAAACTCTGGGGGTGCGAAGCAGCGGCGGAAGGGAGGCCGAGAGAGGCTTCATCGACGATTCGTCCATCCGCGAGTTTCACCTGGCGTTTCCCATTGAAGGTAATGCCAGTGTATTTAAAGTCAGGACGGACGGATTGCTCCAGGAGAGCGTCGTCAGCAGTGATAGCACCCGCGTCAGTGGCCATCGTTCGATCGGGATTCAGATCGTGGCCCGCCGGATGAAATTGGGCCAAAGCTTCCTCAGAGTCCTCGGGAACATAGCGTCCATCGCTCAAGAGGATCTGACGCTTGCCGTTGAAGGTGATCCCGGTCCTTCGAGCCATCCCAATGGTGCCTGCCTCCGGTTCCTCGGAAGTCCTGGAATCGATGCTCGTGTAAGGCTCGGAAGTCGGGAACTCAAGCGCTGGCGCATGGGAATCGTTCTCACTCTCAAGTTCCCCCAATCCCCCTGAATAGCGATCCGCACTAACGGCCCGGGCAAGGACCTGCGACTGAGGCCGGTATTGGGAGATTTGCACCTGAACAGGTTCCAGCTTCTGAAGCGGATTGGCGACAACCGCCTCCTTCTCTACGGTTCGCTTAGGAGGATCCAGGGCGACCAGGGATCCCTCGCGGATGGTGACAGGAAGTACGACAGGTTCCCCAACACCCACCAGCGCTTCGAGGGACTGAAAGGGGTGGGTTGAGGCGGAGCTGTCCGGGATCAGGATGGCGCGTGATCCAACGATCTTGACCGTACCTTGTCGATCCCAGGTTTCCCGGGGAGCAATTACGGTCCTGAGGCCAGTCTCCGTTTGGATCTCGACAGCGGGACCTTCGGCATTTCCCGGTCCGAGCAGGCGAGCCGCAGTGGCGCTCATTCTCAGCGTCCGGCCCTTCAGTAGTGCTGGATCGGAATCGAGGATGGCTTGCAAGACATGCTCAGGATAGGCTTTCGTTTGCCACCGGGTGGTGCGCAAATCACTGAGCGCATTTCGCAGATCGATCGTGAATGCCAGGGACTCCTCGCTCAATCTCTCCAGGGGAACCTTGTAGGTTCTGTGGTCCCGGTTGAGGTAAACATGCTCTTCCGTAAGGGACACGAAGGAAGCCTGGATGGTGCTGCCTTCCTTGTTCGTCCATGTGCTCCCGGAAGAGCCCGCAGAAATCAAGAGGAGAGCCGCAAAGAGAAGATGCATGACGCTACCCTTGCGAGAAAGTCTCAGAACGAAAGGGAATTTTTCTAAAATTCCCGGTCGAAATTTTATGGGTGCGAAGCTGCTATGAAGGACTGCGCTCTCCGTAGAATTGCGAGCCTTTGAGTACCTTAGAATTGGCAACTTGAAGGAGGGGAAATCTCAGCGTTCCTCTGGAAACCATGTGCCGGGCATGAGAGGCGGACAGCCACGCGTTCCCCATGGGATTCGCCCCGATTTGCGCCCCCATTTTAATGGGGGTGGAAGGTGATGGGACTGCCCCTTTGGACATGCTCAAACGAATGCCACCGTACTGGCATCACCTGAAGGGAATCGGTCCAGAGTCTTCAGAGCGAAATCAGCTTGGCTTCCAAGATGCCGTCCAGGGCTTCCAGTTCCGGGCGCAGGGAAGCGTCCGGCGCGGAGTCCAGGTTCAGCACCATGAGCGCCTGCCCGCCTTGCTCATTCCGCCCCAGAGACATGTTGGCAATGTTCACGCCGTGCTTGGCCAGAACCGTGCCTACGGTCCCGACGATACCGGGTTGGTCGGTGTTTTCGAGCAGCAACAAGTGACCCCGAGGCACCACGCTCAACTTGCGTTCGAAGATCCGCACAATGCGGGGCTGCGCTCCAAAGAAGGTGCCTGCCACATCGATCATATTGCCCTCACTTCCCGCATAGACTTCGATCAGGTCCGTGTAGTCGATCGGTTGAGGAAGGCTGGACTCGGTCACGCGAATCCCGCGACTTTCGGCATGAGTGGGAGCGTTGATGTGGTTGACGGATTCATCCGCTCCGCTCACCCCTAGAAACCCCTTCATGACATAGCGAGTGATGAGCCGGGTATCCACCTTGGCGACCTTGCCGCTGTAGTTGATACGGAGCACCTCTGGATTGTTCGGTCCCATGCGGGCAGCGATCACGCCGAGGGCTTCCGCCAGTTCCAGGTAGTTGCCGATCTTTTTCAGCGTCTCCTGATCAACGTTCGGCATGTTGATGGAATTCACGATGATGCCATCCACCACCGCGTCCCGGACTTGCTTGGCGATCTCGATCCCCACATTTTCCTGCGCTTCCGCGGTGGAGGCGCCAAGGTGAGGAGTCAGCACCACATCTTCCCGCTCGAGGAGGGCATAGCCGACTTCCGGTGGTTCGTTCTCAAAGACATCCAGCGCAGCTCCGGCGACCTGACCGCTTTCCAAGGCCTCAAGAAGTGCGGCTTCATCGATCAGTCCTCCACGAGCGCAATTGATGATGCGCACACCTTTCTTGGTGAGTGCCAGGCGCTGCGCATTGATCATGTGATGCGTCTCATCCGTCTTGGGCATGTGCAGGGTGATGAAGTCCGCCACCTTGATGGCGTCTTCCACACTGCTGGCCAGGGTGACTCCCAGTGACTCCGCCTTGCTCTCGGCGAGGTAGGGATCATAGGCCACGACGTTCATATTGAAGGCCTTGGCCCGCTTGGCGAATTCCCCGCCAATCCGCCCCATCCCGAGAATGGAGAGCGTTTTGCCATTGAGCTCCACGCCCTTGTACTTCTTGCGACCCTCTTCGAACCGGCCTTGTTTCACGGCGGCATGACCATGCGGGATGTGCCGCGCCATGCTCATCATCAGGGTGAACGCGTGTTCCGCCGTGGAGATGGTGTTGCCTCCGGGCGTGTTCATCACCACCACGCCGCGCTTGGAGGCGGCGGGAATATCAATGTTGTCGACGCCCACGCCGGCGCGTCCCACCACCCGGAGTTGTTTGGCGGCTTCGATGACACGTTCGGTGATCTTGGTCTGGCTACGCACCACAATCCCGGCGTAGTCCGCGGCGATGGACACCAGTTCGTCTTCGCTCAAGCCCAGCTTGACGTCGACCTCCAGGGCCGGGTCCGCTTGTAAGTCTTCGATGCCCTTGTCGGCGATCGCGTCTGCGACGAGGATTTTTTGGGTGCTCATTGGGCCGCTACCCATCTTCGAATTGGACCATGGCGCAACCACTTTTCTGAGGATGACAGAGAATCCCGGGTTGCCAGATCCACTTTGCGGGTTGCCTGAAAGCCTCACATGCCCCATCTTCCCCGCCACCATGAGCAGCCCCAAATCCGCCCATCGAGAATTCTCCGGTCCATTGGTTGACGGTCCGGATCGTGCACCCAGCCGGGCGATGTTGTATCCCGTTGGGTTTCAGAAAGAAGACTTCACCAAGTCCCAGGTCGGGATCGCTTCCACGTGGAGCATGGTCACGCCCTGCAATATGCACATCAACAAGTTGGCAGATGAAGCCTGCAAAGGCGTCGATGCGGCGGGCGGCAAGGGGATCGTCTTCAATACCATCACCATTTCTGACGGGATCTCCATGGGCACCGAGGGGATGAAGTACTCCCTCGTGTCTCGGGAAGTGATTGCCGATTCGATCGAGACCGTTGCCGGATGCGAAGGCATGGACGGCATCGTGGCCATCGGTGGTTGTGACAAGAACATGCCGGGCTGCATCATGGCCCTGGCGCGTCTCAATCGGCCCAGCGTTTTCGTCTACGGCGGCACCATCCTTCCGGGCTGTCACCACGGGAAAGACGTGGACATTGTCTCCGTGTTCGAAGCGGTGGGGCAGCATTCCTCTGGCAAGATCGACGACAAGGAACTGGAGGACATCACTTCTGTGGCGATTCCCGGAGCGGGCTCCTGTGGCGGGATGTACACCGCCAACACCATGGCCTCTGCGATCGAAGCTCTGGGCATGAGTCTTCCGAACAGTTCCGCGCAGAACGCCATCTCCGAAGCCAAGCTCATGGATTGCTTTGACGCGGGCGCTGCGGTGATGTCGGCCCTCCAGAGTGGTCTGCGTCCCCGCGATATCATGACCATCAAGGCCTTCGAGAACGCCATTACCCTGGTGACTGCGCTTGGAGGTTCCACCAATGCTGTGCTGCACCTGCTCGCGATCGCCCAGGCGGCCCAAGTGCCGCTGAGCATCGATGACTTTACCCGGATTGGATCTCGCGTGCCTGTTTTGGCGGACCTGCGACCCAGCGGAAAATACGTGATGGCCAAGCTCGTGGAGATCGGAGGGACCCTTCCTCTCATGAAGATGCTCCTGGATAAGGGATTGCTTCACGGCGACTGCATGACGGTGACCGGCCGGACCGTGGCGGAGAACCTCGCCAAGGTGGGCACCTATCCGGAAGGGCAGGACATCATCCGCGGTTTCGACAATCCTATTAAGGAAGAGGGACACCTCGTGATTCTCTATGGGAACCTGGCTCCGGAAGGGGCGGTGGCCAAGATCAGCGGCAAGGAAGGGCAATCGTTCACCGGCACGGCTCGGGTCTTTGACTCAGAAGAGGCCGGCATGGCCGCGATTCTGGGCAACCAGATCCAAAAAGGCGACGTGATCGTCATCCGCATGGAAGGTCCCAAGGGCGGACCGGGGATGCGGGAGATGCTTGGGCCCACATCCGCGGTGATGGGCGCTGGGCTCGGCCAGGACGTGGCGTTGATCACGGATGGGCGATTCTCGGGAGGCAGTCACGGATTCGTGGTCGGCCACATCACCCCGGAAGCCGCCACTGGTGGTCCCATCGGTTTGCTCAAGGACGGGGACAAGATCACGATCGACGCGAAGAACCACTCCATTGACGTGGACGTCTCCGATAGCGAACTCGCCGACCGCCGCAAAGCCTGGACCAGGCCCGAGTGCCGCTACAAGCAGGGAGTACTCGCGAAATACGCCAAGCTCGTCAGTTCCGCCTCCCTTGGCGCGGTTACGGACGGCGATTGCGAGTAGGGGTAAGTAGTGCCGGAGATCCGGCCAAAGATGGCAGCAATCCAGGCGCGTAGCGCCATAACCATGAATAGCCGTGGGTGACCAAAGGGAACCCACGGGTAGGTGTCTCCCAGATCTCTGCCACGTAGTGGCGGAACTGTAAGAGCGATTTCCAATCCATCTCGCCGCTAAAGCGGCTCGTCCTCATCGGTTTCATGAACCGTGGGTTCCCTTTGCTCACCCACGGCTATTCATGGTTTCGGCGCTCCGCGCCAATGGCCAGATGGTGTCGAGCGTAGGCTCGGATGCGTGCAGCAGAACCGTTACCGGTGACGCTGATTTCGGATTTCGGATTTCGGATTTCGGATTTCGGATTTCGGATTTCGGATTTCGCAACCTTGCGAATCGAAAAGGCTTACGAAACGCAACGACGAAGGGAAGTGGAAATTAAGGAAGACATTATGGTTTGATCTTATGGTTTTTATGGTAATTTAGGTTCCATCCATGAACCTCCCCCCCTCAACACCGGAGGAAGCCCCCAATATGTCCTCCTCTGCTACTGCCCGAGCATGTCCCGACCTTCGTCTTAGCTTTGTCGTCGTAATCGACAAGCCCGAAGCGGACCTGCGTACGTTCTTTCACACGTTGGAAGAATCTGTCCGTTCCCTGCCCAACAGCTGGGAAGCCATCTGCATTGACAACACCTCCAGCCATACGACCTGGGACGATTTGAAGTCGATCCAAGTCGACAACCGTTGCCGGATGCACCTGATCCGGTTCCGGACCGTGCAGAAGCGCGGCCGGGCTCTCGACGCCGCTCTGGCGCGGGTGACGGGTGACGTGGTGTATCTTCTGAATGCCGAACGTCCGGAAGAGATCGAGACGATCTCCCAGATGCAGAATCGGCTCTCAGAAGGTTACGACGTGATCGTGGGTCATCAGGAGCCTGAGCGGGAAGCTGGCTGGTGCGAACGGTGGACGACTTCCGCCTTCAGTGAGGTGCTCTATCACGTGAACGGATTCCGACTGCGCGCACCGTTGTCTGACTATTTCTGCTTCCGTACGAACGTGCCCAAGCTTTCCAACGTGGACGGCGAGACCATCGGCACCCTCCCGTACGCCGCGGCCCGTGCCGGATTTGAAGTGACGGAACTTCCCTGGAAACCCAGCGGCAAACACGAGAGCGACCGCGCCAAATGGTGCTGGACGCGTGAGATTCCGCATTATCTAGAGAAGCTCACGCTTAGCCTTTGGGCGGAATTTCGCTCCGCCTCCTTCATGGAAGCCACCACACCGGCTTTCATGGTGCTGATCCTTGGCGCGATTGGGGTAACGTTGTCTCCCTTTGTGAGCGCCGCATTCCAGATCGCTTTCCTGGCGACGGGATTCATGCTCATCACAGGCGCCCTGTTTGGCCTGCAACTCTTCAACGCCGCCTCCATTCGCGATCTTGTGACCTTCCAGTTCCGAGATAGGTTGAACGAGAGCGTCGTTTCCGAGGAACGTCATCGTGTAGGCACAGGTCTGGACGAGCCGGCTTCCCAGAAGAAGGTGGAAGCTCTCGACCGGATGGAACCGACCAAGGTTCACGTGAAGGACGGCGAAGCCAAACCCAGAATTCTGGTGGTGGATGACGATCCCATGATTCAGAAGCTGCTCAGTGGCATTCTGACGGAAGCGGATTGCGAAGTCACCACGGCTTGTGACGGTGAGGAAGGATTGAACCGTGTGGATGAACATACGGACGTGATCCTTCTGGACCTGGCCATGCCGCGGATGGATGGCTTCGAATTCCTCAAGAAGTATCGTTCCACCAGCTACGACGCCAAGATCATCGTGATCTCTGGGGCCGGCCGAGTGAAGAACGTGGCCAAAGCCTTCAAGGAAGGTGCCTTCGACTTCATGGAGAAACCCTTCGAAATCTCCGAGACGGTTCGCCTGGTGCGCAATGCCGTGCATCAGCGCCGCCTGTCTCGTGAATACCTGGAAGTGGCCTGATTTCCC
>JBHIXE010000221.1:9186-9528 GCA_041984905.1 Verrucomicrobiales bacterium | reverse complement strand
GATCCGGCCCGCGGCGTCGACCAGGATGTCGCCGGTGCCTCCTCCGCTGGACTCATGTCCCCCGTGGCCGATCTTCACATAGGCGCGAGTGCCCCGGTCCAGATCCGCCGAACTGATATAGCGGTCAAAAACCACATTGCCCGCGTTGGCAATCACAGAGATATCACCGGAGTGCGCGCCGGCTGTCAGTCTCCCGCCATGGCCAATCTGAGCGAACGTATCCGTTCCTCCGCCGGCATAGACATTGATGCTTCCCGCCGCTTCCACGTAAATGTCTCCGCTGTGACCAGCCAGGAGAGGAACTCCGGTATCCACCGTAGTTGGCTCACCCGTGGTGGGATC
>JBHIXE010000221.1:0-9176 GCA_041984905.1 Verrucomicrobiales bacterium | reverse complement strand
TTTCCGTTCTCATCCCGCCGTTGGGCGATGACATTGTCCTCGTGGGTCAGGGATCCGTCTCCATTCGCATCATCAATGATGGAGGTGTATTGATCCGCATCGGCCGCTTCACCTACGATGAATCCGTCGGAATTGTAGCCACCATGCCCGATCATGGCGTAGCTGCGGTTCATGTTGGAAGAACCGTTCAAGTCGGCATTGGCGCCTTCCAGGGTGATGTTCCCCAGAGTCGCCACCACGGAGATATCTCCCGAGTGATGCCCGCGCACATCCCGGCCGCCATGGCCGACCTGAACCCAGGAATCATCCCAGGAACCTGCCTCCAACTGGATGATGGAAGCTTCTACGGAGATATCGCCACTCATGTTTCCGGTGATCCCCCAACCTCCATGACCAATCTGCAGATAGGAATCCCGGCGCCCGGCAAATCCAACCAGTGCACCACCCGCCTGAATGGTGATGTCTCCTGACACATCTCCATTTACCCCCGGCTGATTGCCGCCGTGTCCGATCTGGACTTCCTTGCGGTCGTCACCGTCATTGACACTATCACGAGCGAAGAGGAGCACATTGCCCTTGGCATACAGGTTGATATCGCCATCCACAGAACCGCTGGCCACATGGCTCAAGTTGAACCCAATCTGCGCATTCTCGTCCGAGTTGTCCCCACTCTGGATCAGGATGCTGTCTCCAAAAAGGTTCGTCTCTCCGCCAGCGCTTCCAATCTCCACCCGGTGAGCGTTGTCCTGATTGACGAAGATGCTTCCACCGACTCCGTAATCCCCGTACGTGCCTGCCAGGATGTCGGAGGCGAAGATCTCGCCATACCCCGTATCGATCTGATCGCTCGTGAAGGAGGCGGACCCTGTGCCATCCCAGCCGGCCACCAGCGTGATGTTCCCTTCTCCCTGATTCACGATGAGCAACTCGTTGGCCGCGCCGTCCGAACCCACGTTGATATCCCCGTGGGCCAGAATCGTGAAGTGGTTTTCACTATCATAGACCAGGTCGAAGTCCCGCAGAATATTCACCGTCCCTGATTCTCCTGGATCGGCCTGGTTGATGGCAGCCGTATGCACCACCACATTGGAAGTTGCAAGGGCCAGTGCAATCGAAGCGGCATCAATGCCAGAACTACCCAGCGTGATGTTCACGGGATCCAGGAGCAACGTTCCCGTGGCAGCCAGACCTGTGGTATCCACTCTGCCGCCAATGCGCAGGTCTTCGAGACCTGACAGCTCAATCAACCCTCCTCTTCCAATATTGCCCGCGCCCTTCGCTTCGAAGCTCCCCATGGCAGCAGTGTCGCCGTCAGACCACACTACAATCTGCCCTCCATTCCCGGCCTCGGTCGCATTCGCGCGAATCTGGGCCCCGTCCGCGACATAGGAACTTTGGGAATTCCGGATGTCCTCGTCCGCGCCGCCAAAGCCTCCTCCTACATAGACTTTGCCACCTTTCGACCCACCATTGGCCTCCACGATCGACTGGCCGCCAACACTTACCATGTTGCCTTCCAGAATGATCTCGCCGCCAGTCCCAGATTCACCCGAGGCAAGGAGAGAACCGTCCGTGACCAGTTCCTCTTCAGCACTCAGCCGGATCAATCCTCCATCCGAGCCACCGCCAGCTTGAATCTCGCCGGATTCCAAAACGAAGACCTGGCCCGCATTTACCTGAGTCCGTCCCCCAAGAGCCTCCGTGCTACTGGTAGAAATGAGGCCACCCAAAATTGCGGAGCCACTGCTGGTAACCACCACTTCTCCTCCGTCACCTGACGTCCCATCCGCCAGAATCTGGGATCCCGACTGGGAATGGAAGCTCGTCGTCCCGCCATTCCCCAACCAAACCGTCCCTCCAGACACACCGGAACTCGACAAGATTGCACTGCTGCCAACGCCAATGGATTCTCCTTGGACCGAAACCTCCCCGCCATTTCCCAACAACCCATTGGCCATCACCTCGCCATTGAGATTGATCGCGCCCAAGGTCGAAATCTCGATCTCACCCCCGATATCTCCCGAGGCATCCAATACCCCTTCGGCTTGAACCCCAGCTGTGCCGGTGTTCACCAAACGCACCTTGCCCCCTTCCTTGGTAACGGAGTTGGCCCGGACAATTCCGGAGTTCTGGATGGCGAGAGCCCACTTGTTGTTGTTCACCGTCTCCATGGTGATCTCCTTGCCGCTCAACTCACCGGTGTTCACAACCTGGCCGTTGGCCCCTCCGCCACTGCTGACGGTGACCGTTCCTTCCAGCCCTGAACTCACCAATACCTCGTTGCTCCCCACCAGGAAGATCCGGCTGTCAATCCCACCTATCACACCGTGATTCTCCACCCGCTGAGCGGCCAGGATCGCAGTGGAACCGTCTGACAGATTGATGGTGCCGCGATTGATAATCGGCGCAGTGCTGGATCCGGACAGGGTGAACCCTCCGCCATTCAGGTAATCCGCATCCGTCACATCCAGAGTCGATGCCAACAAACCATTCACGTCCACTACGGAGCCAGGACCAAACAGAATCCCATTCGGATTGATCAACCAGATCTGACCATTGGCCTGCAACGTACCATAGATGGCTGAGATATCGTTCCCGGTCACCCGGTTCAGAGTTGAGGCACCGGAGTTGGGGTGAAAGAAGATCGTGCTCTCACCAGAGTCGATCCCAAAGTTCTCCCAGGTGATGATGGCTTTACCGGAGCTCTGAATGATGCTGAGCGTATCGCCGTCCAGACTGAACTGGACATCTCCGCTGATCACCTTCTCTCCATAAGGATTGGCGAACCCCAACCCCAGGCTCTGCGACAAGAGAGCGAGAACCATAACCAGCCTCTGCCAGGGAGCATTATATAGATGTGATTTCTTCTTCATTACTTTGCCTAAATATTCTGCATGCACAGCTTGCGATCCTGACGTGATCGCCACGCTTGATTCATCAAACATCCTCCCTCGTGAAACCTTCAAAAGCATCCGGGGTTTGGATCATGAACCCATCCTAGGCAACGCAATATGATGAGATCATTACGACACGACATTCTTTCCAAAATTCGCGCAATTTCCTGTTATCTATCCGAGCTCGAACCCGGCATTTCTGCCTAAATCAAAAAACCTGCGTCTTTCGCGTCACACTCAGTATCCAGGCGACAAAACGCTTATAGGTCACGGCTGCTGCTCTCACCTGCCTTACCTAATTTCCCTTCCCAAACTCTGTTAACGATGCGAATCCTTTTCATCGAAGATTCCCAGCGTTTGCGTGACTCTGTATCCCTGGCCCTGAGGCGCTCAGGATATGCAGTCGATGTTGCAAGCGATGGCGATGAGGGCCTTTGGATGGCCCAGAACAATCCGTATGACGCAGCCATACTGGACATCATGCTCCCCCGGCTTGACGGCATTTCCGTCATCCGCCGGCTCCGCGAAACCGGGAACAGCACTCCCGCAATCTTCGTGACGGCCCGGCGCACGCTCGAAGATCGTGTCACCGGTCTGCGGTGCGGCGCGGATGATTACCTGGTCAAGCCTTTCGAAATTCAGGAACTGCTCGCCCGAGTCGAAGTGCTCTGCCGCCGCTCGTACAAGCAGTCTTCCCCTGAAATTCGCGTCGCCGACCTCACGCTCAACACCGCTTCCAGGATGGTGCAGCGAGGCGGGTTTCCTGTCGAACTTCCCGCAAGAGAGTATGCCGTATTAGAGTTTCTGGTCATGCGCGCCGGCAACGTCGTATCGCGCTCAGAAATAGAAGAGCATATCTATGACAATCTGGCAGTCCCCATGAGCAATGTCGTGGACTCCACCATCTGCTCCTTACGCCGCAAGCTATCCACTTATCACAACGCGCCAGACTTGATCCACACCAGGCGAGGCCAAGGTTATATACTGGAAGAACGATAGCCCGCGTGAAGTCGATAGAACACCGCCTGTTTGTTTCCCTGTCAGTAGGACTGGGGATCCTGGGACTGGCGTGCGCCACCGCTATCTATCTATCCTCCAAAGGAAGACTGACAGGCAAGTTCGATACAGAACTCCAGTCTATACTTTCCAGGAGCAAATCCGAGATCCCCTTCCTATTGGGCCCCGACATGAGGCCGGAGTCCTGGGATGAACGATGGGTTGAGCGACTTCAACTGCCAAACGATGCCGCCATCCTTGTATTCGACACGGAAGGAAAGCAGATCCTGAATTCTCGGCCAGCATTGGAGTTGGAGTTGCCGCCCGTCGAGAGTTCCTCCACGACTCCCTACTACTGGAATCTTAGTGCTGCGAAGGGCGAGAGCCTCAGAGCAGCGATGTGCACCCTCCAGACTCCCCTGCCGCCTTTTCCCCATTTCCGCAGACGGGCCCCCAACGAAGTCCTTTTGCAAGACCGGCCGCCCAAAGATGCCGAGCTCTTCTTGAGTGACTTGAACCAGGCCGTCAAGACACCGGACGAGTTCCTGAAATCCATGGAAGTGTTCCCCGTGCCCCAAGCCCGTGAGCGTGTCTCCGCACTCGTGGTTGCCGTAAAGAACCGGCACACACTGGATCTGGCTTTGACGAGGTTGAGCAGCGGTATTGCTGTGGCGGGAATCAGTTGTGCTGCACTCATGTTCTTCATTGTCAGGGTCTCCCTACGCAGCGGACTGAGACCGCTCAGGGAGGTCGCGGACCAGGCCAACACCATCGACACCCATTCCCTGGATTCCCGGTTTCCGAGCGCGGACTTGCCGGAAGAATTACAACCTATCTCCAACCGTCTAAATGAGCTCATGGAAAGGCTCGAGGCCGGCTTCACCCGCGAGCGACGTTTCAGCAACGATGTCGCCCATGAGTTGCTGACACCCGTTTCGGAACTCCGCTGCGCCGCAGAGGTGGCGCTCAACTGGCCGGACAGCGCTCCCACCAAGGGCTATGAGATGGTCCTCGAGACCTCTTCTCAGATGCAAACGACGATCGAAAGCCTGCTGACCCTGGCACGCGTCGAAAGCGGCGTCCTGGATCGCCACCGGGAAACCATCTGGTTCGGAGATGTGGTGGAGGATTGCTGGAAGCCTTTTGCGGAGAAAGCGGAAGCTAAGGAGTTACGGGTCTCGATTACCTCAAGCGACGTAGATCCCATTGCCATGAATTCACCCATACTGAGGATCCTACTCAACAATCTGATGTCCAATGCCGTGGAATACTCTCCCCTCCAGGGAACGCTGGCGATCGGCGGGAGCCTGACCAATGAGGATCCCTTTTCCATCTCCAACCAGGCCCCTGACCTAACCTCTCAGGACCTGAATTACTTCTTTGACCGGTTCTGGAGAAAGGACCATTCTCGCTCCGATGCCACACACTGCGGCCTGGGTTTGTCCATCTGCCAGGCCTGCGCAGATGCTTTGCAATTGCAGCTTTCCGCGAGCCTCTCCACCTCAAAGGTATTCACCATTCGACTGGAGCCGCGTAGCGTTGAGTGCCAGTCAGCGCAACAAGCAATCAGGGTTGAGCAAAACGAGACCTGAGGGTGTGTCTTGCGTGCATTTTGGGGGTGCAGCAGTAAACACCGCACAGCCATGAATGCCAGGCTCGCTTGCTCAACCCTGATGGGCGACCTCCCGGCAGGACGCCGGTGAGGAAGGTCAAAGCTGATCGTCGGAGAACTTGAAGCGCCGGAAGAGCAACCGGTTACGAATCTCATCGTCGTAGCCCTTCCCATAGGCGAGGAACAGTTCGAGCACGCGATTGAGTTGCGGCACCATTTCCGGCCGGGATATCTTCACTTCATCCGGCAGGAGTTCTCCCTCCACATGCACCACTCGCCATGTATCATCGACATGCTTGAACCGGATCATGACGCGATGGCCGAAGTTGTCGTCGATAAGACTGGCTCTGAGGATCCAGTAGGCGCCCCGGTCCAGATCCTCAGAAAGGAGTTCGAACATGGAGAGGTAGTGCTGAAAGGTGTGGAGATCGTCCCGTTCCAGCAGTCCCCACCCGGATTCGGTCTCCTGGTGATACTTACCCGCCAACCAACAGATCTCCCCCAAGTTCTCTTTGATGGAAGCCTGGCGCTCAATTCCCCAGACTTCGTTCAGTGCTTCAATGGAATTCATTCTTCGCAGAGTTGGATTCAGCGAGGATGAATGGCCACCCCCACATGCTCTGCTTACCTATTGGGCCAACGAGGTTAGGAATTTTCTGAACTTATTTTTCCAACCAGCGCCACCGGATCCATTATCGGACTGATTCCGAGAGGATTTACAGACGAACAGGAGACTGTGGTTGCACCTCTTCAGGCAGTTCGATCACGCAACGGAAACCAATGATGCATTTCTCCCTCAGCGCGTCCGGCCGGACCGCATTTCGGAAGGCGGAACGCAATCGGTAGAAGCCTGAATCCCAAGCGCCTCCTCGCAAGATACGCCGCTCGTCCTTCACCGCGTTTGGATTGAACAAGTCTTCACACCATTCCCAGACATTCCCGCTGAGATCATACAATCCGTGATGATTGGGGCGAAACGATCCCACAGGGGCGGTGAAGGGATAGGCGTCTTCGTAGTCACTGAAGACATTGCGGTCCCGAACGTCAGAACCGCTGAAATTTCCCACCCCCGGAGGAGGCGGTCGAAACGTCCCCCAGGGATAGTGCCTTGGTAGTTTTCCATGTTTCGCTACCGGAGGAGCATTCGCATCTTCCAGGTGACCAAGGCCAACCGCAATGCTCCACTCATAATCCATCGGCAGGCGGTAAGTGACTTTTTCCAATTGAGTCAGCCACTCGCAGAATTCCTTGGCCGCATGCCAGTCAATATTGACGACGGGATGAAGCGGTCCCTGCTTGTGTCCGCGATGCTTTGCGTGTTTCCATCCCTCGCTTAGGTGGGAGTTCGACTCAAAGAAGGATTCGTAGTCCTCCACCCTGGTTTCCCAGATGCTGAAAAGGACCCGGGTGCCAGGAACCGGCACAAACCGCATCCCTAGCGAGTTGATGTAAGGGCGGTCAAGAGCAGCCTCATGCAAGTTGGATGTAGGCTCCACTTTCGCCGTAGCGATGTTGTCCTCCTGGTAGTACGCCAATTCGAGTCCTTCCGGGCCCTGCTTCTCCTTGGGCTCCCAGAAAAGAAAGAGACCTGCCCCCGCCGCGAGCCCTGTCCCCGCCACCAGCATCCACCGTCTCAGGTCAGAGACGTCCTTTTCTTTCCCCCACTTCAAGGCTCTCCGAAATGCCTCCACCTGGGAGAATCGCTTTTCCGGATTCCGCGCCAGAGCTTTCTTCACCGCTTTATCTACCGCCCGGGTGACGCCCTTGCGGTGGAGGGACGGGTACTCGAAATCCCCCTGTGGACGAAGCCCCGTCAACATTTCGTAGAGCACGGCGCCGATGGAATAGACGTCGGCCCGCTGATCGGTGGACTCCGATTCGGAATGTTGTTCAGGGGCGGTATAGAATGGGGTTCCCAGGGAAGAGCCCGGGACGGTAATCGAGATATCCGGGGTTGGCCCCAATGCCTTGGCGAGCCCAAAGTCTCCGATCTTCACCCTTCCCCGGTGATCGATCAGGATATTGGCAGGCTTGATGTCGCGGTGCGTAATCCCCTCTTCATGAGCATGAGAAAGACCAGCGCAGATCTGGGGGACCAACTCCTGGACCACCCTCATGTCCATCCCTCCTTTCTTCAGAAGACGCCGCAAATCTCCTCCGTCCATGTAATCCATGATGAGGTAATAGATCCCTCCGCGTTCCCCGGCGTCATGAACCTGGACAATATTCGGATGATCCAATTGCCCCATCATCTGAGCCTCTCGCTGGAAACGCTCCACGAATTCGTCATTCTGTGCCAAAGCAGTCGCCAGAACTTTCAGGGCGACGAGACGATTCGGGCCGGGTTGCAACGCTCGAAACACTGCCCCCATTCCTCCAGACCCGATGAATGCCTGAATCTCCAGTTCCGGAAACCGGGGCTGGAGTTCGTCCACGGATAAAACGGAATCCGGGTAGGGCTGAGGGCCGGGCCGGGGAACCCGACCGCGCTCTTCCTCATCATCAGCGCCTTGCACAGCCATAGCAATCACGCACAAACCGCAGACGGACAGCGGCGAGTCCTCAATGAGAGGACCACCACAAGCCTTGCAATGTCGCTGTTCGGGACCGGGCATGAATCTAGCTTATATTTCCAATGCTGTTCTGTAGGGGCCCATTCTACTGCACCCGAGAACGACTGCACATTTTCAGATCGACTAATCTCTCTCTGCCGGGCATGCTCCAGGCGCCAGCCGCTACGAATTTCTTCGGACTTAGACCATGAGCCAAACCGAATTTCAAACACATTCCACTTCAAGTCCTTTTCCCAAAACCAGCGTCACGCTCCACGAGCGCATCCTCGCGGACACCCCGGATGCGGATGCGGCACTCGAAGAGTTTTTTCAGCGCTACTGGTATCCCCTATATGCCTTCTTACGTGCCCTGGGAGTAGCTCGCTTTGAGGCGGAAGATCTGGTCCAGGGATTTGTAACCTCCGAATTGTTGGAGAGAGAACAGCTTAAGGAGTGGGATCCCGACAAGGGGCAACTGCGCACCTTTCTCAAAGTCGCCATCGACCGCTTTCGAATGAAGGTATTCCGCAAGGAGACTGCGCTCAAACGCGGCGGGGCACGACACAATCACGTTTCCATGGACTTTGACTGGGCGGAGAATCGATTCGAGCACACAGCGCTATTGGAGGCGGAGACACCGGAGACGCTCTACATGAAAGAGTGGGCGAAAATGACCGCGGACCGGGCAATATCGCTTCTTGCCACGAAGTATTCGGAAAAGGGCAGGCTCCGCGAATTCAACCTCCTGGTGCGGAATCTCCGTGCGCGGGTGGGTATGGATGAGGACGTGACCTACAGAGAGATCGCCATCGAATTGGAAATGGAGGAGAACAATGTGAAGCAGCGGATGAGTGAATTGCGAAAGCTCCTCAAGCGCTATCTCAGAAAGATCGTGTCCGAGTCCGTTCCCGCTGAGGAACTGGAAGAAGAGGTGGAATTCGTCTACGCGATCGCGACAGGTCACCTCTCTTTCTAGAGCATTTTAGATGAAGGTGTCCCCAAAAGAAGCTTCGCAAACAGTGAAAGCGAGGAAGTCCTTTCTTCAGGCCGGAGGCCTACAAGTTCGGTAGCCGGTGGTAAAGCGAGGCACGAGCGACACCACCGGAATCCAAACAGGCAGGA
>JBHIXE010000220.1:9328-9537 GCA_041984905.1 Verrucomicrobiales bacterium | reverse complement strand
AATATCTCGCGCGTAACGGTACATGCCCGTTTGCCGGTTCAGGGTGGCTCGGAGGGGCTCAATGCGAATGGCGTCTCGTTGGTGAGCCGCCCAAAGCCCCAGGGCGCCCGGGTAGAACGCATCCAGGGCCAAGTGGACCTCCTCCAGACCAGGAAGGTCCAGTCGCCAGCCAGGCCGAAGATCTGAGCTGCCTTTGAGGGGACGGTATT
>JBHIXE010000220.1:4919-9290 GCA_041984905.1 Verrucomicrobiales bacterium | reverse complement strand
GCAATCGAACGGGCTTCTCGCCAGCTTTCCGAACTGGTCAGGTGAGCTTCAGGAGTCTCCCGATCATCCACGTGGCGCAGCTCAAAGCGTTCGTCGTTGCGCTTCCAGAGGATCACCTGAGCCACTTTCAGGGGCCCCGTCGCCAATAGCTTTGCCAGTTGATCGGTCAGCATGGGGAAAGGTCAGCCTTGAAGGTGGAGTTGATCGAAGTCCCGCACCTGATCCAGGATGACCTGAGCGAGCAGAGGATCGGTGCCAATAGCTCGGCTGTAGTAGAGGTTGCGGCCCCGCAGACGAATTGGGTTTTCCCGAAACATCGTGGTCTGGCTGGCGGCTTCACCGACTTCCTCATCGATGCCGAGCAGGACCGGGATGTCCTGGTAGCTGTGCAGTCCGTCCGCGATGAAGAAGGGGACCACGATGACGTTCTCGGAGTCGGTCAGTTCGTCCCATTGAGCGATGAAGGGGGCTTCCTCCATGTAGGCATCGGTGATCAGCCGGTAACCGAGGTCTCGTTCCTGGAGCCGATGCACCTGGTTCTTGATGGCCTCGGTGGACTGAGCGTTGAGATTGGTGCCGTGACCGACAATGATCACGGCGGTGTCACCCTTCCGGGTGTCGGGGGCGATTTCCAGGGCGTGTTTCTCCAGGAGTTCGGTCATGCTTGGGTGAATCCCCACCGGGCTACAGTAGTGAACCGTCTTCCCGTGAACTTGTGTGGTCGGGCCGGAAAGTCCGAGTTCCCGGGGGATGACCTCAGTCGTGAAGTAGCCTTCGCTGATGAAGTTGGGCACCACGTAGACGATATCCCGCTCCACCAGGTAATCGATCTGGCGGAACCCAGGTTCCTCCTTCCAGAAGGCGCAATGGACCTCTCCGAAGATTCCCATCTCTCGAATGGTGTCCGCATGCTGGTAGGTCGGAGCACTGGAGTCAGGATTTTCGGTTGAGCCATGGCCAACGATCACCAGGGCGCAATCGGATTTTGGAGGAGTCAGCATCGATTTCAGGTTTGGGAAAAGGCTACGCTTTCCCACTGCGCCAGGATACCCCATTGGGGCAAGATTCCAAAGCAGGAGATGGATTACGGGGCTTTTCGGGGCGAAAACGGGCCCGATTTGGCGCCCAAATCACGGCAAAAGTGACCGGAAAGGTGCCCTTTCTGAGAGCCTTGCCTCAGTGGATCTCCTGTTCTGATATGAGGTCGATCCCTAAGTGGTAGATAGGAGCAGGGATGATATTAGGGAGAAGAAAAATTTTATGTTAAATAGAAGGGCGGATCCCTGTCTTGAAGAGAAATAAAATTATAATTTTCCAGGAGTGATTCCCCAATGGTGCCCTTGAGAATATGAGAGCGTAGGGCCCCTGGTTGTGGAGAAAGATAAGAAGAAACCCCCATCCGGTAGCAGCGGATGAGGGTCTCCTTAACAAGAATAGAATGGAGTATCAGACTAGTCCGTTAGAAGGGAAGTGCCAGCTCTTGCTGAACTTCGCTCTTTCGCACGGACGCAGTTCCACTAAGTGAGAGAACCGGCGATTCCGCAATGGCCGGTTCCCGCTCTGATTGGAACACTTCTCCAGCTCCCTTAAGCAGTTGATCGACAACAAATAGCACGGTGTCGATGCTCAGTCGGCGGCCGTCCCAGGATTGGACGACGCGGCGTGCTGACAGGTAGAGCGGAGAGGTTTCCCTCAGCTCTTCTCCCCGGTCGCCAGTGAACCAAAAAGACAAGTCTTCCTTGGAACAGATACGGTTTTCCAGTGGGCGTGAGAGCATGTTGAACAAGCACCCGTGTTCACCCCGTTCATACACCCCGCGGATGAGGCGGTGCGTATTGTCTTTGAGGTAGTTGAGGGACTCGTTAGGGAATGTAGACAAGGCCATCGCCAGGTCATCCACGAGGGGACGATCCTGGGATGGAAGGGTGGTGTTATCTTTCATGTGTTGTGCAGCAGTTCCCAGCTTATCTAACATCTTTTGGAAGAATGTTATGTGGCTGGTTTCTTGAAAACCAAGTAGACCGGTTAGGGCGGCGGATCAAATACTTTTGGTCGACAATCTTAGAAACTTTAGGCATGGCCACAGATTCACAAATGGTTGTGAAAAGGATGGGAATAACTTACTAGTGGTTATGAAGAGTTTGGCAGAAAGAGGTTGTCTCTCTGCTTAAACCGTGGATGATCCATTCAACACCTGTCGGTTATTTCGCCGTCAATTCATATTTTTTGAAATTGTCTGACCGATCCCAAAATCTCCAGTTTGAGGAGTTTGGTGAGGAGCCCCGCAACGCCGCGCGCCTTCACCGAGTGAGTTTGACTTGCCATTACTTCGAACAGGGGTTTCCCCCGGCGAAGATCAAAGAGACCCTGGAAAGGGATCACGGCATCAAGGTGAGCCGGGAAACGCCTTACAACGACCTGTTGCATGCCGCGAAGCTGGGTTATCTGGAGTACAAACGCCCAGTCGCTCAAAAGGCTCAGGAACGGTTGCGAAAGGCGATTGGGAAGCATTGCGGGCACTTGGACGACCTGGTGCTGTCCGTGATTCACACGGAATCCGCGGAGGACGTGGGGGCCGCCTCGGCTGTGGTCTTGCGGAATCTGGTTGAAAAGATTGCCCTGAACCATGCGACCTTGAGGATAGGGTTGGGCGACTTGATACGCAAGCATGATAGTCAGAAGTTTCAGCGCGAGGACGGCTGGATTCCCGTTCACATCGGGTTCGCCGGGGGCCGGACTCTGGAGAGCCTTGCCGATCGGTTAGGGGGATTGCTCTTGCGGGATCTGGACCAGATCGACGCGGAAATTCAAAACAGGGTGGTGGATCTGTGCGGAAAGAAGAAGCTGAGTCCACCCACGGATTTTTTCCGGAATTTCCGGCTGCAACTCGTGCTCCACAATGTGGGCAGCGGGTTCGACTACCAGGATCCCTCTTCTCACCCCGTTGCCTTGCTTTACGCTATGGTCGCGGGCACCCGGCTGGCCGAAGGAGGCAGAACGCTGTTCCGCTGCTTCAGTGCGTCGACCTACGTGCCGGAAGATGCGGACATTGAGGGAGTTGAAGACACGGGGCTCGCCAGGCAGGCCGCGAAGGACGCCTCCAAACTGGACATCCTGGTCGGCTCGGCGGGAAGCTTTGAGGATGAGGAGTCGATCCTCCGCCGCTTCTACCGGGCTCCCTATCTGGAGGAGAAACACGCCAAGACCGCGTTGGAACATTTCGCCGCTCAGCAGTGCCGGGGGGACTATTTCTGGCAACCCATGAATGACAAGGGGTTGATTCAAGTGCCGAAGAAGAAGGGCAAGCGGCGCAAGGCGCTGGGTTATCGGCCAGCTTCTCTGATCACTTTGGAGAAGCTGCCCAAGATGATCGCGGACGGAACCCAGGTGGTCCTGGCATTGGGACCCGGTGGAACCGATGAAGCGTCCGTGGATCAAGGGCCAATCCTGCAGGCGATTCTGAGGCACAAAGGTCCGCTCCTGACTCACGCTATTGTGGATGTGGAGAGTGCCAGCAGCACGACCAGGCTCCTGACCGGCAAGGACAAATAAAGGGTCAGTGGGCTTTGGCGGACGGGGAGAGATTCAGCGCATGACCACTCCGATCAGGATCAGCCCCATCCCGATCAGCGCGGTGGCGTCCGGAATCTCCCGGAAGCGCAACGCTCCCACCAGCGTAATGAGCGCAATGCCGACTCCGCTCCAGATGGCATAGGCCACACCCATCTGCAGGGAGCGAAGCGCGACTGACAGGAAGTAGAATGCGATCGAGTAACCGACCGTCACCACCACGGAGGGCCCCAGCCGGGTGAAGCCTTCCGAGGCTTTCAGGGCAGAGGTGGCGATGACTTCAGCCACAATGGCGATGGCAAGATAGAGGTAGGGCATCGGATAGCGTTGGCGCTGGGAAATCGGTCAGTCTTCTTGGGAGGGGCGGGAAACGATCTCCACCAGGTCCCCCAGTTGGACGTGCTTCACCACCTCTTTCAGTGCATCAGCTGGCAGATTGATGCACCCGCCCGTGATGGATTTCCCAATTCGTGCTTCATCCTGAGTGCCATGCAAAGCATAGCTGTACCAGCGGAATTTCCCGGCATAGACGCCGAAATGGAAAGGTTGATCCGTCTCGGAGAGAGGCTCCAGGCCGATATAGGCCGATCCATACTCCTGGCCCAGCCCATCCCCGTCGAAATCGATTGCACTCATGTTCGAGAAGAGGTTCTCCCGGAGATAGGTTTCCGTCTTGGATGAGGCGGCAACCAACTCTGGGAGCATCTCGAACCGGTCATGGCTGAGGATGGCGTTGACCCGGAATTGTCCCAGGAGCGAGTAGCCTCCCTTGAAACGCGATCCCTCTGGGAGGACTCCCTG
>JBHIXE010000220.1:316-4909 GCA_041984905.1 Verrucomicrobiales bacterium | reverse complement strand
TGCTTGCCGTAACCAACCTGAAACTCCAGGGGAGGTTGACCCATTTCCCGGAGGAGATATCCGCGACTTGCGGAGGGCCTGGCTTCATCCAATTCAATGCGCACTCGCGCTGGATTGGTTTCCGCGGAACCCGGGAATGGCAGAGCCAGGAGCAGAAGCACTCCCCCGAGAATGGTTTGCAAACGCCGCCGCTTCATCTCATGGCCAAGGCACTCCAATCGATGAGTTTCATCGAGAGGTAGGTGATTTGCATTCCATACCAGATGCTGGGAACCAGGAGAATGGACAGGATCAGCATCCCCAGCCAAAGGCGATGGGCCTTCCCAATGAGAATGGGAACCAGCCCGAGAAGAATGGCGGAGTAGAGCACGAAGATTCGGAAGAACTCCAGATTGGACACGATGGCGGTGGCGACGTCAGTCCTGGGATTCGGGTTGATGATGAGGTAACTCATCTTCACCTTCCACTGGGCAATTTCCCGCAGATAACTGACCATGCCCAACCAGAACGCGATCCCGAATACGCAAAATGCGGTGATCCAGGTGCGGTCTAGTTTGAACTTGCTCACGCTAGTTGTTCGTATTTGGCAATCTTGTCGAGGCGGCCTTGGTGCCGGCCACCTTCGTATTCGGTGCTGAGCCAGATATCGACCATGGTGAGAGCCAGGTCAGGATCTGTCACTCGACCGCCCATGGCGATCACGTTGGCATTGTTGTGCTTGCGAGCGAGTTCGGCGGTTTCGAGGGACCAGCAAAGGGCACAGCGGACGCCCTTGACCTTGTTTGCGGCGATTGCTTCTCCGTTGCCGCTGCCACCAAAAACGATGCCATAGTCAGCTTGACCCT
The DNA here is from genome assembly GCA_041984905.1 of Verrucomicrobiales bacterium. GTDB lineage: Bacteria > Verrucomicrobiota > Verrucomicrobiia > Verrucomicrobiales > DEV007 > JBHIXE01. The sequence continues at coordinate 4,064 of JBHIXE010000220.1, read as the reverse complement.
TCACCACGCTCTCTGCAGCAGGAATAACGAAATCCGGGTAGTCAGTGGATTCCTCGGAATCCGTCCCAAAGTCTGAAACCTGGTGTCCTTGAGAGAGGAGATGGGCTTTCACCCTTTCTTTGAGAGCGAAGCCGGCGTGGTCAGATCCGAGAGCGATGGTCATGCGGGAGATTGTAGCAAAGATACCGCGTTGCGCCATTAGATCTGTCAGGGGCGTTTCGGGCCTACAGCGGGTCATAAATTGAAAGGCCGAGCTCGGCACAAGGCCGGCTCAGCCTTTCTTCCATGCCGGGGACCAGTGGCAGGAATGGTTGAGGGCGGAATCCGCCCAAATCGATTGTGTGAAACTGTGTAGGGGTTACGTCAGGCTTCAGTGATTTGGATGATCACCTGGGCCAGATCCTTACGAGTTTTGGGCATTTTCGAGGTGGGATTCCCGTCGCGCAGGGTTTGCGAAAGGGGGCCTGCGGCGTGTAGAGTGGGGCAGATGAAGATGCGTGTGCTGTTCTTTTCCGTGCTTCGAGACCTGGTCGAGAAGGACGAGCTTCAGGTGGAACTGCCGGAGGGAAAACCACGGACTGTCGCGGGTTTGTTGGAGCACCTCTACGGGGAATATCCCCGGCTTCGAGATTGGGATCAGTCTCTATTGATTGCTGCGGACCTGGATTACGTCAAAAGAGACAGCCCTCTGGAGGAAGGCCAGGAGATCGCGATCATGCCTCCAGTCCAGGGAGGCTGAACTCTACCCGATTCGCAACCCATGAATGATCCCTATCCCGGACACTCGGACTATCGTCAGGACGTAGATGATCATGAACCGGAAGAAGGACCCTCCTCGTTCCTGAACAATCTCGGCACCCGTTCAGAGGAGCGGGTGGATGAAGGCTTTGCGGCGCACATTGGGGGAGAAATGCAGCGGCAGGATGCTCCGGAAGCGGCCCTCACGACGCAGCCTTATCCCCAAGAAGTGAGGCGTCCGATTCTCGCGAGCCGGTTGCGCCGGTTTGTCGCCAAGACCGTGGACACCATTATTGTGAGCACCATCTTCTTTGGAGCCATGATCGGTTGGATGACCAGCCTTCACTCGGATTACTGGGTTGGGCCAATCGTGTTGATGGTGCTCTTTGGCTTCGTGGGCATCTCGATTGTTGGATTCCTCTACAACACCATCTTTGTGGGCTTCTGGGGCACCACCATTGGGAAGCGCATGGTCGGGATCCGGGTGGTCAACGAATTGGCGGAACCCCCTGGATTTGGTCGCGCGTTCGGGCGGGCCCTGGGAGAGGTCTTCTCCGGACTAGGGCTGGGAGTTGGCTACCTCTTCGCGCTTTTTGATCGCCAGAAGCGCGCTCTGCATGATCACCTTTGCGGGACTCGCGTGATTCTCCGGTGATCACGCTGGAGAACCATGCAGGAGATACATGAAATTGACAGGCTGGAGGACTATCTTCAGCGAGGGGACGACTTACGCGGATGCGTCATCCAGGGACTCAATCTCGGTGAAGTCGAAGGAAACTGGGACAATGTCCAGGTGGAGGGCGCGGTTTTCCTGGGATGCATTTTCCCGCACGAAGACCTGCAGCTTTTCCTGATCCGGCGTGGCGCCCTGCTCTTTCCCCGGTTCGATCAGCTGCCCTATCGGCCTTACCGGCCCCACCTCTATTCCCGCGAGGAACTGGGCAAGGGTTACACCAGGCGAAAGGACAACTCCCTGGACAAACGGATCTACGATCATTTCATGGCGGCGGGAGGGAACAACCCCAACATCTATGAAGCGTTATCCCAGCGATTGCACGATCACGCGATTGATGACGCGCTTCAGGACCTGCTGGAAGGACGCACCGATGGCACCGGTCAGCCCAAGAAGGTGGTCGGCGTGATGGGCGGGCACGGAACCCTGCGCACGGATCCCTACTTTGAGGTCGTGGCTCACACCACCCGGCTCCTGGCACGGGAGGGCTTCTTCATCGCTTCCGGGGGAGGACCGGGCATCATGGAAGCTGCGAATCTCGGCGCCTACCTGGCGGACCGCACGGAAGCGGAGCTGGATGAAGCCGTGGAAATGCTGAAGGGAGCACCTCACTACATGGATCCCGGATACCAGGAAGCAGCCAGAGAGGTGCTCAAGAGGTATCCCAAAGGGCACGCCAGCCTGGCGGTTCCCACCTGGTTCTATGGTCACGAGCCGAGCAATCTTTTCTCGACCTACATTGCCAAGTACTTCTCCAACAGCATTCGCGAAGACGGCTTGCTGGCGATTGCCGGGTATGGCGTCATCTATGCGCCGGGTAGTGCCGGAACGGTGCAGGAAATCTTCATGGATGCAGCCCAGAATCACTACAAGACCTTCGTCCACGCCAGTCCGATGATCTTTCTGGGCAAGGCCCACTACGAGAAACGCACGGGGCTCTACTCTACCTTGCAGCGGCTCGCCGAAGGCCGGGAGTACGCTGGCTTGCTGGGAATCACAGAGGATCCCCACGAGGTCGTGCGGCAGATCTGCCAATTCCGCGAAGCATTCGACAAGGGCTAGAGCATCTTGAGTGGAGATGTGATCGCTCAGGGCTTACAAGAGATGCGCTTCTAGTTGTCCGAATCAGTCGTCCGAATCTGTTCCAAGGACCCGGGCGTGCAGCCTGGCTAAGAATGCTGTAGAGCTGCACGATTTTGTGGACTGGGAAGAAAATGCCACTCTCGAGCAAATTCTGAGGAGTGCAGATCTGGCAGAAGAAAGCCGCACTGGACGATCACCAGGCTGAGAGAAATTGCTGTCGGGGATCGACGAGGGTGATGAGAAACTAACGCAGCATTTCGTAGAGCGAGCGATTCGACTCGAGAGCCCAGCGTTGCTGAAGGCCCAGGAGCGCCTCGTAGTTGTCCGTGGGCACGATCGGCTGCCCGGCGTCCCAGCCATTGCCGGACTCACCGCGGAGCAGGGCTCGCACGGTCTTGTCCAGCACGAAGCCCAGGTAATCCTTCACGAGCGCTTCGATGTAGATGCCTTGCTCGATACCTGAGGCGATCCCGTCGTAGTAGTTGAGCAGGGTGAGCACGTGGAAGCGGTCGGAGTCATCCAGCAGTGTGTAATCCGTGTTTTGCTCGGTCTTCTCGTAGATGGTGCGAATCGTGGTGCGCAGTTCCGGATCCGTCTCGTAGCGGCGAACAGCTTCGAGGGTGCGTTGCTCGCGTTGAGAATGGAGCGCGCTCCCAATTTGATCGGCTGTCTTGCTCAGCTGTTTGGCCACCGTTCCCAGCTTGGCTGTGGCGAAGAGGGCAAGCAGCAGGAGGGCGAAGGCGGATAGCGCCGCGGAGAAGGCGGTGATCCATTCCGGAGTGAACCAGGGATTGGCTTCAGGATTGATGGCAATGGTTTCCATGAGCGGGCGATTGGGAAGCGCGATCGAGCATGCACATTGGGCCGCAGCCAAGGTGCGTTTGCAAGTTACCGACTGGGCGAGGTCCCGGCCAGCCAAAAGGAGGGATGCGGGGGATCAGGTCTTGCCACCCGGCGGGATGGCGTTCCCGCTGGCACCTCGGTGGATCGCCTTGATCCCGGAGTTAGCGGTATTCGCAAGAACTGAATAGTGGTTCCGTCAGGGAATGGGCTCGACGATTGCCAGGATTCCCGCAAAGGCGGTCGTCGCCTGGATCGCTGGTTCGTCGCTGCGCAGGTAGAACTCGGAGATATCTCCATCCAGATAGAGCGCATTTGGGCAACCCAGTTTGATGAACAAGCTGGAGAAGTTGT
>JBHIXE010000220.1:0-306 GCA_041984905.1 Verrucomicrobiales bacterium | reverse complement strand
CGTGAAGACGGGATGGATCTTGCCATTCTCAACCAGCAAGGGCCCGGACTGTGTCGCGAGGTGGGGCTTCCGTTTGGATTTCGCGAAGGCCTCAGTCTCCATCACGCCTGCTCCCTTGGCATCGATGAAGAAGACGCCGTTGGGTTGGAGGAAAAAGTTCGGGGTGAAATCGCTGGGGCTCTTCTTGGGCGGCGGGGGATTGCGGTTAAGCCCGACCAGCGTCTTGCCATTCTCGATGTGGAGCCCAGATGGCGTGTAGCCCGGCTCGTAGATCCCGGCGTTCATGGCGAACTTCAATCGCTGGCC
>JBHIXE010000219.1:0-9540 GCA_041984905.1 Verrucomicrobiales bacterium | reverse complement strand
GGCCTCGGCGGCGGTTTCTCCAGTGGCAGCCATCTCCCGCTGAAAGATCCAGAAGCCTCCTCCCACAATAATGAGGGATACCAGCCCGGTGCGCATAAAGAGGGGGAAGGTGAGAAGGGGCCTGCGGGGATCACGGGGAGGCCGGTTCATCAGTCCCGGTTCCTTGGGTTCAAATACAAGCATGAGGCCCAGAAGCAGAGCGGTGGTCATATTGATCCAGAGCACTTGCACCGGAGAGACTGGCAATGCGAGACCCAGGAGTATGGCCACGAGGATGATGCCGCCTTCCCCCAGATTCGTAGGCATGGTCCAAACGATGAACTTCCGCAGGTTGTCAAAGACGCCGCGGCCCTCTTCTACGGCTGCTTGAATGCTGGCAAAATTGTCATCCGTCAGGATCATGTCGGCGGCTCCCTGGGCCACATCAGTGCCGGAGATCCCCATCGCCACACCAATATCCGCCTGTTTCAGCGCAGGGGCGTCATTCACCCCATCGCCGGTCATGGCGACGACGTGGCCCTGGGCTTGCAGTGCCCTGACCAATCGCAGTTTTTGCTCCGGTGTAACTCGGGCAAAGACTTCCGTCTTCTCCGCTATAGTTGGCAGATCCGTATCGGAAATCGTATCCAGCTCCAGTCCTGTGATGACATCGGCTTCGGCTCCGGGGGCTACGAGGCCGATGCGTTCCGCGATGACTTTGGCGGTGAGCGCATGGTCTCCCGTGATCATTTTCACTTGGATGCCGGCCCTTCGGCAGGTGGCGACGGCATCAATGGCTTCAGGTCTTGGGGGATCAATCATTCCTTGCAGACCGAGAAAGGTGAGACCACTGCGCACGTGGTCGTGGTCTAGCGAATTGTGGTTGCCAGCCACCTTCCGGCGGGCGAACCCGAGGACCCTCAATCCGCCCTTCGCCATTTCTTCGGCTTCCGTTCGGATGGCCATGCGATCGATTGGGGAGCTTTGACCATCTGCTGTCAGCACTTCATCGCAGCGCTCGATGAGGATTTCGACAGCTCCTACCTTATAGATGGTACGAGAGGCATCGTTACCGCCGTGCAGAGTGGCGCGAAACATGTGCTCTGACTCGAAGGGAATCATGTCGATGAGAGGAGTGGAGGCGCGAACTTCCGCGTGGAGCAGACCGGCCTTGGCTCCGGCGACCAACATCGCGGCCTCCGTCGGATCCCCTTCGACGGTAGTGCCGTCATCCTCGACCTTGAGTTGGGAATCGCTGCAGAGAACTCCCGCGAGAAGGCATTCCCGCAGCGCCGGGTGTTGTTCAATTGCGATAACTTTGCCGTCTTGCCGGATCTCCCCACCCAGGCTGTACCCGGTTCCGGTCACTTCATAACGCTGGCCACCTGCCCGCACTTCCTGCACGGTCATCTGGTTCTCCGTGAGGGTGCCCGTTTTGTCGGAGCAGATGGTGGTGGTGCTCCCGAGGGTTTCTACGGCCGGAAGCTTGCGGATAATGGCGCGGCGTTGAGCCATGCGATTGACTCCGATTGCGAGCACGATGGTGACGGCGGCGGGAAGTCCTTCCGGGATGGCGCCCACTGCCAGCGCGACTGCGGCCATGAACATTTCAAAGGGGGCTTCTCCTCGCCCCACACCGACTGCGAAGGTGAGAGCCGCCAGACCAAGGATGACCCAAATGAGCAGTTTGCTAAATTCTGCGATCTTCCGCGTGAGCGGCGTCGAAAGCTCAAAAGCCTCGGAGATCAGCCAGGCAATGCGACCTGTTTCCGTATGATCACCCGTGGCCCAGACGTACCCTTCGCCCAATCCCGCCGTGATCAACGTGCCTGCATAGGCCTGGTTCTTACGGTCCGCCAGGGCCAGATCCCAGGCCAGCGAGTCCGAATGCTTCAGCACGGGCAGCGACTCGCCCGTCAGGGCGGATTCATCGCAGTGTAGATTGCGCACCGTAAAGAGGCGCAAGTCCGCTGGAACGCGATCCCCGGCCTGGAGGAGAACGATGTCGCCAGGCACGAGTTCTGCCGAAGGTATCCGCTGCTTGCGACCGTCCCGGCGGACCGTGGCCTCCGTGACCACCATTCGGCCAAGTGCTTCGATGGCATGCTCCGCCTTGCTCTCTTGCAAGAAGCCGATGATGGCGTTGATCAGTACTACCCCAAAGATGACCCCGCTATCCACCCACTCATGGAGGGCAGCGGTAATCAGGCTGGCCGACAGCAGAATGTAGACCAGGGGTTGGTGAAACTGGAGCAGAAACCGGACCCATGCTGGTTGCCCTTTTCGCCTTGAAACCAAGTTGGGGCCGTAGTGATCCAGTCGCTTGCCTGCTTCCGCGGCCGTTAAGCCCGTTTGCGGGTCTGTTTCAAGCAGTTCCGCTACCTCACCGTGTTCCAGGTGGTGCCAGTGCGGATCTTGTTGTTCCTTCTGTTTCACATCAATACACCATCTTTTGAGGGAGGTAGGTCTGGCAACCAATACCGATCAGAGGGTGGTCGATTTTGACAAACGATGCGAGCTCCACACCAAGCGACGCCCAAGCTCGCCGGTGGATGGCCAAAAACGAGAAAGCCGGGACATGCCCGGCTTTCTGCGATGTTGTGAATTTGATGGAGAGGATCGCCTATTTCTTTTCCTCGTGCTTGTGATCGTGATCATGGTCATGTTCGTGGTCACAGATGCAGGCGTATTCGTTGAAGTCGCAGGTCGGGCAGTCTTTCAGGTTCAGCTGGAACTTCTCGACGACGGACTCAGCGTCTTCTGAAGCCTTCAGTTGCAGCACGACCGGGAAGTCGTTGCCTTCCGGGAATGCGGTATCGGAGACGAGTGCACCGTCCTTGGCCGCGAAGTTCATCCGGGTCGGGTTGGTGCGATCACCACCTGTCAGGCGGGCACTCTGACCACTCAGAGCGATCGGCTTGTTGTGATCGTCCAGAGGGGTGATCTTCACGGTGCCGTCTTTCTGAACGAGAAACTCCACGTGAGGTTCCACGGACATGATGACGCGCCCGCCATTCGGGCCAGCCATCTTCTTCTCGTGGTCATGGTCATGATCGTGATCCTTGTGGTCGTCATCGGCGAAGATGGCGGCGGGCAGGGCGACTGCCGCGGCAGCTGCAAGACCCAGGAAGGAGAGGAGGGGATGTGTTTTTTTCATAGTGGTTAGGTTGATATGTTGGTTGGTTTCAGATTGCAGGTTGGGTGATCAATTACTGGGTGGCCGGCGCGCCGACCCGAATGGATTTTTCCGCCGCTTTCCGGCAGAAATGGTAGAAAATGGCGGGAGTAATCCCGAGACCGAGGAGGGTGGAGCTGACCAGTCCTCCCACGATCACGACCGCGACCGGGTTGAGGATTTCCTTGCCGGGTTCGTCCGCGGCCAGGATCAGCGGGATCAGGGCCATACCGGCGGAGATCGCCGTCATGAGCACGGGAACCAGCCGTTCTTCGGTGCCCCGGATCACCATCTCTCGGGTGAATCCTTCGCCTTCATGACGCATGAGGTGGAGGTAGTGAGAGATCATCATGATGTTGTTTCGAGCCGCGATACCCGCTACGGCGATGAATCCGACCAGCGTGGCGATGCTGATGTTGTCCAGGGTGACTCGGGTATAGAGGACCGCGCCGATCAGCGAGACCGGGATGATGGTCAATACCAGGAAGACAAAGCTGAAGCTCTGAAAGTAGCTGAAGAGGAGGAATACCACCACGAGCAGAATCACGATCGACATGAGAAAAATGGTCCGCGAAGCCTCCTGTTGTGCCTGATACTCGCCTTCGAAGGAAATGGAATAGCCCTCGGGTAGACGCACTTCCGCATCCACCTTGCGTTGAAGTTCCTCCACCACCGCATTGAGGTCACTGGTGGTGGGATTGATGGAAACGACAAAGCGGCGCTGAGTGTTCTCCCGCATGATGGTGTTGGGGCCGGTGGCCTGACGAATCTCCGCCACATAGCTCAGCGGAATGCGCTGGCCGCTCTGGGTATCGATATAGAGGTTTGCGAGGCGGTCGGGGTTCTCCCGCCACTCGACAGGGAGACGGACCACGAGGTCGTAGACCCGCTGGCCTTCATAGACCTCCGATACCGCTTCGCCTCCGATCAACGTCGCCAGTTCTTCGTTGAGATCTCCCGGCGCAACGCCGTAAGCAAGGGCGCGCTTGCGGTCCACTTCGATGCGCAACTGTGGAATGGGCGCCTGCTGCTCGATCCGTGCTTCTTCCAGGCCAGGGATGGCGCGGGCGATTTCGGCAATCTCTGTTCCCAACCGGCGCAGCTCGTTCAGATCCGGGCCGAAAATCTTAACGGCGACCTTGGCGGAAACGCCGCTGAGCATGTGCCCGATCCGGTCCGCCAAAGGACCGCTCATGGCGCTGAACGTGCCCGGAATGCCCCGCATCTTTTGGCGGATATCATCGAGGATCTCCGCTCTGGGGCGTCCTTCATCGTGGCTGAACTCAATCTCAAACTCCACCGTAGAGACAGGAACCACGTGATCGCCTCGTTCGGCACGTCCCGCTCGGAATCCAACGACCTCCACTTCAGGAATCTGGAGCAGCAGATTCTGGGCAGTGTGGGCCAGTTCCGTGGTCGTCTTCAGGGAGGTGCCTGGGGCCGTCGTGGTGGCCACGAGGGCGGTTGGCTCCCGGAAAGGTGGCAGGAAGTTGCCTCCCATGCGGGTGTAGGCGTCCGCACTGAACCAGATGAGGAATCCGGTAAGGACCAGGAGGATGAAGGGCTGGGCCAGAGAGAACCTCAGCCAGGTGGTGCGGAACAGGGTCTTGAGCCACCGAACGACCGCCACGTCACCATGCTCTTTTCCGCTCTGAGGATTGAGCAGGAAGGAACTCAACACCGGGATGACCGTGAGGGACACCACAAAGGACGCCGCCATGCTCACCATCGTGGCGATGGCAATGGGTGTGAACAGCCTGCCTTCCACTCCGCTCAAGGCAAGCAATGGCAGGAACACCAGAATGATGAGGATCGTGGCGTAGAGAATGGAGGATCGCACTTCGGCGGAGGCACGCGCGATCACCTCCAGCTTCGGGAGTGGTTCGGCCAGTCTCGCGTTCTCTTTGAGCCTTCGGAAGACGTTCTCCACATCCACGATGGCGTCATCCACGACCATCCCGATCGCCACCGCCAACCCGCCAAGGGTCATGGAGTTGACCGTCAGGTTGAACATGCCGAACACCAGCACGGTGATCGCCAGGGAAAGGGGGATCGCGGTCAGGGTGATCAGGGTGACCCTGACGTTGAAGAGAAAGAGAAACAGGACAATGGCGACCATGATGGCTCCGTCCCGCAGGGCTTCCTCCAGATTGCCGATCGCCAGTTCAATAAAGTCAGACTGGCGATAGATGGTGAGTAGCTCGTAATTGTCAGGGAGCGTTGCCTCCAACTCGGCGATGGCTTCCTCGACCACCTTGGTGAGGGAGTTGGTGTCAAAGCCAGGAGACTTCCGCACGCTGAGGATGATCCCGGGATCTCCCGTGGCATCGCCTTCCATGCCCACTTCCTTGGCGCCCATCCCGGCATCTCCGCGCATCGGCTCGATGTCCCAGGCCACGGTCGCGACGTCTCTCAGACTGATGGGCCGGTCGTTCTGGTAGGTCACCACGGTATTGGCGATTGCATTCAGATCCGTGGTCATGGCCAGATTTCGCACCATGATCTCCTGCGCGCGCTCGGTGAGGAATCCGCCCGTGGTGTTGCGGACGGCTTTTGCCGCCGCATCGTGGATCTGCTCGAAGCTGACCCCCAGAGCGAGCATGTTTTCGGGGTTGGGCTGAACCTGGATCTGCTTCACCCCACCGCCCATGGACAGCACTTCGGCAATGCCTGGAATGGATTGGAGACGCTTGGCGAGGACCCAGTCCGCGGTCACTCGGAGGTCCTTGGGATCCGTCTGTCCCGTGGGATCCCTGAGGCCGATCAGCATGATGTCCCCCATGAGAGAAGTCACGGGCGTCATGTAGGGACTGATGCCCTCTGGAAGAATTTCAGCGATACCCGTCAACCGCTCCTGGACAAACTGTCGAGCTTTATAGATGTCCGTGCCCCAGTCGAACTCGACAAAAACGAGTGAGAGGGAGATGTCATTGGTGGACCGGAGGCGGCTCACGCCGGTGACACCCATGAGGGCGCTCTCCAGGGGAATGGTGATGAGCGTCTCGACTTCTTCTGGTGCGTACCCCGGCGCTTCCGTCAGGATGGTGACCGTGGGTTTGGTCAGGTCCGGCAACACCTCGACCGGCAACTGGATGGCCTGCTTCAGGCCAAGCACGAGCAAGACCACGGCGCAGGCCAGAATCAAGGCGCGCTGCTGCAGGGAAAAGCGGATGAGCTGGTTCAGCATTAGTTCGCTCCTGCGGGTTTGGCTTTTGGCTTCGCTGGCGCGGGTTGAGCCTTGGCGGAGCTACGCTGCTTCCAGAGTTGCTGCCCGGCCAGGATCAGGAGGAGGGTGACAAGCCCGGCGTAGATCTTCACCCAGAGTCCGCCGCCTTCCGCATGGGCGTGGTCATGATCGTGATCGCCACCATCTGCCTTGGCGGCTTTCTGCTCCGGCGTCATCTCAGAGCCGTCCTCGTTGTGCTCGTGTCCGTGGGCCGCATCCAGGGCTTCCTTCAACGACATGCCGCTTCCGCCGCCGGCAAAGCTCAGAGCGTAGGAACCGCGCGTGACCACCTCATCTCCGGGGAACAGGCCGTTCACAATCTCCACATATTCCTCGTTCTGTTCGCCAAGCTGGACCGGGCAGCGCACGAAGGCATTGGCCAGTTCAAAGTCCTTCACGAACACGACACGCTTGGTCGGATCTCCCTGGATGGCGGCGCGAGGAACGGCCATGACCCAATCCCGGCTCTTTGTGATGATGGAGAACTCCGCTCGCATACCAGGCGTGAGCTTCCCGTCAGGGTTTTCCAACACAAAGATTCCGTCTATCGTGCCGGCCTCACGATCCGCGGTCACTCCATAGCGCACGAGCTTGGCGGTGACTCGCTCATTGCCCAGCGCGGGAATCCGAATCCGCGCCTTGGTACCCGGACTCATCTCCGCGACTTCCTGTTCCGGAATCTTGGCCACGGCCCAGACCTGGCTTCGGTCGGAGATATCCAGCAGTTCGCGATCCGGCTCCACGGGTTCCCCCAACTTCACGTGGGATTCCGTGATCATCCCGTCTCTCGGCGCAGTGAGCTTGACGGAGGGAGGCGGATTGCCAGGTTGGCGGCTTTCGACCACGGCCAGGACATCGCCTTTCTTCACCCGGTCGCTCACGAAGGCGTTCAGCTCAATTACCCGGCCGGCGATGCGGGAGGAGAGGACCGAATGCGACTCCGGGATCTCTTCGATTCGACCAATGGCAAACACGGTGGTCTCGAAGTCCGTCTCGATCACCTCGACGGTCTCGATGCCAAGATTCGCCACAGCGATTTCATCGAGAATGATGGTATTGGCGATCCGATTCGGATCGATGGGGCCTTCGCTATCGTCAGCAGCCAAGGCTCCTGTGATGGTCAGGCAGTATAGAGCAAAGATAGGGAGAAGAGAATTTCCTGAGGTTTTGAAGTTCATGTCCTAGGGAAAACAAATTTAGGGAGAGGCGGGATCTGGAGAGATCTCCGCCGAAACGTCCTGAGCCGCCGCTTTCCGCACGCGGGCGCAGGCAAGATGATATTGGTGAAGCGCTTCGATCGAGCTTTCCTCCAGACTGAGGGCCCGTTCCTGGGCGCGTTGCAGACGCAGAATGCTGGCGTTGCCGTTGAGCCAGGCCTGCTTGACCTGGTCTACGTTTTCACGAGCCAGGGTCAGGATCTCACCGCTGGCCTGTTCATAGATTCGGCGACGGCTGACGACTTCCTCATTGGCCGTGGCTATTTCATTGTGAATCGCAGCCGCGATAGCCGTGGTGCTGGCTTGAGCCGTGGCGAGTTCCTCTTTTGGCGCATCCGTGAGGCGCGCCTTGGGTGTGCGGATGGGCAGGGGAACCGAAAGACTGAGGCCCAGGAACGTGTTCCGCTCCGTTCCTTCCGGCTCATCCACCGCCGTTTCCCTCTCCATGAAGAGCTTCACCGCGATATCTTCCCAGCGTTGAGACTTGGCCAGGGCAACGGCGGCTTCAGCCCGGCGCTCCTCCAGAACGCTGAGTTGCAGATCCGGCCGTTTCGCCACCACTTCGGTCGTGGGCTGCACTCGGCAATCGCCATTGGGCGAGTCCAGGTTCCCCAGAATCCGCACCTGGGTATCCGGCGGCAAGCTCATCAACCCTCGCAGCTCGGCATTCGCCAACTGCAGTTCGCTCTCCAACTGGCGAATCGCCTTGGTTTGCATCTGCACCTCCAGCTTGGCTTCGGTCACGTCCAGCTGCGATGCTTCAGCTCGCCCGAAGGCCTCTTCCACGCTTTGCACCAATTGCGTGAGCACATCCCGCAGGTCTTCCCGCAGCCGGATCTGGCGTTGCATGGCCAGGGCGTTCACGGCACCGGTCCGCACCTTGCCCGCCAGCTCCCATTCCCGCACCCGCACTTCCGCTTTCGCCAAGGCGACGTCGACTTCGGAGAGATTGCGCTCCCGTTTCAGGCGATTGGTGAGCGGGAACTCCTGGGAAATGGCAACTTCCATGAGGCTCTCGTTGTCATTCAAGCCCCACTGATCCGTGCTGCCGGTCAGTTCCAGCTCTGGATTGGCGAGTTTGCCTGACCACTTGAGCTCAGCCTCAGCCACGGCAATGCGATGCCGGGCCGCTCGCAGTTCCAGGTTTCCGGAGATCGCTTCCGAGATCGCCGCATTGGGCGTATATCGGTGAGACTCAGCGGAAACGAGACCGGCGAGAAGGAGGAAGAATGCTAGGATATGGACAGGGTATTTCATAGGTGGGCTCGTTAGGCTAGATTACCGCCAAACGCGCAAAGGGAAACCTCGGGCATGAAGTTTGCTGAAAAGACAGCAGGAGAGTTCCGGAACAAGGAACCAGCGACAGCGCAAGAGGCACCGTCAAGACAGGCCTGAAAGGCCCGGTTGATCAGGTCAGATCAAATGAGAAGGACTCCCGTGAAAGCGGGAGAGAGCAGAGCGGCTCTTCGTTCATTGGGTGGGGTCCGGGGAGGACCCAGCGAGTCTTCAGATTGAAGCTGCTGCAGTAACGATTCCGCAGAAAGAAAATAACTTAGCAGGTCAATCGACAGCACGGACTGGGTCGATTGAACCTTGAAGAGCAGGGGGGCAAAGGTGCTCAGTGGTTGTTCGTGATCCTGATGCTCAGTGTCTTGCGCGGGGCAATCATGCTTCTGATCACAGTGATCGTAATGAGAGTGGTAGCTCACTTCACCATGATGGTGATTTCCCTGCGCCTCATCATGGCAGCCGTCGAGATGCCGACAGGGGCACCATGGACTGAGCATGGCCAGAATGATCAAGGATCCTGTGAAGAATGACGGCATAGAGGCGTTGAGCGACGAAAATAAGCGGTCAAAGATTGGATTCGTCAAGAAACCTAGACGTGATGACCGGGCGCACCTCTGAAAAAAAGAGGATGCACCCGGCATTTTTCATCAGTC
>JBHIXE010000218.1:0-9568 GCA_041984905.1 Verrucomicrobiales bacterium | reverse complement strand
ACGACCCACCACAGTGGACGAAGCAGGCTCAGCGCCAAGACCCCGCAAGGCTTCCGAGCGGCGGGCCCAGTCCCGCGCATTGGTCCTTCCCGAGACCATGACGGTCCAATATCTTGCTGAGGTCTTGAATCAAAATCCCATTGACGTGATCAAACAACTGATGCGCAATGGAATCATGGCGTCCATGAACCAGGTGATCGACTATCAAGTAGCCACTCTGGTATCCACTGCTCTGGGGATCCGCACCAGCATGGCCGCCATGAGCAGTGTGCCGGAGGACTTCCGCCGGGCGTCTGCAGCGCTTGGCATGACCAAAGCCAGCACCCTAATCAAGATTCTCCTTCCGTCCGCCGCACCCGGGATAGTTGTGGGGCTGACCCTGGGAATCGGACGCGCCCTGGCTGAGACTGCCGCGCTGATCTTCACCAGCGGTTACGCCACTCGCTGGCCCTCCTCGCTGCACGATTCCGGACGTTCCCTCTCCGTTCATATCTACGATCTGGCCATGAACATTCCCGGCGGTGCTGCGAATGCCGCCGCCAGTGCATTGATTCTGCTTGTCCTGCTCTTCATCATCAACCTGACTGCTTCCACCATGGCGGATCGCTGGATCCGTCGTCACATCGATCCATGAAACCAGCCAAGCTCTGCATCGATCATCTCACCATTCGCTACGGGAACTTCACGGCACTGCAGGATGTGTCCCTGAAGATTGCGGACGGTGAGATCACGGCCCTGGTGGGTCCTTCGGGTTGCGGCAAGAGCAGCTTCCTGAATGCGTTGAATCGCCTGACAGATCTGATCCCGGGTTGCGAAGTGAAGGGCAATATCCGCATGGGCACCGACACCGAGATTACGGCCCCTCAGATGGACGTCCTCGCCCTGCGGCGACGCGTTGGGATGGTGTTTCAGAAGCCCAATCCATTCCCCCATTCTATCCGCCGAAACTTCGAGATCCCACTCAGAGAACACGGGATGCCTGCGTCCGAAGTCCCGGAGATCATGGAGCGGGCCTTGAAAGATGTGGGCCTGTGGGATGAGGTCTCCGGCCGGCTGGAAAAGAGTGCGGCGCTTCTCTCCGGCGGACAGCAACAACGTCTCTGCATCGCCCGTGCTCTGGCCCTGGATCCAGAAGTGATTCTTTTTGATGAACCCTGCAGCGCTTTGGATCCCCTGGCTTCCGCGGTTGTGGAGGATCACATCGCCGCTCTGCGCGGCAAGGTTACCGTGGTCATCGTCACCCACAATCTGGCGCAAGCCCATCGCATCGCGGATCAACTCGCGGTGTTCTGGGTCAAGAACGGAGCCGGCACCATCGTAGGGGCCGGCCCCGCCAAGGAAGTTTTTGAGTCTCCTCGAGACACCGATGCCGCCATGTATCTCAGCGGCGCACGCGGCTAGCCCAGGAGGTTCTCCCCGCGGTTCTCCTTCTGGTGAATCGTCACCGGCCACCCGGGGAACTGATTGTCCGGGTTCCCATCAGTGACATCGATGAGGAACTTGTAGGAGTCCAGAGTGTAGGTCCTGGCTTCGGTATCGATGGTCACCACGCCAAATCCGCTTCCCTTCTGGTGAGCCTTGTCATAGCGATTCTTCTCCGTTCCGACTTCCGGATTTCCTACCGCGTAAACATAGACCTTGTTGCCGAGGCCATCGAGGTATTCTCCCGTCTGTTCGATGCCATGCTTGGGACGGTTTTCGTGCGGCATCCCCATCTCGTCCGGACGCCACCACCGGGGATAACCAGCGGAAATTGCCGGAGTGCAGAAGGACCAGTTGCTGTCTCGCTGTTTGTCGACTCCGTATTGAGTGAGCGTCGTGAGGTGCTGGTCACCATTGATGTGCAAAGCCATGGATTCCCGGATGATATCGATCGCCCGATTGCGCGCCGTCTGCGGCCAACCACCAGAGTCGAGGTCCGCCTTCAGATAACCATCGTAGTTGCCGTGATGCGTCGCCACGCCACCGAATACGGTCTGACTCAGGAGCACCTTCATGCTGTGACCGCGCCAGTCTTTGCCCCAGGCCTTCAGGAACTCTTCCTGACGCTCGCCCAGCAAAACCAGGCCCGGCTTGTCCAGTACTGACGTGTCAAAGTCTGGGTCGGAAACGTGATCCGCACGACCTTCCCCGGTATCGACGTGTTCCGGGCCGCTCTTCCATTGACGATCTCCCAGGACAGCGAAGCTCACCCCACCGAAGACCACATCGCCATAGTAGACGCTGATGTCCTGCGCGCAGGGTTCTGGATCATAGGGATCCGGGTGATGCCCCACACAAGTCTTGTGCACTGCGTTCACCATCCGCGCGGGCTCGCGATAACCGCCCTTGGAGGAGGCTCCAGCATCGAGATCTTTCATGGGCTGACCGCCCTCTCCCCAGATATTGCCCTGGAACACATCGTGATCGTCCGGGATACAGAGCGTGGGCCGATCTCGCATGGCTTCCCGGAACGCCCAACCAAACTGGTAGTACTTGCGAAGATAGTTGAGGATCGCCGGTTCCGCGGGCTCGCGAATGATACCGAATCCACCATGACTCTCGTAGATCTGATCGCCGGAGAAATAGAGCATGTCCGGATCCACCTTGATCAGGTTCTCTGCCACTGGTGCATAGGGGAAGCCATAGTCGTTCTGGCAAGTCAGTGCGCCCAGTCGCATGGGACGGCCCTCTGGATTGGCACGTATCTTCCCGCTCCACTCGTACGGCGCTTCTCCGCCGTCCTTCAGCTTCTCCCGGTAGATGAGACGGAAAGGAGTCTCCGTCTTCTCATCCCAATTGGAAATCCGGAAAGTCGCCACCCAGGCATCGGTATCCAAGGCCGCCTCGCCCAGGGATTCCCAGTTCCCGCTCTTCTGAACCTGTAGCTCTACGTTCTGGTTGTCTGCAGCGCCCATGGGCCCTGTCAATGCGCTCAACTTGAGCACAAAACCTTCGTCACCACGCGAATCGCTCAGGGAATACATAGACCAGAGAATCGGCCCAAAGTGTTGCTCGGGAGTGATCGCGAACGCGTCCCCTCCGGCCTTCCACTCCGCGAACTTGTAGGCCTTCTTCTCTCCCCGCCGAGGTCCCTTAAATTGACTCACCACCGCGACATTGCCCAGCACGTACTGCACTTGGGCTTCGTGGGTGAAAGTTCCCAGGGTGTCGCCCTCAGGAGAAAGAGCTGTCAGAGTCAACGCCACCTTTCCACCCGCCGGTTTACCCGTAAGCTGCAGCGCGAACTCATCTCCCGGCTTGGTCTGTAGCTTCGCCTGCTTGGGCCCAATGACCAGGGAATCGCCCACCACACCGCAATCGAGTCCGCCTTTCGCGAAAGCATTGCTGCGCACCTCATTGAGTTCGCTCTTGATCCCAATCCGGAAGCCCGCGCCGTTGTCGTTGTTTAGATTCTCCAATCGCCCCACCCGCACGGACATGCTGAAGGAGCCATCGAGATTCGTGATCTGATGTGTCAGGGAATGAATGCTGCGATCCCCTCCGCTGTCATGGCATTCCGCCCAGCCATCCACAATCTTCCAATCCTCCATGGGATTCGCCCAGACATCACCCCCAAGCCAGACCCGGTCATTGGTGTTGCTCCATTTCTCCAGCGGTTCCATGGCTTCTTCCCCGGCGTCCTGGGCCAAGGCTTCGCGCCGGCCACCAAAGCCAAGGAGTGCGCCCAAAGCGAGAAAGAGCTTCAGGCTGAGTCGTCTGGAGATTTTACGGATCTTACTCATCAGTTGTCAGGGGGGCTAATTCAATGGATCGATGCTAACAATGGTTCCCGCCTTGCTAGCAAGACTTTGCCTACGTTTCCCGTTCGTCCGGTGGAATCGACATCTTTTGAAGGATTCGCCCTCCCTATTCCGCCAGAATCTCTTCGAGAACACGTCCCTCCACATTCTTCATCTCCAGGCCAAGCAGCCGAGCTATCGTGGGAGCGACATCGGTGGCGCTGATTTGATCCAGCACCACGCCTTCTTTGATGCCCGCCCCGGAAGCGACAAAATTGGCGCCCATCAGCGGATGAAAGGGTGAGTATCCATGAGATCCCTTTGGACCATCGGTCTCCTCAATCACGGCCTCGCCGCTGTCCTTCCCCGAGAAGGAATATCCGTCAGCAGCAGACAGCATGAGATCTGGTACCCGTGGATCCTTCTCGGGTAACTGGTGGCCGAACTTGGCGAATTCCTCAGGCTTGATCACCACTTCCACACCCTCGACCTGGGAAAACCGTTCGGCCAGTTGGCTAGTCGTGGCTTCCCTGTCCTCAATTCCGTCCAGCAAGTAGACGAAACAGCCTCCGCCTTGCGAAAGCGCGTAGGCCTTTTGCTCCAAGCGCACTCCTTGCCCTTCGCGAAGTCCCGCCTGCCGCAGCACCACATTGGGAAGGATCTGCTTGGTGTAAGTGATGAAACCGTGATCCGCACAGATGAAGAAGGTGGTGCGATCCGCCAACCCGGCTTCTTCGATCGTCGTCTGCAAATCACGGATGCACCGATCCGAATCATCGATCGCCCAGTAGACTTCGTCCGCTTGACGACCGTGGGCATGCTCCAGTGCATCCACGCTCACCAAATGCAGCAACAGAAGGTTCGGCTGATGGGTGCGGAGGATATGCTGCGCAATCCGAGTGTACATCCAGTCGCGCTTGGGCTTGCCTTCATTCCCGGCCTTGCACCACTCCATCTGACGCCAGTAGGGAATGCCGAGCTCTTTCAGCTCTGCAAGTAAGCTCTCCGTACTATTGCTCTCGAAAATCTCCTGATCGAACACATCGGGGATCTGCCAGTCGAGGGTCGCGGCATTGCGGCTCGCCGGCCAGATCACGCCGGCCGTCTTCAGCCCGGCCTCGTGAGCGACATCATAGACCGTGGGCGAGGTGACAATCTCATCCTTATCGAAGAGCGGATCGGGAATCAGGGGAATCGTCTTCTCCTGCTGGCGATCGTAGTAATTGTTCCCGATCACTCCGTGTTTCCCCGGATGCACGCCGGTCACTAAGGTGGTGTGGTTCGGCCAGGTCACTGTCGGGAAGGAACCTTCCATACGTTTGGCGCGAGCGCCTTCGGCAGCCATCTCGCGAATCGTGGGCATGCGCGCCTTCTCATCATCAAAGTAGTAATCCGCCAACCCATCAATGCTGATGAGGATGACGGTGCGGTCTTTGGCTACATCCGCCCATCCGATGGCAGAGGTGAAAGCGATGCAGAGCAGGGTCAGGGTCAAGAAACGGAGCTTCATAGAGTGGGGTTATTGGAGTGACTTCCAGATCCTGAAGGGTTCGGCCAGGATTGGCCAACACAAATCTGTTGAGCATCCAGCAGCCAGACAAGGTGCTCTGCCTCCACTCCGAAAGGTTTTGAAGAATTGGCTTGTCTGACCCCAAACTTGTCGAAAGGGTGATGAGGTTCTACCTCACGCGCATGAGCACATCAAAAGTCCGCCCTGTCTTTTTGATCGGCGTCACCGGAAATATGGATCTCATTCCGGAGGTCAATGGTGCGTCCTGTGCCATCGAGCGTTACCCAAAGCTCGCGGAACAAGTCAGGACCATTCTGCTGGCGCTGCAGGCAGGCCTCGCCGGAGAGCACGATGCGAAGTTTCGCAAGCTGCTGGCGCATCCGGATCAAGGTCACGGACTGGCCTCCTGGAATTACGACCAAGCTGGAGCTGAGCCGCCGGAGATCCATGTCCTGTCCTCACTCGCTCCCGGAGCCGATCAATTGGTGGCCGAAGTGGCACTGCAGTTAGACGGATTCGTGGTTCGCGCTCCTCTCGCCTTCCCCAAGAACCTGTATCGGCAATGCTCAACCTTTGTCTGGGACCAATCCTACACGGGTTCCGCCCCTAATCCCGCCATCGACCAAGCCAACCAGCGGCGACAGCAGGAGTTCGACCAGTTGGTGGCAAAATTGAACCCAGAAGACGTCTTCACGGTTCTCAAGAAAGACGATGTCGAACTGAGAGAGCTTCCAGAAGCGAAATGGGAGGTGGAGATGGCGAGCGACGTCAACGATCCGGTGAAGGCGGATGCCCGATTCCGGGCCGCCAGTGAATATGTGGGAAGCTGCTGTGACATCGTGATCTCCATCAACGATGACGACTTCGATTCTCACCAGAACAACATCCCCCATCAGGTCATTCAATCGAAGCGCAAGGGCTTTGACGACCGGCTCCTCTCCATCACTCGGCCGCTCAACTGGCGCAATACAGGGCCCGTGCTTCAATTGCGTTATCCACGCTCCAAGCATTTTCCTGGACAGGAAACTCACCAGCAAGATGACCAGACTCCATTAAGGATTCTTCACCCTTACAACGAGCTCGGCCCCGCGAATGAGCTCGGCCCCGCGAATGAGCTCGGCCCCGCGCCGGATCCGAAGTCGCAGGACGTCGCAAACACCAAGGATCTGGAGGATTTTGCCTGGGTTTGGAGCCCCGAAGACAGATGGCCAGTCTCTGACAAGGGTTCCAAGGAAAAGATTCAGATTTGGCGGAACTGGCAACTGCGGGGCAATACTCTGATCACTCGCAAAGCGACCAACTTGTGGCAGTTCTCGGCTCTCGCTCAAATCGAGTCCGATACTCAACCGGACTGTGCCGCCGCTATTCTTCAAGGAATCGGTGAACCGCAAACTCAGCAATCAGTTACTTCTCAACTGGAACGACTTTGCGCAATCGGAAAGGCTGCCGACGCATTCTCCATACAACTCAAGAAAAAGGCAAATCGACTAACCAAGGCGCTATTTGTAATTGCTATTCTCACAACGATCCTGGCGAGCCTTTATTCAACAACAAGTCTCGATCCGGAGAACTCCGACGACAAGTTGTGGGTATCCCTGATAGGATCTGGCGCTGTTGCTCTGTTCTGGTTTGGTCTGTTCGTGTTTCGCAGAGGCAAGAAGCTCGGTTGGGAAAAGGATGATTATGACTATCGGGCCCTGGCGGAAGCCCTTCGGGTTCAATCGTATTGGTCACTGATCGGGCTGCCAAACTCTGTCCGCGCGAATTACTTGGCCCGCTTTCACTCAGAGATGGATTGGATCGGCAACCTTATCCAGGGACTCATGATCCCGGGCGAGAAATGGATCGCTGGCTTTCGAGACCGCGGCCCATGGACTCAATACAGGATTTTTCGCGAGGTGCAGATACAATGGATTCAAGGACAACGAAACTACTTCCGTCGGGCGCGAAAGAGGAATCGCTATCAGAATAACGGCTACAAGAATCTCTCTTTGGTTATTGCTCTCGCAGGCCTGGAGATCTTTACCCTCACACTTATTGACCAATTGCACGGGATCGGGACTGAGGCTTTCCTAAGCCCATGGCTATGGGGCACAGCACTGCTGGCTACAGCACTAATACTACTAGCAAATGCGCTGACAGCCCATCCTGATGGCCTCCCCGAAAAGATGTCGGAAGTCTCGATCGTCCCACACATCGGCAACGTTCTTGCCCGGATAAAGGATGTCGATCGTGAACGGAACGCCCACCTTCGCGGCTACAGGCTCAACATGAATTTCTTAATTCTGGGCGCTTCGGCCACGCTCCTGACAATCCTCATGATGGCATCGCTTCAGGGGCTTGCCACAGTCTTTGGTTTCGAGCTGTTGAATTGGATGCTCGCTCTTTCGGAGTTTCTCCTGTTGTCAGCAGGGTTCCTGGTCGCTTATTCAGAGGAAGCCATGCACTCCATGAAAACATACCACTTAGGGACCTTCGAGAACATGCTAATCTCCACGGACCGGCGCATGGAAGAACTCCTCGATACCTACGTCCAACTCGCGACAAAACTGGGAGTGCAGGTGGAGGACGAAGTCCAAGCAGCCCAAAGCATGGACATCATCCTGGGTGCCATCACGCCCCATGACCTGCGCGCGGCAACAATCTCCGAAGCCCAACTCATCCCCCTTCTCACGCAGGCGGGTTGCCTTCAAGCGTTCCAGCAACGACGCGCCTCCATGGACAGCGCCGAACAACAGCGAGACATTGATGAGATCCAACGCCTTGTCCAGCTAATCCCGGAAACCACAGACGCTCTCCAGGAGCTTCTTCTTGAGGTTGGCGGTGAGGCTCTCAATGAGAACGGTGACTGGCTGGTCTTGCACCGTTCGCGACCTATGGAACCCGTCATGCCAGGGTAGCCCAGGGCATCCATTCGCCAACTTCGAGACGTTTGCCATCTGGCGTTCGCAGTTCTAGGCTGCGGGCCTGATCGTTCGAGTTTATGAAGTGCTTCCCCCTTCTCCTTTTGGGCATCGCTGCCCTTCTTTTGGCGCCCCTTCTCCCAGCTGCACCCGAGGGTGCCCCAAACATCGTCTTCCTGGAGTCTGACGACCATCACTACCAGGCGCTGGGATGCCTCGGGGATCCCGTTTCCACTCCGAATCTCGATGCCTTGGCAGCGCGGGGTTTGCTCTTCCGGAACAATGTCTGCCAAGGCACTGCTTGCGCCCCCTCCCGCAATTCCCTGCTCACGGGTTCCTACCCCCACAATACGGGCGTGTATCACAATCAGGACAGCAACTTCACCGAACCGCTCTGGACCTTTCCCGCCGCCCTGCAACGCGCCGGCTACACCACCGCCCTGGTCGGCAAGAACCACTTCAAGCCTTATTCCGAATACTCGGGCCGTCCCGCGGACAAGCCCTACGATCTGCAGCTTCAGGAAACCCACGCCCTTGGCTTCGACCACGTCCACTCCATTTCCGGCAAAGTGAGCGTCGCCACCAGCAAGGCCGATCCCTCCGAAGATCCCTATCGAGCTTACCTGCAGGAGAAAGGGTTGCTCACCGCTTTCGAGAAATACTACGACGAGCATTATGCTGATGCCCGCTCCGGCCCACCGGTGGCCGCCATGCTGAAGGAGGAGGACTCGCAAGACGCCTACATCGCCACCAAGGCAATCGAGTATCTCGCCAGCGATCACTCCGGGAAACCCTTCTTCCTTTGGGTAGACTTCGTGCATCCCCATCCTCCTGCCGATCCCGTGGAGCCTTATCTCAGCCAGTACGACTGGGAGACGATGCGTGAACCGTTGCCTCGAGCAAACCCGGACGAACCTCTCCGCGGGCTGGCCAAGCACCGCACCGACGAGACTTACAAGCGATTTCGGGCCGGCTACTATGCCATGATCACGGCCCTGGATGCCCAGGTCGGCAGGATCGTGGATGCCTTGAAAGCCAATGGGCAACTGGAGAATACCGTGATTGTCTTTGCCGGTGATCAGGGCTCCATGCTCGGCGACCTGGGATTCTGGGGTAAAGGCGAGTTCTATAAAGGCTCCATCAATTCTCCCCTCGTGATTGCAGGCCCAGACCGTTTTCAACAGGGCCTGGTGATCGATCGTCCGGTGCAACTGCTGGACCTTGCCCCGACTTTTCTGGAGTTGGCCGGGGCTTCTGAAGAAGACCGGCACTTGTGCTATGGAGAGAGCCTGCTCCCGCTCCTGACCAGAGAAGGCGACTACCTGCGCGTGGTCGCCTATGCGGAGGAATACAGGTCCAAGATGGCCACCACGTCCGAATACAAGCTGGTACGGAATGAGGAGGGAGAGGATCAGCTCTTCGACTTGGTGAAT
>JBHIXE010000217.1:0-9647 GCA_041984905.1 Verrucomicrobiales bacterium | reverse complement strand
GATCGGGGCGCAGGTCATTGACTGGGAGGATCGGGCATTTGCTTGCTCTCCCCCCCTTTAACAAGTTTGATGGCCCCCACAGGATCCGGGACCTCTCGCTGGCCGTGGCTTTCCCATCTCCATCGCGTCAACCCTATTCACTCAAAACCATCCTGACCTGACTTCCTTCTGAGTTCGATCTTCAGCCCGTTAGTCACCCCAGCTTGTCTATTGATTTGACCCTTGATGGGTCGGATGCTTGTCACCATGGCAGATAAACTCCAGAAACTGCCCGGGTTTCGCGATTTCTTCCCGGAGTCTTGCGCGGTTCGCAACTATGTGTTCGAAGCGTGGCGCAAGGTGGCGGCACGGTATCGCTTCCGGGAATGGGAGGGGCCCATTCTGGAGCCGACGGATCTGTATCGGAAGAAGAGCGGGGACGAGATCACGACGCAGCTGTTCTGTTTCACGGACAAGGGCGAGCGCGAGGTGTCGATGCGGCCCGAACTGACCCCGACCCTGGCGCGAATGGCGGCGGAGAAGCAGCGGGAGTATCGCAAGCCGATGAAGTGGTTCGGGATTGGCCCGTTTTTCCGCTATGAGAGCCAGCAGAAGGGCCGGCTACGGGAGTTTTACCAGTTTAACTGCGATGTGCTGGGCGATGGATCGGCGCAGGGTGACGCAGAGCTGATCGCGCTGGCGATTGATCTGATGCGCGAGTTTGGGTTCACCAAGGAGGATTTCAAGATCCGGGTGAGCGACCGGAGCGCATGGACGAATTGGCTGGCAAGCCAGGAGATTACGGGCGAGAAGGCAGCGGTGTTTCTCCAGACGATCGACAAGCTGGAACGCGTGGAGGATTCCAAGGCGGACGCGGCCCTGAAGGAACTGGGCAGCAGTCTGGAAGAGGTGCGGGCGTTCATGGCGAGCGACGAGTCGGTTTCCGAGCGGATGCCGGTGATCCGGCAGAGCCTGGCGGCGCGGGGGCTGGACAAGTTTCTGAGCTGGGACCTGGGTATCGTGCGAGGCCTGGCCTATTACACCAGCACGGTGTTCGAGGTGTTCGATGTCGGCAAGGGCATGCGGGCTGTGGCGGGTGGGGGCCGCTATGATGAGTTGGTGAAGCTGATCGGCGGCGTGGACATGCCAGCCGCGGGCTTTGCCATGGGCGACGTGGTGATTGGCGATCTCATCGCGGAGACTCCCCACGCAGCAGCGAAGATGGAGGCGTGGCTGACCGAACATGACGCGATCGATCTCTATGCGGTGGTAGCCAATGAAGAGCAGCGCAGCGCGGCCTTGGCAGGAGTGCAGGCGCTTCGCGATGCCGGCATCCGCGTGGATTACCCCTTCGAGGAAATGAAGGTGGGCAAGCAATTTCAAGCCGCCGAACAGGCCAAGGCCAAGCTGGCCGCAGTCTTTGGGGCGGAATTTCCACTGGTCAAGATCAAGAATATGACCGACCGGACTGAGGTGGAATGCCAAGCGGACGACCCGACGAATCTGGTCGCGACCGTCACAGGGCTACTCAATCCGGCAAATAACGATTGAGGGAGGCCCGTTCGGCTTCCCTGGCGAAAAGCAAAAAACCGTAGTATAACCAGCGCGAACTCATGTACCGCACCCATCATTGTAACGAACTGCGCATGTCGCACATCGGCGAAACTGTCACCCTGGTCGGTTGGGTCAATACCAATCGGGACCACAAAGGGGTGATCTTCATCGATGTACGCGACCGTGAGGGCGTGACTCAGATTGTGTTCCGGCCGGAGGAGAGCGCGGATGCGGCGGCCATGAGCCATAAGCTGCGCACCGAAGACGTCATCCAGATTACGGGCAAGGTGTCCGAGCGCCCGGTAATCGATGGCAATAGCACGGTGAACAAGGAGATCGCTACGGGCGAAATCGAGGTCGTCGTGAGCGAAGTGAAAATCCTGAACAAGGCCGAGGTGCTCCCCTTCCAACTCGACAAGGACCTGTCCAATGAGGATCTGCGGATGAAATACCGCTTCCTGGACCTGCGCCGTCCTCGCATGGCGAAGAACCTGCGGGCGCGGCATGCCGTGACCAAGGCGGCCCGGGATCACCTGGACGAGAACGGATTCATCGAGGTAGAGACGCCGATTCTTTCGAAGAGCACTCCCGAAGGCGCGCGCGACTTCCTGGTGCCGGCCCGGCTTTGCCCAGGGACCTTCTATGCCCTGCCCCAGGCGCCGCAGCAGTACAAACAATTGCTCATGGTGGCCGGCGTGGAGCGCTACTTCCAGATTGCTCGCTGTTTCCGGGACGAGGACTTGCGTGCGGACCGGCAACCCGAGTTCACCCAGGTGGACGTGGAGGCGTCGTTCATCACGCAGGAAGACATTTATGAGCTCATCGAGGGCCTGCTGGCCAAGGCCTTCAAGGCGGGTGCCGGGATCGACATCCCCATGGATTTCCCACACATGACCTATGACGAGGCGATGAACCGGTATGGCAGCGACCGTCCGGACACCCGTTTTGCCATGGAATTGGTGGAGCTGAGCGAGGTGTTCAAAGAGAGCGCCTTCAAGGTCTTCAAGCGCGCCGTGGAAACCGGCGGCGTGGTCAAAGCGATCAACGCCAAGGGTTTTGCCTGTGTCACGACGGGGCAAGTCAAGCGGCTGGAAGAAGTCGCCAAGGACGCCGGAGCCGGTGGTCTTGCCTACATCAAGGTAGAGAACGGCGAGTGGAAGTCCCCGATCGTAAAGTTCTTCAGCGATGACGAGAAAGCAGCTCTCACGGAGAAGCTCGGCATCGAGGAAGGCGACCTGGTGCTCTTTGGCTGCGACAAATGGGAGACCGTTTGCGACGTGCTGGGCCGCCTGCGTTTGGAGTGCTGCTCCATGCAGGAACTGCTCAAGGGCAACACGGACCTGAACTTTCTCTGGGTGACCGACTTCCCGCTCCTGGGCTACGACGCCGAGGAAGGCAAGTGGAACGCCGTGCACCACCCTTTCACCCGTCCCAAGGCGGAGGACGCGCATTTGCTGGATGAAGGCGAGGAAGGCTATTCGAAGATCCGCGCCGAAGCTTATGACGTAGTGCTCAACGGTCTGGAGTTGGGCGGCGGTAGCCTCCGGATTCACGAGAGCGATCTCCAGGCCAAGTTGTTCCGCATTCTGGGTGTGAGCGATGAGGAACAGGCGGAGAACTTCGGCCACATCCTGAATGCGTTCCAATTCGGCGCCCCTCCTCACGGGGGGATCGCACTGGGTCTGGACCGCTTGGTGATGTTGATCTGTGGAGAAACCAGCATTCGTGAGGTGATGGCGTTTCCGAAGAACAACAAGGGCACGGACCTCATGACGGAGAGCCCGGCCGAGGTGGACTTCAAGCAACTGCGTGAGCTGTATCTGAAGTCGACCTTCCAGGATAAGAAGGAGAAGTAGTTTCGGCTGTCGGAGCCTTAGGTTGGAGTTCACGCTTCAACGTGTGAGGCCGGACCTGTGCAACAAAACTTCGCGCAGAGGCGCGGAGACGCAGAGGTTTTTGGGAATGGGATTGCGCTTCTGGCGTGCGGATAGGCTTCGCGCACGCTGAAGCGTGAACTCCAACCGGGAGTCTTCGCTGGCTCTTATTCCGTGCGCACCTTGAAATCCAGCTTCCACTCTTTGTCGCTGGCGGTGTGCTGCATCCAGAGTTCCAGGTTGCCTAGCTCGGTGACGAGGGCACGCAGGTTCACCGGAATCATCTGGCCATCCGGATGATCCGGGAGCGATGGCAGAGTCACGGTGAGGCTGGAGGTTTCCTCCAGCTCAGCTTCAGCGTTGTCGACGATGGAACCGGGGGCGTCTCCGCCTCGCACTTCGCTGGAGAGGAAGCGGAACGTGGCTTCCTGACCGGTGATCAAGCCAAAGTCACGTTCTTCCAGCTTTTCCTCACTGCCTTCTTCCATTCCTTGAGGCACCACGCAGACTGCTTTGAGCGGCGGCTTGAAGCCGGGGATGGCGGGCATGGAGGTTTCCAGGCCAATATAATAGGACCGCGCTGTGCCGGCCTTGATTCGCAGGCCCTTTCCGCTCACGCGATTTCGGGCGTAGACGGCGGCACCGTGAGCCACGGCGAGGTCCGGTTGGAAGCCTTCCAGCTCTTTGGGTTCCTTACCGTTGTTCCAACTGGCGAGCAGCTCGATGATCCGTCGACGAGCGGCTCCAGACTTGAAGACGCCGCCATTGAAGAGCACGGCATTGGGCTTGAGATAACCGCCACTGAGCGCTTCTTCATTTCCGCCCAGGGCCGCCTTGAGGGAGTCGCTGGACTCCACATTCATGAGGCTTCGAGTGAGGAACCTTGCGAGGTGCTTGCTCACGACGGGATCGGAGGCATAGGGCAGGCCGAACTCCTGGAGACCACTGCGCGAAGTCTCCTGGGGCAGCTCCGTCACCGGCGTCTTGGGCATGAACCCGTCCAGGACCACCTGTTGCAGGGTCGCTTTGGAGAGCTTGGCACTGATGGACTTGGCAAACAGGCTGGAACCACGGGAGGGAATCGCGATGGAAGCCTCCTCCAGGTCATCCCGGGCGAAGAGCTCTTCCTTGGCCTTGCGACAACCGTGGATCAGGGAGAGGAACTGCCAGGAATCCAGATTGGTGCCTTCCGCATTGAGCTGGGCCTGCACCGTGTAGGCGAGAGCCAGGTCCATATTGTCCCCGCCCAGCAGCAGGTGCTCGCCGACACTGATCCGCTCGATCTCGAGGTTGCCCTCGCGCTCAGCCATGGCCAGGAGACTGAAGTCGGCCGTGCCACCTCCCACATCGCAAACCAGGATGACGTCGCCGGATTGAACCTGCTTGCGCCAGTCGCTGCCGTTCTGAGCGGTCCAGGCGTAGAAAGCAGCCTGCGGCTCTTCCAAGAGCACCACGTCTCCCAAGCCGGCCTCACGAGCTGCATCCAGCGTCAGGTTCCGCGCCACTTCGTCGAAGGACGCCGGCACGGTGACGACGACTTCTCCTTCCTCAAAGTTCAGGCCTTTCTCGGCGGCCACAGTGGAATGAAGAAACGCCTGCTTGAGATGTTCCAGATAGCCTCGCGAGACCGCGGAAGCAGAAAGCTTCTGGTCCTTCGGCAGATCCGATCCCCAGGGCAGCACCGGGCTATTGGGATCCACATGCGGGTTGGAAAGCCAGGACTTGGCGGAAGTGATGAGCCGGTCGGGGATCAGGGCTCCATGGTCGCGAGCGAACTGACCGCGCAATTGACTGGGCGCGTGTTCTTCCCAAGGCAGCTTCACGCCTCCCTCTCCGAATTCATCCGCATGCGGCAAGTAGGTCGCCGATGGGAACGTCTGCTTGGTGCCCAGGGTGTTGGCGCTCAACACCTGGGTGACTTCGATAATCTCGGACCCTTCTCCCTCGGGATCGCCATAGGCAATCGCGGAGTTACTGGTCCCCAAATCAATACCCAGACAAAAGGTCTTCGACATTGGTGTCCTCCGGTAAATGGTCAACTCCTACGAACGGATGGAGCTTTGCCAGGTTGATACGAGCCGATGGTCTCACACTTCCACCTGAGCTGGAGCCAGGGGGGGAAGCTCATCTTTGTCCACGATGACCTTCGGCAGTTTGATCGAGTTCACTTTCCAGCCCTTGTGCACCAGAGTGCCTTCAAACGGGGCTTCTCCGGAGAGGCTGCCAGTGAGCTTGTATTCGGTAACCTTGTAGCCTTTGGGAACCGTCACTTTGGATCCCTCGGCAGCCGTGCTCAGCGGTGCGATCTCCATGTGTTCCTGGAGCGCAGCCTTGCACCCTTGATAGACCACCCGCGCTGCCGTGCCCACCTGGGCATCGTCATATTGCGCGATGTCGTCCATGAGAAAATCAATGAGCCGCCCCTTCTCTTGCAGGAGACCGAGGAAGGAAATGACCTCCGCTTCCGCGTTTCCGGACACATCCACGGCGGCCGGCTTGCTGGGTTGCTCACTCTTCGGAGGTTCCGCCACGGCGGAAGCGTCCTCCGACTTGCCAAAATGGAGGAAGGCGGCGGCCCCTGCCAGCACGATCGCGATGGCGCCCAGGATGTAGTCCACACTTTCGTTGGTGAACAGCATCAGAGCCACCAGCAGCACGATTGCGACGGCTGCGTAAGGGGTGTAAGCCTTCAGATTGCTACAACAATTCACGCTACTTCTGTAGGCGAGATAGGCAGAATTGCAACCCCGTTAGAAGAGGTCTTGTCAAGCCCCCCCTACATTCCCGTGATCACGTCCAGGATGAAGAGGACAAAGTAGATAGTTCCGATGTAGCCGATAAAAAGCCCCGCGTAAGTGAGGCCCTTGGCGACCTGGTTTCCACTCTGTTTTGCTTTCGGCAAGGCCTTATGGCCCAGAAAAACGGCGACAGGATAAAGCGCGAAGAGCGCTGCGGCCAAGGTCAAACCCGGCATGGTCAAGGGATGCCCGCCCAACGATTGCGATTGGGACTGCGACTGAGCTTGGGGAGGGCCACCCATCATCCCGCGAAACGGGTTCTGCGGCGCGGCGGTCACTGGCGGAGGTGGCGGGGTGCTGACCTGAGGCGGTGGAGGCTGCGAGGCAGCCGTTCCGGAAGTTCTCTTGGGAACCGCGTCCAGCTTCCGAATGAGCCGCTCCACGTGATGGTGGAAATCCTTACGGGGATCCAGGACCAAGCCATTCAGATAGGAAAGCTTGGAGATGGAATCCGGCAGGACGGACTCGTGCGGCATGTGGATATCGTCCCCGAAAAGAATCGGCACCACTGGCACCTCCTTGTCCAGGGCAGCTTCCAGCTCCAACCTGAGGAAGTCAGCGGGATCACTCGCCTTTTCCTGGATGAGGTGTTCCCAGTTGGGTCCAATGATCGCCAGGACCACGTCCGCTTTCTCCACGTGTTCCGTCAGATAGTTCCGGAAATCCACGCCGACGGGCATATTGCTGTCGACATCAATGAAGACTTTGCCCTGACCATAGTGGGAGGTCAGGCGATCGAAGAGGCGGCCAACCCCGCCTTGATCATCGCTGCGGCGATAGGAGATGAATACCTTCATGGTGAGCCGGTGCGCCAACCACTAGACCCGGAATCCCCAATCTTGTAAAGGCGAAGGGAGGAACAATCCGGACACTTGTCAGGCAACCAGACCGGATTGCGACGCTCGAGGCCGACTCGCTACTGAGCCAGCACGGCGCGGATATCCTGCTCCAGTGCCGAAGCCTTTTCCTTGGCCTCTTCCAAGGGAAGCGCCTTGGACTTCTGGGGCTTGGTATGACCGACATGCTCGCGATAAGCCGCGCTCAGCATGTTATGCCGCTCCATGATCACCTTGTAGAGTTCCGTCGGCGGGCTGCCGCGATCCTCTGGAAACAGAGAAACGTTGGTCATCGCATACAAGACCTGCTCTGCTCTGGACCGATCTTCTCCAAACGCTTTGAGGAGGGCCAGCGCCATGGCCAGATGCCCTTCGGTCGGAGGGTGCACCCCATCTCCGTAAGCAAAGTTGGGGTCGGCGTCCCGTTGCTGGCGGATGAATTTGTTCAAGGCGGACTGCATCTGGACGATGACCTTGGTCTGCTCTGTTTGGAGCTTGATCCAGGAACCGTATTTCTGCAGCACCTGATCGTAGTCCTCGTAAGGCGTCTGGAAGGTGAAGACTGCATCTGGCCCTTCCGGGATGGGCTTGTTCTTCATCCGTGAGGAAACCACGTCAAAAGGCGGAGGAGTCATGAGCACCACCTGATCTGCTTCCTTCTTCACCTTTTCGATGAGGCTGGTGATCCCCTTTTGATAGGCCTCGAAACGTTCTTCCGAAAAAGGATGATAGATGCCGTCATTCATCCCATAACAAATGACCACCACATCTGGCTGCGTGGCCTCCAGAACGCGATCGATCCGCTCGTGGATGTCTGGCCGCGGATATTCATGGGTCGGCTCGCTGTCTCCACTGGCGGTTTCCGCACCCAACCCCAGGTTCACGATATCCAGGTGCAGATCCGGATACTCGAACCAGAGATACGCCTCGAACAAAGCCACATAACGACCGGATTGCGTGATGGAATCGCCCAGGAACAGGATTTGATCGCCATCTTCAATCTCAAGATTGGGCAGCGGCTGGGCGAGCAGAGAAGCACTCCCAAGAAGGAGGGCGGTAAGCGCGCTCAGCAGCGCGGACCGACGAAAGCGTGAGGGGGACATAGTGGGAGATGTTCAGCGAGCAAATCCCCCAACGCAATCAGCAATCCAACAGGCGAAAGTCCGCTTGGTGCCTGCAGTTGTCCGACTAACCGCTTTACTGCTCTTTCATCACCATGGGACCGACAAAATTGACCCAGATGATGGCGACAAGCACCAGAGAGGAGTAGCCCAGAACCAGCCCGGCAATTGTCATGCCCTTACCCTTCTGATCTTTGCGCGCATTGACCTTAATGAGGGTGAGGTGCCCCATGATGATCGCTGCAGGTCCCGCCAGGGGCGCCATCGCGCAAGCAAATGCCACGATGCCGGTGATCATGGTGATCATGGGCATGGGGCCCGGCGGATCCTCTTGAGCAGAACTGCCCGACGGAGCGACCGTGGGACGCGGCATCGCGTAGGGTGACACCGGCATCTGCGAGCCATACTCCGGTTGCGGTTGTGGCTGAGGTTGAGGAATCGACTGCTGAGGCGCTGGCGCAGGGGATCCCATTCCCGGGGGCGGGGGAACCGTCTGCACGGGCTGCTGTGGAGTCGGCATGGCTTCGGCATGCGCATTGGTGGCCCCGGGCCCCGTGGGAAAAGGGATTTGCGCGGAGCAAATCGGGCATTGCACAGAGGTTCCGTAGAAACTCTCGTCTCCGGAGACTTTCTGCCCACACTGCGGGCATGCGACTTTGATCACGGCCATTGCGGCGCTATTCTGCCCGACCAGCCCTGATCTCGCCAGCGGAAATTCATCCAAGCTTGCCGACTTCCGCCACGGCCTGCCGAATCGCGTCCACGGAGCGTTGCAGCTCCCCTTCCGAGATGCTGAGCGGCGGCATCAGCACGATGGTGTCCAGAACCGGCCGGGTCAGCAGACCATGCTTTCGAGCCTCCAGACACACCTTGGCCCCAGTCAATCGCTCCCAGGGATAGGGCGTTCCGTCGGGTTGGGCCACTTCGATTCCTGCCATGAAGCCGCATTGGCGAACGTCCACGACCCAGGGCGAGCTGGCCTGCAACCCATGGAGGAGTTGCTGCATCAGGCTGATCTTGGGCCGCAACTCCGTCAGCACATTTTCCTCTTCAAAAACGTCCAGACTCGCGAGCGCCACAGCACAGCCCAGCGGGTTTCCGCAGTAGGAGTGCCCGTAGTAAAAGGTCTTCTGCTCCTCGATCTCTCCCAGAAACGCTTCGAAGATCTCCTCGGTCGCCAGGGTCGCAGCCAGCGGCATATTCCCTCCCGTCAATCCCTTGGCGAGACCGATCAGGTCCGGCACCACTCCTTCCTGCTCGCAGGCAAACATGGTGCCACTTCGGCCGAAGCCCGTCATCACTTCGTCCAGGATCAGGAGGACGCCCGTTTCCTCGCACCATTGGTGGAGTCCTTGCAGCATCCCCTTGGGCCAAAGCCGCATGCCCGCTGCTCCCTGGATCAGCGGTTCGATGGTCACGCCCGCAAACTGACGGGGATCGATCCGGTCGAGATCGCCCAAAGTCTGGATGTGCTCCACCTCAAAG
>JBHIXE010000216.1:0-9652 GCA_041984905.1 Verrucomicrobiales bacterium | reverse complement strand
CATCCACCGCCGCGCTCTGAATCTCCAGCACCCGATCCACGTTCTTCTGCGTGTCTCGCGCCAGGATCTTCAGGATGCCGTTCTCGTCGATCTCAAACTGCACCCCTACCCGTGCGCTGCCCTTGGGTCCTTTCTCAAATTCCAATTCAATCTTGCCCAACTCCCAGTTGTCTCGCGCCATCTCGCGTTCTCCCTGCAGGACGCGAATGAGCATGGACTGCTGATTGGCCACCGCATTGGTAAACAGCTCCCCGGCCTTGGCCGGAATAGTCGTGTTTCGCGGGATGATGACGTTCATGAGTCCGCCAAAGGTTTCAATCCCCAGCGAAAGCGGCGTGACATCCAGCAGCACCATGTTCCGCAATGCCCCGGAAAGAATTCCCGCTTGAATCGCTGCACCCAGCGCCACGGCTTCATCCGGGTGCTGTGAGGTATTCGGCTCCAGCCCGAAAACACTCTGGACCAATGCTCTGACCATGGGAATCCGCGTACTCCCCCCCACGAGAATGACCTCGCTCAGTTCCTTCGAGGGATCGGCAATGTCCGCATCAGCCAAGGCGCGCAGGCAAGAACGGCGCGTCTTATCGACAATCGGTTTGGCCAGCTTCTCGAATTGGTCACGGGTCAGCTTGGTGGCGAAACTCTCGGCCCCTTCCATGAAAGGCAGCTCGATCTCCGTCTGCTCGCGGTTGCTAAGCTCTTCCTTGGCACGGCGAGAAGCCTCCATCACTCTGGCCTGCAATTCAGGTGATGGATTCTCACGGCCCATCTGATCCAGCAACCAGTTGGCAATCGCCTGGTCCAGGTCGTCGCCTCCCAACCGGGTATCGCCAGCTGTCGAAATGACCTGAAACACGCCTTCGTTCAACTCCAAGACGGAAACATCAAAGGTCCCTCCGCCCAGGTCATAAACAGCGACCTTGGAACGCTCCCCCAGCTTATCGAGCCCGAAAGCCAGGGCGGCGGCCGTGGGCTCGCTGACAATGCGCTCGACGGTCAGTCCCGCGAGTTCACCGGCGAGCTTGGTGGCCTGGCGTTGTGCGTCGTTGAAATAAGCCGGGACCGTGATGACGGCACGTGTGACCTCCATTTCCAGGGCATCTTCCGCGGTCCGGCGCAGCTGCCGCAGGATCTCGGCTGAGACGTCCTGGGGCGTCCGAGCGTCTTCTCCTTCCGGTTTCAGGATCACCTGCCCATGGTCTCCAGATTGCAGCGCCATGCTGAATTCGGAAGCATCCACTTCTTCCAACCGGCGGCCCATCAGGCGCTTCACAGAGGTGACAGTGCGGCTGGGCGCCAGGGCCCGCATCCGCAGAGCGGCATCCCCCACCAGCGGGTCCTGGTCCGCTCCCCGATAGGAAATGGCGGAAGGCAAAATTCGCCGCCCTTCAGCATCCGCCAAGATAATGGGAAACCCAGAGTCCACGACGGCCACCAGTGAATTTGTGGTGCCAAGATCGATTCCGACTATGGGACTTGGGGCTTCAGACATAAAAAAGGGTCTCTGTTCATTCCTCCATCAGGAGAAGAAGCAGTTTCTCATTCAATTGACGCTGCCAGCGGTCCAGGAACGACAGCTGGGTATGTAATCCTCTCAATTCCTGAGGTTCGCGCACAGACAAATCCAACGCCTCCCCGGCTTGAGTCACTTTCCCGAGGGCGTCTTGAAGTCCTTCCTGCACTTCCATCTCCTGTTCTGCCAGCAGAGCTCTTGCCAGCGCGGAGGTCGCCTTGCGTTTTTGGGCCAAAAACGCGTCTGCAGCCTGGAGTGCCTGCCCGGTTTCGGCAAAAAGCTCCATCAGATCCTGGCTCAGGCTGGCATCGCGCTCCAGGTCTGGGGCAATCAGGCTGAGGAGATGGCGCACCCGGGTAACGGGATTGCGTAGAGTATTCCAGGCCTGGTTCAGTTCACTGGAGCGCTGGGAAAACTCCCCTCGTTCCTCCTCAGTGCTCGCCCGGTCCGGATGACATTCCGCAATGCGTTCGTGGTAGCGCGCTTGAATCTCGCCTTCTGCCAAGTCCGCCTGTCGCGGCAGGCCCAGCAATGCAAAGTAATCCTCCCCAGCCATAAAACCTCTGGGCGCCTCAGGCCGCGAAACTCTCCCCGCAGGAGCAGGTCACCACCGCATTGGGGTTGGTAACCTTGAATCCGCCGCTCTGAAGGTCATCACTAAAGTCCAATTCCGAACCGCTGACGAAGAGCGCGCTCTTGGGATCGATCACCACGCGCACATCTCCGGTTTCGACGAGGATGTCCCGGTTACGAGGTCCATCGACCAGGTCCATTTTATACTGGAGGCCAGAGCAGCCGCCCCCGACGACAGCAATTCGCAGTGCGCCCAGATCAAGTCGGCCCTGCCGCTTGAGCAGCCCACGCAACCGCTCCGAAGCGTTTGGAAGCACCTTGATCAGCTTTTCGTTGCCGACCTTGAAGGTGATTTCGGGGTAGCGTTCTGCAATGGGGGCCTCTGCCATGATTCTTACCGTATGCCCTCGGCAGCGGAGTGCAAAATCCGAAATCCGAAATCCGAAATCCGATTGCGAGGGATACGGCCCTTACTCTTTTAAGGAGATGGTGACCCTCTTGAGCCTGGCCTGATCACTGGGACTCCAGGTCTTCACCTTATCGTGGTTGAGGAAGTGATTGTGCACAATCCGCCGATGATAAGAATTGAGGGGCTGGAGCTTGGCAGGCTTGCCCGTATTGATCACCCGGGCGGCGAGCCGGTCCGCTTCTTCCAGGAGCTTGTCCTCGCTCATCGAGCGGTAATGGTTGATGTCCACTCGGATCCGGGGAGCGCGTTCGTCCCGTGACTGCAGCACGCGATTCACGAGATACTGGATGTCATCCAATCGATCTCCATGCTTCCCCAGCAGATATCTGTCTTCCTCGGTGAACACCTGGAGACAGGGTTCCGGACGGGTGGTATCCACTTCGATGCGCGCTACGAAGCCAAGATAACCAAGCATGGTGTCGAGGATCTCCTTAGCAACCGCGACATGGTTCATAAACAGCGATCATGCCTGAAAAGGCGGACGCTGCCAATCAAACCTGACATCGAAATACCAAAATTCCTTTCCTGGAACGATTAGCGCTTCTTCTTGCGGCGATTCTTGCCGCTCCCGCTGCTCTTGGGCTTCTGCTTGCGGGGACCTCGTTCCCCAAAATTGGGGCTGGTGTTGCCACTGGACTTCGGTCCAGTCGAAGGCAAGGCGTTGAAGCCGGGGGACTTCTTGGCGCCACCACCGCCTCCACCACGCTTCTGCTGTTCCTGAGCCTGACGAGCCGCTTCAGCTTGATCTTGCAACCGCTCCATGAAGGACTTTTTACCCGTCTTCTTCCGGGGCTTCTTCTTCAACTCCGGGATCTCCCGCTTGTTGAGAACATAGGTCTGGCCCATGCTGATGATGTTCTGCCAGGTCCAATAAAGTGCGAGTGCCGAGGCGTAGTTGTAACAGAAGACCAGGAACATCAGCGGCATGAACTTGAAGATCATTTGCTGATTCTTGTCCCCCGTTTTGGGCATCATCGAGAATTGCAGGTAACTCGTCGCCGTCATGATGATCGGCAACAGGTTGATCGGGAACCCTGCAATATGGAACAACGTGTCCGGCATCGACAGGTCATCGATCCAAAGGAAAGGCACATGGCGCAGTTCTTCCGCGCTGGAGAGCATCCGGAAGTAGCCCAGGAAGATGGGCAACTGGATCAGAGCCGGTAAACAGCCGCCCACAGGATTGATCCCATAGTCACCCCAGAGCTTCATCTGCTCTTGCTGCAGCTTCTGGGGATCGTCTTGATACTTCTCCTTCAGCTCCTGAATCTTGGGCGTGAGCTGAGACATCTGCTTGGACACCTTGTGAGCCCGGGAGTGCACCGGCCAGATCAAGGCCCGCACCAGCACCGTCAGGATGAGAATCGCAACCCCGAAGCTGGGAATGAGGTTGTTGTGAATGAAGACCAGGAGCTGGACGAGCAACTCGCTGAAAGGCTTGATGATCCACCCAAAGACGGGTCCCATTAACGGGATCTTCCCGTAAGCCATCAGATCCCTCTGCCCATCGGGCAGCTGATTCAGGCGGGCATATTCCTTGGGCCCGGTATAGATGTTATAGGAAACCGTCGTGGTCTCCCCCGGTTCCAGAAGCTTGGCAGGCAAGGCCACCGCGCATTCGAGTCCCTTGGTGCGGGACCGGGCCGACTGGGCTTCCATGCCCTCGATGAGCATATCAAACTTCCGCACCCAGAACCCACTGCTCTCGTGATTGGGATCCTGGACAACCAAGGCATAAAACTGATTGCTGGCTCCCCCCCAATTCAGAGCCTGCTTTTCCTGGTTGGAGTAATCCTGAACGAACTCGGAACGCTCCGGGCGAAAGAGGAACTTGTTGAAGAAGCCCAGGGGCTTGTAGACCATGGACCGGTCCTTGTAATAGAAACCGGTATACATAGTGCCGCGGGGCAGCATGGGTGCAATCGAGCCACCGTAGAACCAGAAGTTGCCTAGATTTGCCGCCTGACGCCCTTCCCCGGCCGGGTTGTGCAGGGTAATCTCGCAATGCAGCAGGTGGCTTTCGGAGTCCTCGTCTTCCGACTCCCCACGATTGAGGAAGTAGCGTTTGCGCACCTGGATGCCATCAGAGCGCGTGGCTGTATAGACGATTTCCGAGTCGCTTTGGCTCTCGACCGTGTAGGTCTGGAGTTCCCGGCCACGAGGGCCCGCGGCCCCGGTCAGAAGCGAGCCGATCGGCGGTCGATCGAACTTGTTGAGCTGAACATGCTTATCGTGTTTGAGCGTGACCCAATGCTCCAGGAGATCGACCGTGAGCACCCCCCCGCCCTTGTTGGAGAACCGGAAGAGGACGCCTTTGTCATCTTCCCCATTGCTCCGGAGTTCCACGATGCTTTCCTCCACCCCATCGTCAGACGCGGCAATCATGATGGGAGTTTCGGCGGTGCCGTCTCCCTTCTGCGTGTCCGAGACACCTGGCTCTGTCGGCAAGGGCCGCGGTTGCGGCTCCGGCGTCATAAAGAGCATCCAGTAAACAAGCAGTCCTGAGCAAATCGTTACAACAATCCAACCCGTCCGGTCCATCAGTCCTTCCCTTCCATGTTATTCGTTCCAGTCGCTTCCCCGTGCCCGCCTTTGTGATCTGCGGGTGTCACGCCAGGGACCGGGTCGTAGCCGGATCCGCCCCAGGGATGACAACGCAGGATGCGTTTGAGCCCCATCCATCCCCCACGAATCGCGCCATAATGATGCACCGCTTCCAAGGCGTACTGCGAGCAGGTCGGCTCGTAGCGACAACCCGACGCAGGCCCCGTGATAAAGTGGAGCGGCGGTGAAATCACAATTTGGTAAAAGCGGATCAAAAGGCAGACCAGGGTTTTCATCTAGACCTCCCGGGGAAGGAATAGCTTCGCGCGGTGCATAAGCCATTTCCACTCCTTTCGCAAGGCTTCGTATGAGGCATCTGCGGCGGGTTTCCGGGCAATGGCCACCAAAAAATAGCCAGGCCGGATATTGGGTCCCATCTCCTGCACGACTGCACGAAGGAGGCGGCGCACCCGATTGCGGGTCACGGCATTGCCCAAACGCTTGGTGGTGATGAACCCCACCTTGAAGCTCGGCAAGGTTTCATCCCGGAGAACGCTCAGCACCAGATACTTCCCACGGCACGCGCTCCCCGTTTCCCGGACGCGGCGAAATTCGCCGCTCAGCTTCATGCGCTTGGATTTGGGAAGGCGCATGGTCAGAACCCGGTTCCATACCAGACCTGGCCTGGTAAACCCGCCTTCCCAGCGAGGGCGTTTCCCTAGCGCTGGTGGCAGTGACGACGATAGTGGATTTCGGCACCCTTGGCCATCAGACGCTTGCGGCCCTTCTGACGACGGCGACGAATCAAATCCCGGCCCTGCTTGGTGCTCATGCGAGCCCGAAAGCCGTGCTGACGCTTGCGAGTGCGCTTGGATGGTTGGTAAGTCCTCTTACTCATTGCTACAATTGTTGGGTAAAGCTGTCCTGGCTCCCCGCTGATATGCCGTTACCGGTGGATCGACAGTTGCCCTTCAAGGAAGCTCCGCGGGAAAAGGACGTGTAGCGTATCCCACCGCAAACGTTTGTCAACGCTCTCCGCCCAATCGGAGAAATTCTCCTTAAGATCGGGGAAATTGAGGGCGCGACAGGCGTCACGCGTTGAGATTAAAGCCCAGAATCCGCTTTCGAGTGAGATCCAGAGCCATTCGAGCCACCCGTTCCTTGAAACTCAGACGTTCGCCAGGAAACCGGTAGCGCTTCACAAAGGTCTCTCCCCCCAAGGACGCCTGGGCAATGAATACGGTGCCGAGAGGCTTGTCCGCTGTTCCCCCATCCGGCCCCGCGATTCCCGTAACCGCGAGGGCGTGCTGCACTCCGCTCCGTTTCAAGCATCCTTCCGCCATCGCAATGGCGACCGGTTCACTGACGGCTCCGTGCTCGGCGAGCACGTCTTCGGGGACTCCCAGCAGCTCCATCTTGGCTTCATTGGCATAGGTCACATAGCCCTGCCGGAAAATGGACGAGGCCCCGGGGACATTCGTGATGAGGTCTGCAATGTGTCCGCCCGTGCAGGATTCCGCGGTGGCCATCCACTCGCTGCGTTCCTTGAGCAGTTGCACCACCACCTCCTGAATCGACTGTCCGGAGGTACTGACCAATTGCTCGGGGAAATGGGCACGCACCAATCCTTCCGCCTGATCCAGGATCGCGGTGTCGGCGATAACCCGCACGTCCACCTCTCCCAATCGGGCA
The DNA here is from genome assembly GCA_041984905.1 of Verrucomicrobiales bacterium. Classification (GTDB taxonomy): domain Bacteria; phylum Verrucomicrobiota; class Verrucomicrobiia; order Verrucomicrobiales; family DEV007; genus JBHIXE01. Next base: position 2,861 of record JBHIXE010000216.1, on the reverse strand, counting down.
CAGTAGCCGAGCTCAAGTTCTCCGAGGGCCTGGATGGAGTCTTCCAACAGCTCAGCAATGGAGGATTCGCCGACTCCCATGATGCGAAAGGTGCGATAGGTCGGCACACGTCCATGCTCTTCCGCCAGCCAGGCTTCCAGGCGAGGTTGGACCAGATCCTTGAACATGGGCCGCAGTTCTCTCGGCGGACCGGGCAGAAGGAAGAGATGCGGGTTCCGGCCTTCAATGGCGGGAAAATAAAGCCCCGGAGCAGTTCCATTCGGATTATCCAGGACCTCTGCCCCGTCCGGCACCATCGCCTGCCGACGATTTACCTCGGGCATCTCCCGACCGAATTTCCGGAATTTCTCGCGGATGTTCTCCACGATCGCTTCGTCCAGTTGCAGTTCCATACCCAGCATGGCTGAGAGAATCTCCCGCGTGATATCATCGCTGGTGGGACCGAGCCCCCCGGTAATCAGAATCACGTCCGCCCGGGGGAAGGCTTCCTGAAGCACTTCCGCAATGGGATCGCCATCGGGAATGCAGGTTTGCCTCAGCACCCGCAGCCCGAGTGGGAGGAGTTGCTCGCCGAAGTACGCGGCGTGGGTATTGATCACCTGGCCGAGCATGAGCTCGGTGCCGGTATTGACGATTTCAATTCTCACGGAGGCCTCTACGCTTGCGCCGCCACGCTGGGAGTGAACTCAATGCGTGGCGCATCACTCCAAAGCGTTTCCAGCGCATAGTGGCCACGCTTGGTGTGGTGGAAGATGTGAACCATCACATCCACGTAATCGAGCACTACCCAGAGGCTTTCCGGTTGCCCTTCACTGAGGTGAGGGACCAGATCATGTTCCTCTTTCAGCTTTTCCCGAATCTCCTTCTGGATCGCTTTCAGGTGCGGCATGGATCCGCCCGAGCAAATGACGAAGAAGTCGGTGATGGTGGAGACGCCTCGTAGATCGAGAATCTGTATGTCGTCAGCGTTCTTGTTATCCGCGTAGCGCGCGGCCTCACGTGCTAAGTCCAGTCCTTCAATCAATGGAATATTGGTCGTGGTTGTTCGCCTAGATTACGAGAAGCGTGACTCCAGACTACTCCAACTGTCTAGCAGGCGCAATCCCAGATCTTGTGGTCCCAGAAATTCATGGCCGCTACAGAAGCCCCATTGGCTCAAACCAGGTCTCCATGAAATAAGCTTCTGCGGATTCCATGCTGACTTCGCCCTGGGTCTTGTAAATCTGAGAGACCACCCCGGTCGTTGCCAGGGTCAGGGGCAAGGCCACGACCGCAATGGCGGTGACGACATACCAGGTCAGGGCTCGGAAGAAGCCGGTCTTGAAGATCCACATCGCCAAGGCCACAAAGAACAGAAAATAACAGCCGATCCCCGCCAGGAAATACGTGCGATGTTCGCCCAGAAGGTCCAGGCCGCCTCCGAACTGCTTGAGCACAAAGACCACGGATGTGGTGATAAACCCGTAGAGGAGAATGATCTTGATGAGAGGCAGGATACTCCCCTGTCGCATGATCCAGGAGGCCAAGACCCAACTCACGCTGAGCAGGGTCATCACGTAGGTGATGCAGAGCACCAGGACAATGGTCTTGAGTTCAGACAATCTCGTCTGGTAATTCGGCTGGGCTTCGATTTCCTCGCGATTGGCCTCAAAAGCTTCCCAATAAGCCGGCGATGCCAGGAGGAGGAGCTTGGAGGGAAAATCCAGTTGTTCCACGTAGACCCGGGAAGGCGGCTGCCCCGTCACTGGCTGCAGAGTGAGCTGCTGAGAACCCCACTCATAGTCCACCAACTCAGCTTCCACGGTCTGGCCGTCCACATTGGTCCAGGACTGAACGCTCGCCTGGAGGGAACTCAGACCAAAGAGCATCAGCAGAAGCAGGGGAAGAATGTGGCGGGAACCCTTCATGATCAGGTGTAATGGGAGATCTGGGGTATCGCGCTGAGCAATTCCCGGGTGTAGGCATGCTGGGGATTCTCGAACACCTCATCCGCTGGTCCCATCTCGACGATCCGTCCTTCTTTCATGACGGCGATCCGATGGGCAATATACCGAACCACTTTCAGGTCATGAGAAATGAAGATCATGGTCAGGCCCAACTCGGCCCGCAGTTTGCGAAGCAGGTTGAGGATCTGAGACTGGATCGACACATCCAGAGCGGAAACCGGTTCGTCGGCGATGATCAACCGCGGTTCCGGAGCAAGAGCGCGGGCAATCGCGATCCGTTGCCGTTGTCCGCCGGAGAATTCGTGGGGGTACTTGCGATGATAGCGCGGCTCCAGCCCTACCCGCCGCATATGTTCCACCACTTTGTCTCGCAAGCTTATTTCGGAGATATCGGGATGGCGGACACGGACGGCCTCGGCCAATGCGGAAAAGACCGTCATGCGTGGATTTAACGAGGCGTAGGGATCTTGAAACACCATTTGGAAATCGATCCGGTATTCGCGGACCTGACTCTCGGTGAGCCCGTCGAGCCGGTGTCCATCGAAGGTTACAGTCCCGGAAGTTGGACGGATCAGCTGCATGATCATTCGGGAGAGCGTGGTCTTCCCGCAGCCGGATTCTCCCACCAATCCCAGGATCTCCCCCTGCTGAACTTCCAAGGACACGTGATCGACCGCCTTGACCACTCCCTTTCCAGGGTGGAGGAGACCGCCCCGAACCGGGTAGTATTTGCAGAGATCGTCAATTTTAAGGAAGGCCATTTTGGGTCAGGGACCAGAGATCAGTTCTGAAGTTTCGGATTTCGGATTTCGGATTTTCATTCGGGCATGGGCCCGAGACACCCCGGACAATCCTGAACCCAGTGTTTCGGTTTCACTTCGACCAGTTCCGGACGCCGATCCTTCAAACATTGGT
>JBHIXE010000215.1:9440-9694 GCA_041984905.1 Verrucomicrobiales bacterium | reverse complement strand
GTTCAGGATGATCTTGTCGGTTCCACCTGCGTGCACCACGGATACCGGCGCATTCTTGGCCCGGTTCTCATGGTTCTGATAGGCGAATCGCACTTCGTAGTTGCCGGCCTTCGGAACAAAGAACTCGAAACGAGCTTCGGCATCCCCTGCCACACTGTGGTAGATGTAGTGATCCCCAACGTAGGACTGGAGACCCTCACCAGACTTCCAACTGCCCTTGAGCTTGGCTTCCGTGTCATCGATCACAATCCCAT
>JBHIXE010000215.1:0-9430 GCA_041984905.1 Verrucomicrobiales bacterium | reverse complement strand
TCCCATCGAGCGTTGCAGGATCGACATACTCAATGTGCGCTGGCAAGAAGACCGGGCCACCCGGTGGCACATAGAGGTCTGCTGTCAGGGAATCGCGACGAGCCCAGCCCGGTTGACGGCAGAGGTCCTTAAGTGCGTCCAGGTGACTTTCGTAGACACCGCGTGGATCCGTGTCATGGCGCTTGGCCAGGTAAGCCGCCTTCCCCACCACTTCTCCCATCATGCCGCAGGTCCGCATCACGCGGATGGTGCCCAGCGCTTCGTGGGACACGCTGATGTTCCGGCCCGCCATGAAGAGGTTGCCGATGTTCTTGCTGTAGAGGCAACGGTAAGGAACCAGATAGCCATCCTTCCGCATCCCATCGAACTTCCCGTGTACCGCCCTCGAGATGAAGGGATTGTCGGGGAACTTCTTCATGAATTCCTCCTTGGGATAGTGAAGATCCAGGCTCCAGCTGGAAGCGACCAGGCCGTCCTCAAACTGCTTGCCGGAGATGACGTCTTCTTCCGTCAGCACCACATCCCCCTGCAGGAGACGGGATTCCCGGTTGCCACCAATGTAGGCGACCCAGGCGAGCGAGTGAGTCTGAAACTTCTCCGGCTGTTCTCGCTTGAGAGCGGAGAATGCTCCAAACACGGCCCGCAGGTTCCAGTCCCGAATTTGCTCAAGATCATCGATCGGGTGCTTGCTGAACCCGGATTCCCAGAACCATTCCCCCTTCATGTAGGGTTTGCCGTCCCAGGTCGCGGCCCGCAATTCCGGGAAGTCTTCAGATTCCAGCGGCAGCGCCCAAGGCGTTTCCTGCCAGGACTGAGGCTGTCCGGTATCTTCCGTATACCACATGTTGCTCATGCCGAGGTGGCCATCCAGCAGCATGGAGAACTCGGCGCCAGCCAGTTCGCCAATGGTACCATGTCCGGTGCTGTCCAGGAAGAAGCGACCGATGAAGCGCTTCTCCTCGCCGCTCATGGTGTCCAGCGCAGTGACGGAATGCAGGTTCTCCCCATCCTCCGCCATCACCACCTCGAAGGCATGGTGGTTGAGAAAGAGGTCGATGTTCTCTTCCGCGCGAACCTTCTCCTCTTTCAAGTCATCCACGAATTCATCTGCCGCGCCCGGGCTGTTGCTGGCATTGTCTGAAAACTCCTCCACGATCTCGCCCACGTGCGGGTAGGCGTTGATCCGGGTCTTCCCCTTGGCCCACACCCGCACCTCGCTACTGCCATTGCCGCCCAGGACAGGACGATCCTGAATCAAGGCCACGGTCAGGGATTGACGTGCCGCGGAAATGGCGGCTGCCGTTCCCGCGTACCCACCTCCAATGATCACCAGATCGTACTCTCCCACCAGCGGAGCTTCATCCGGCAATCCCAGGTGTTCCCGGCGAAAGGCAATCATTCCGGCTTTGTCATCTGGAAGCTGAAGGTCCTCGTCCTTGGTGAAGACGATACAATCACAGCGGCCGTCAAAACCTGTGAGATCCTTGAGCACGACTTCGGCTTCCTTCTCGCCGACCTCCACGCTGCCAGCGCTCTGCCAATGCCACTCCGCGCCAACAGTTCCGAGGACATCTTCCCCTTCCACCTTCTTTCCGTTCACCAGCAGCTCAAACTTTCCTGGTGCTCCTTCGGCATCCCAGGGCGCCACCCAGTCCCGCGTCCGAACCCAGACTTTGTAGGTGCCAGTCTCCGGAAAACTCACCGTCGTCTTGGCGTCCTCCACCGGAGTGCCCAGGCCATGCGCCAAAAGAAAGGGCGAGCCCATGATGGGAATGAACTGGGTGTCCACTTTCCAGCCACCCCGCTCGGCAAAGGCCTCGGCTTCCACAAAGACGACGGGTTCGGCTGCGAAACTGTGAATGAGGCTCGCGGCCAGGAGGAAAAGACTCAGGATGAGGGGGGATTTACGATGCATCGGGGTCATGTGTATCACCAGGGGTGGGTAATCAAGGAGCGACTATTCTGTGCGCTCTCCTCCCTTTGAAGTCAATTCTGAGGAAAACTGGACACAAAAAGTTCAGGAAAGAGGAATCCGTCAGGTGTTACTAATCCGTAATTGAATATTACAGATTCTTAAGTAAATTCATGAGCGCCTATAGGCAATTACCTGATATGGAATGGAAGATTGAGTTTCAGCCGGGCGCCCATTTTGTTCGCATCACGACCCAGGGCACTTTTTCGAGCCGGGGATGTCGGGAGTTGGTCGAGGAACTTCTGAGCAACTCATCCTGGCGTCCCGGAACGAATACATTGTTCGATCATCGCAATTTGAGATTCGAGGAAGCGTCCTTTGCCTCCATTGATGCCGCGGCACGAAACCATGAGCAAGAAGATGCGCGAATTGGGAATGGCAAGGCCGCCATTGTGATGCGCCCGGGCGTTTCCTATGGATCTGGCCGCCAATACCAAGAACTCACTCGGGATCGGGTCCAGTTGAATCTTAACATCTTCCTTTCGGAGCAGGAAGCTCTGGACTGGCTGGCGGAATCGACAGCGCCCACCGTGGCCTAAAGAGTTGTAGTTGGTAGGGGTTCCCTTCAGGATGACCTCAACTGCTACAGCTCATGAAACTATCTGGCGCTCTTCTTTCCACAGCGGTTCTCTGGCATCTGTTCGGGGGGTTCTCCTACGCTGAAGTACCCCCGCCCTTGTCTCCGCAAGAGGGCCTGGCCTCGATGAAGGTCGCCCCAGGCCTGAAGGTTGAACTGGTCGCCGCCGAACCGCTCATCATGGACCCGGTCGCTTTCGATTGGGGCCCGGACGGACGGCTTTGGGTGGTCGAAATGCGGGATTATCCGAACGGCTTGACCTGGAATCGGCCTGATGATCCCCTCAACGCCCCAGGTGGACGGATCAAAGTCCTGACGGATACCGACGGAGACGGCGCGTATGATAAAGCGACCATCTTCCTGGAGGGCCTCTCCTACCCGACGGGCGTCAAGGTGTGGCAACATGGAGTCCTGGTCACCGCTGCTCCCGAGATCTTCTTTGCGGCGGACACGGATGGAGACGGCCGGGCCGATCAACGAGAAGTCTGGTACAGGGGATTCGCCCAATCCAATCAACAGCATCGGGTCAATGGCCTGGCCTGGGGACTGGACAATTGGCTTCATGTCGCCAATGGCGATGGAGGCGGGCTGATTCGACCGATGGAGTCCCGGGAGGAGGTGGATATTCGCGGCCATGACCTGCGCCTGAACCCCACTACCAAAGAACTCGAAAAGCTGACGGGACGCACTCAGTGCGGCCGGTATCGCGATGACTGGGGCAACTGGTTCGGTTGCAACAACAGCAATCCCCTCTGGCACTATCCCCTGCGCTATCATTGGCTGAAACGGAATCCGTCCGTGGCGGCGCCCACCGCCTATGTGGATGTTCCGGTTGAACCTGGGGCGGCAAGGATCTATCCGGCCAGCAAAACACTCGACCGCTTCAACGACCTCAATAAAGCGAATCGCATTACCTCGGCTTGCGGGCCCACGATCTATCGGGACGAATGGCTAGGGGCTGAGTTCCATGGGAATGCCTTCATCTGCGAGCCAGTTCACAACCTGGTCTATCGCCAGGTTCTTTCTCCCAAGGGCGCAACCTTCATCTCTCAGCGGGCCGAGTCCGAACAGGAGAGCGAGTTCTTCGCCTCAACGGATAACTGGTCGCGGCCCGTTTCCATAAGAACGGGTCCAGATGGAGCCCTGTGGGTGGCGGACATGTACCGGTTCGTGATCGAGCATCCGGAATGGATTCCGCTGGATTGGCAACAGAGGTTGGAGATCCGGGCGGGCAGTGACCGAGGACGCATCTACCGGATCTATCCGGAACATCAAACGCCCCGAGCAATGCCTGATCTTGAGAAGCTCAGCAACGCGGAGTTGGTTGCCCAACTGACCAGCCCCAACGGAACGGTTCGAGATCTGGTTCATCAGATGTTGCTCTGGAGAGAAGCCAGAGATGTGATCCCCTCACTTCGCCGAATGGCACTTGAAGGGGCGGAACCCACTGCAAGACTCCACGCCATTTGCATCCTGGAAGGCTTGGACGCTGCGGATCCTGAGTGGCTCAGCGCTGCGCTCCAGGACTCTCATCCGGCAGTGGTTCGCCAAGCAGTGCGGATTGCTGCCGAGAGCAGCCAGAAGGATTCCTGGGAACAACTGATGAAGGTCTCCCTTGAGGATGCGGGAGTCGCACTGGAACTGGCTGGCGCCTTAGGCGAAGTAGCAGACAACAAAGCCGCCCTTCGTCTTTCGGACATTCTCAGGGAATATGCGGAAGATCCCTATATCACGGCCACGGCGCTCAGTTCCCTCAGCCCCAGCAATCTGCCGCAGGTATTGGAGGCCCTCCAACAATCAGGAACCTCTCCGGAGCTCCTCCATACCCTGGCGGTTCTGGCCTCCGAATGGAAAGGCGCCTCCCTCCAGATGGCCACCAGAGCATTGGTCGATAGCGCCCGTCATTCCAACATCCCGGCCAGAGACATCGCCATGCTGACCGGCCTGCTCGATGGTGGCGCTTCCCTCGAGCAAATCGCTCCCAACGAGTCTGATCGCGAGGCGCTCAAAACAATCATCACCACGGCCAGAGCGCGAATCGACCAAGGAGAGACGCCAGCCACTGAACGCCTCGCTGCGCTTCGTCTCATTGGATGTCGTGCCGCATTTGATTCTGACACCGACCTGGAACGACTCACGAAGCTACTCTCCCCTCAAGCTTCTCCGGCGCTTCAGGATTCCGTCTTTGAAGCCCTTCGAAAAGCTGGGGATGCAGACACGGTCCAAGCGCTAACTGTCCAATGGCCCTCCTTAATGCCTTCGGCCCGCAACAAAGCGCTGAACCTGTTTCTCACCCGCCAGGCATGGATTGAAGACTTTCTCCAAGTCATGGAGGCGAGAGAGATTCCACCATCTCAAGTCGATCTGACGACTCGTCAGAGACTGACCGGGTCCAAGGACGAGACCGTCCGCGCCCGCAGCCTGGAACTCTTCAGTGCAGCAAGCAGTTCGAGTCGTAATCAGGTCTTAACAGCTCATGCTCCAGCGTTGGAACTCAAGGGGAATACCGCCGAGGGAAAAACCACCTTCGCCATGGTCTGCGCTGCCTGTCACCAGGCCGAAGGCGTGGGCAATCCCATCGGGCCGGACCTCGCCGCCCTCAAGGACACCTCGCCGGAAGCGATGCTGGTGGCGATTCTCGATCCCAATCGAGCAGTGGAAGACAAATATCTCAGCTACAGCCTCACCACCAGGGATGGAGGTCAACACTTCGGGCTGATTGCCGACGAAAACGCGACAAGCATCAACTTGCGGCGAGCAGACGGGAGCGGTCTCACGCTCTTGCGGACGGACCTCGTATCGATGACGTCGACAGGGCTCTCTCTCATGCCGGAAGGTCTCGAGGCAGCCCTCAGTCATCAGCAGTTGGCGTACCTGATCGCCTATCTGGGCGAGCTGGGAGGAGGATCAGACCTTCAGCCGGTTTTGTCCGCGAGAGTGCGGCCGAATGCCAAAGGAGTGATCGAACTGCGTGCATCCAAGTGCCGCATCTCCGGCAACAAACTGGCCTATATGGAGGACTACGACGCGTTGGGCTGGTGGAACTCGCCGGAGGATCGAGCGGAATGGACCGCAATCTTGGATCGCCCCGGACGCTATCGGGTGGAGTGGGAATACTCCGTGGACCCCAAGTCAGCCGGGAACAGTTGGCAGTTGATCATCAACGGAGAACCTGCGCTGACGGGCATCGTTCCCAGCACGGGAAGCTGGGAGAATTTTGAAACGCTGACGCTGGGCGAAACAGACCTCGCGAGTGCGGATAATAAGGTCGTGCTGAAATCGAGGGGCGACCTGAATCGCGCCCTTCTCGACCTTCGTTTGATTCGCTTCGTGCCAGTCGCGGCGAACTAAGGGAGCGTTGTTGAAACTCAAAAAGGGCGACGTGATGCGCGTCGCCCTTTTGAGCTCTGAGATTCAGGTCAATGAGAACCTGATCGTGATGAGAACAGGTTAGACTTCAACCTGACCGGTAGCACCACGGTAGGTGACGGTGCGGACGGTCTTTTCATGAGGTTGATTGATTACCGTTTGAGCAGTAACGCCGCGATACCGTACCAGGCGAGCGCCTTGCTGCTGTTGGAGCTGATCAACGCGGGGTTGAAGTTCGGAAAGGTGTGCTTTCGCTCCTCGGTAGCTGATGATTGGGTCTTTCATTGTCTTTCGTGGTTGGTTGTTAAAATTCTCAGCGGTTGTTCGCTGTCTGCCCTATTAAAAAGCACCCACCGTGCCAACCTGCTTTTCACAATCTTTAACTCGCTTATAATGAGCGTAATAAAAAATCACCAACTCTCCCAAGTATCCCCATTCCGGGAACTAACTTATCGCCAAGTGATAAGTGACTTACCACTTTCTGGTATTGAGGGATTCAGGTTTGCCTAGCAGAATGAGACGATTCAGCGCTTTTCCCTGATGTCCTCTTCTCCACCTGATGAGGTGCTCGCCAGTTTACGGCACGCCGAGATTGAACCCCTCTTCAATTTCCTGGATGAAGTGCAGTTCTGGATCAAGGATCGCCACGGACGCTACCTGAAGGTGAACCGGGCCTTCCAACTCAACTATTCCCGGTCCAGTCCGGAAGAGATCGTTGGCCTGAGTGACTTCGATCTTTCCCCACCCTGGCTTGCCGAGACCTTCTGCGAGGATGACAATCGCGTCCTTCAGGGTGAGCATGTCATCCACCGGCTTGAATTGGTGGGAGGGGTCGGCAAAACGGCCCGTTGGTTTCGCACGACCAAGCTTCCGGTTCGCGATCAATCAGGTCAAATTGCCGCGACTGCCGGGATTACCCAACCTCTACCAGGACTACAGGCGCCAGACTTTCCGGTGCCGGAGTTGGCTCCCGCTTTGGCGGTCCTCCAGGATGACCCGTCCGCCACGTGGACCAATGCGGACCTGGCAAAGCGAACTGGGATGTCGGTCAGCGCCTTCGAGCGAAAATTCCGCCGTCATCTCCACACGTCTCCGATGCAATTTCTCAAGCGCTTGCGCTTGGCGCGTGCCTCTGCCGCTTTGCTTCAAACCACGAATCCCATTTCGGAGATTGCAATCGAGTGTGGCTTTGCCGACCAGGCCCACCTTTCGCGTGAATTCAGGAAGTTAACGGGCCTTTCGCCGAGTGCTTGGCGACAACGCCATCTGAGACAAGACTAAGCGTATCACGCCGCTTTTGTTCAAATTTCTGCGGCTGAGGTTCAAGACCGCCCGTGACTTATCCTGCTAGTTTGGGATCGTGAAAACCTCTAGCGGAACCCTCTTCATTTCCAATGGTCAGGTCATCGATGGAACTGGGGCAGCCCCCATCCCCAATGGGTGTGTGGTCATTAAGGACGGCAAGATCACCTACTGCGGTCCACACCAGGGTGCTCCTGAGATTCCTTCCAGCGCAGATCATATTGATGCTCAGGGCGGAACCATCATGCCCGGCCTGGTGGAAGCTCACTTTCACGCCACCTACTTCAACATCCGCACCCTGGAGGATCTGGATATCAAATATCCCGTGGAATACGTGTCCATGCTCGCCTCCGTGAATTGCCGCCTGGCGCTGGAGTGCGGCTACACAGCGGCACGCTCGGGTGGCTGTCTCTTCAATGTGGATGTCTGGCTGCGCACCGCGATCGAGAACGACCTGATCCCGGGACCTCGACTCTCGCCATCCGGACGGGAGATCTGCTCCGCGGGCGGGCTGATGGATTGGAACCCGGAGTTCCGGAAGATCGGCATGGAAGGCCTCGTCTTCATCATCAATGGACAGGATGATGCGCGCCGTGCTGTCCGAGCCCTGGTGAAGGACGGCGTGGAATGGGTGAAGACCTACCCCACGGGTGACGCCGCCGCTCCAGATGTGAACGATCACCACACGCTCTGCATGACCTTTGAAGAGATGCACGCAGTGGTGCAGACGGCGCACAATCACGGGATGAAAGTCACAGGGCATTGCCGGGCCACCGAGGGCATCAAGAACGCCCTGAAGGCCGGCTACGATACCCTGGAACACGGCACCTTCATGGATGACGAAGCCATGGACATGCTCCTGGAGCGGGACGTACCCGTAGTGCCAGCGCTCTACTTTGAGAAAGCCAGTGTGGATCGCGGACCGGAGTTCGGTCTCTCCCAGCGAGTCATCGACGGTCACCAGGAAACCCTGGATGGTGGTGGTGAAAGCGCCTTGCGCATCCTTAGAGCGGGTGGCCGGATCGGGATGGGCGGCGACTATGGGTTTGGCTGGAACCCGCACGGAGATTACGCCAAGGAGCTCACCTGGTTCACCAGGCATGTGGGGTTCACTCCGCTGGAGACCATTACCTGCGCCACCAAGACCGGGGCGGAGATCATGGGACGCGGCGACGAGTTCGGCACTCTGGAACCAGGTAAGTTGGGCGACGTGCTGGTGGTAGATGGCGATGTCATCGCGGACATCTCCATCCTGGAAGATCGCCGGAACCTTCTCGCGGTCATGCAAAGCGGTGTCCTGAAAGCCGGGATGCTGGCGAAGAGAGAACTGACTTCCGTAACCGTGAACGGTTAGATAGACCTATACCCATGCCCCCCTTGACAAGAGTCCTTACTCTACTTCTCATCACCCTGGTCGCAGCCTCTGCCCAGACCGAGTCGTCCCTGCCCGCCAACCTGGATCAGGAAAACCTCGTTGCCTGGTGCATTGTCCCCTTTGATGCCAGCAAGCGCGGCCCGGACGAACGCGCCGCCATGCTGAAGGAGCTGGGACTAACCCGAAGCGCCTACGATTGGCGGAAGGAGCACATCCCCACTTTCGAACAGGAAATCCAGGCCTATCAGAAAGAAGGCATCGAGTTCTTCGCCTTCTGGAACGAGCATCCCGACGCCTTTGCTCTATTTTCCAAGTACGATCTCCACCCACAGGTATGGAAGACGGCAGTCAGCCCCAACGGCGACACTCAGGAGGAACGCGTCGCCAAGGCCATTGAGTTGACGACGCCCATTGCCAAGAAGACCAGGGAACTGGGATGCAAGTTCGGGCTCTACAATCATGGTGGCTGGGGCGGCGAACCCGAGAACCTGGTGGCTGTGTGTCAGGGTCTGAGAGCCCTGGGATACGATCACGTCGGCATCATCTACAACTGGCATCACGGACACGAACATATTGACGACTGGGCGGAGGCACTTGCCCTGATGCAGCCTTACCTGCATTGCCTCAACCTCAATGGGATGAACCCGAACGCCGAGCCGAAGATCCTCCCCTTGGCCCAAGGCAAGCATGAACTGGAGATGCTCAAGGTGGTCGTCGAGAGCGGCTATGACGGCCCCATCGGGATCCTGGATCACCAGAACGAACTCGATACAAAGCAAGCTCTGCAAGACAACCTGAACGGTCTCGCCTGGCTCAAGAAGGAACTCGTCAAGCC
>JBHIXE010000214.1:0-9717 GCA_041984905.1 Verrucomicrobiales bacterium | reverse complement strand
CCCGCTTCGGCCGTTCAGAGGGCAAGGGTTCCACCGAATTGGGGAGCAGATGAAGCAGAGCCTCGTAGACGCCCGCAGAACGCAGATGTCCGGCATCGCGAGAGTTCAGGGTCGCATAATGGATTTGGGATCCTCGAGGGTAGAGGTGACGCTGGTAGTCCCTGGTGGAAGTGTAGTAGGCACGCTGGCGGGCATAATTCCCAGGACGCCCATCTTCGGCAAAGTCATGGATCTGCAGCAGGACCCGGGCGCCGTCCATGAGCAGTTCGTGGATCGCTTCCGGCAAGCAGACGTTCTTTCCCAGGCTGTGATTGTGGATGTGCCAAACGTCCGGAGGGCCGCCGAGCTGCTTTTTGGCCTTGGCAAACATTTCCGCCGCAAGCAGCCGCGCGTCCTCGGCTTCGCCGGAATTCACGTAACCGAGGCCCGTGACCACCTCGACATTGGGGATCGCATCACCCTCATAGGCTTCCCCGGTAAGTACGCAGAATTCCACCTCCGGTTCCGGCAGGCTGGAAATCACGTTCTCGATGACTCGCGTGACGCCACCTTTCCGCAAATGGTAGTGGACGATCGCGACCTTCAAGTGGAGCCAAATTTCTCGAGATACTCGGGGATGGTGTTCATGGGCGGGCGCTCCTCTTCAAGGATGGGGATCAGCACCTGCTCATAGCGATTTCCCTCCGCCTGGAACTGCCGGAATACCGTTTGGAGTTCCGGAAGTCGCTCAATCAGGTCGTAGCTCTCCATTCGAGTCAGGAAACTCTGCAGGATGCCGAAAGCCATCTTCCCAAGCGCCCGGGTGGATTGGTTGCGGTGGACCCGGCGGTCCAGGTCGGTCTGAGCAAAGGCGGAGAGTCCCCACTTCATGTAGACATCCAGGATGTGAGAGGTCTCCACCCCGTAACCAATCGGGAAGGGGATTTGTTCCAGGACTTCACGACGGACCGCGTATTCTCCGGAGAGAGGCTGGACCAGGGCGGTCAGTTCCGGGAAAAACAGGGAGAAAAGGGGGCGGACCAGGATCTCGGTAACGCGGCCCCCACCGGAAGGGCGGATCTCCTGGGAGAAAGCGATGGGCCGGTCGTAGAAGGCCTTCACATACTTCACCTCATCTCTTGCGATGAGCGGCGCTACGAGTCCGGTGGCGAAGCGGGCCCGGATGTTCTTAATATCCGCGTCCACATAGCAGATGATGTCCCCTTCCAACTGGTAGATCGCCTTCCAGAGGTTCTCGCCTTTGCCGCGTTTGAAGCCCTGACTGGGGAGGATGTCCGCAGAAAGATAGACGTCTGCTCCGTAATCGGCGGCGATCTCCCGCGTCTTGTCCTCGGAACCGGAATCGATCACGGCGATCTCATCGATCAGGGGATAGCGAGACATGAGCTCACTGCGGAAGATGATGATCTCCTTCCCGATGGTCTGCTCTTCGTTCAGAGTCGGGATACAGAGGCTGATCTTGAGCCCCTTCTTCTCCTTTTCTTCGACGAGCTTGCGCAGATCCCAGAATTCGCCGTGGTGAAAGGTGTTGGTCTCAAGCCAGGTTTCAATCGTGCTGCTCATTGGCAATCAGTTGGTCAATGATTTGCAATACGCAGACCAGTTGGGCCATACCGCTGTAGAGGGGATCAATGTGAACGGTCTCCTCGACGGTGTGAGTGTGGTCTGCGGTTGTCAGTCCCAAAGTAAGGCTGGGAATGTCTTTCGCCAGGAGCGCAGAGAGTTCGCTGGTGCTGGGGACAATCTCCGGTTTGAGGTCCAGGGCTTCCATCACGGCCCTTGCGGAACGAACCAGGGGATGGCTGAAGCCCAGGTCACCGGGATCCCTTCGAGCAATCACGGAGAGCGTGGCTTTCGCTTCGCCGAGCGCTGTGACTTCCTCCAGGATCTCTTCGATTTGAGTGAGGATCTTGGAAACAATGTCTGCATCCTCACTTCGCACCTCAAAGCGCAGCCGTGCGGATTTGGGCGGCACATTGTATCCGCTGCCCGCATTGATGGATCCCAGCAGGATCACCGTCTTGGGGCGTTCCGGCCGCTCGATCGAAAGCATTCGGTCGACGACTTGAGTGAGGGCGATAATGGCGTCGGATGAACTCCAGGATTTGCTGGTGGAGTGCTCGGGCACCTTGATCGAGACCTCCGCGCGGACCATGCCCTGGCAGGAATAACTCAGGCGGCCGAGCTGAGCGCCCTCTATGCAAAGCCCTCCGTGGACGGGCACCTTGGTGTTGTCCAGGAAGAAGCGGATCCCTTCCAGATTTCCTTCTCCCAGACTGCGGGTCGTGCCAAGGAGGATGAGGTTGGAACGCAGCTGGATATCAAGGCGCTCCAGCAAAAAGGGAAGACTGGCGATGACCCCCGCGCCGAGGCTGTTGTCTGCCAGGCCGGGCGCCTTCATGGATTCCCCGGTCGCCGTGACGGTGTGATCGACGCTCCGGTCCCAGATGGTGTCGATGTGAGCCGCGACCAGGACATTGCGTTCCCCAATGCTCCCGGGCAAAATGCCGGAGACATTGCCCATCTCATCCATGGAGCTCTCCAAGCCACTCTCAGTGAAGCGGTCTGTCAGAAATTGAGCAAGTCGCTCTTCGTGAAAGGTCGGTGAGGGGATTTCGCCACACATCACCGCATTGGCCAGGACAATATCCCGCAAATCTCCCAGCCGATCCCGGTAGCCGGTCGCGGATTTGAGGATTGAGGGAACAAAAGGAGGAAGTTCCATTTAGAACCAAGGATACATCCGGAATGGGATACCCGTTAGATTTGATGTTGTGTTTTTTTCTTTCGTAACCGATGAGGGTTGGCCTGAGACTGGCTTCAACTGACGCAGCAGCATGCCGAACTTTGGTTTTGTTTCAACTCGATTCGCTGGAAGTGACGGGGTTTCACTGGAGAGCGCAAAATGGGCAGAGGTCCTTTGGAAGGACCGTCACGTCACGCATTGGTACTCAGGTTTGAGCGACCGAAGTCCGGAAATGTCCCGTTGTATTCCCGAGGCGCACTTTCGCCATCCAGAGAACATCTGGATCAATGAACGCATCTGGTCCCGGACCCAACGTGACCCCTTGGTCTCGAGCCGGATTCGGGTTATGGCGGACTATCTGAAGTCGACGCTCTACCGGTTCGTGCGGGATTTTGCGATCGATGTGCTGGTGCCGGAGAACTGCATCACCATCCCGATGCACGTGCCTCTGGGAGTGGCCGTGACCGAGTTCCTCGCAGAGACCGGCATGCCGGCCCTGGCCCATCACCATGACTTCTATTGGGAACGGACCCGGTTCTCGATCTCAGCGGTGAATGATTATCTGGACTCCGCTTTCCCGCCCCGCCTGCCTCACATGGCGCATACGGTCATCAATGCCTCCGCCCAGAATCAGCTTTCGCTGCGGAAGGGGATCGGCGCGACCCTGATTCCCAACGTCTTCGACTTTGATAATCCGCCGCCCCAGACGGATGCCTACACCAAGGACCTCCGGGCGGAACTCGGGTTGTCCAAAGATGACATCTTCATCCTGCAACCCACGCGGATCGTGCCGCGGAAGGGGATCGAGCACGCCATCAAGCTCATCAGCATGCTCCAGAACGACCGTTGCAAGCTGGTGATTTCCCACGACGCGGGGGATGAGGGCTACGAATACCAGCACCTGCTTGAGGAACTGGCTCGGGAAGAAGGCGTGGACTTGCGCTGTGTGGGGGATCGCGTGAGTGAAGTCCGACAACGGGATAACAATGGACGTAAGTTATACACGCTCTGGGACTTGTATGCCCACGCGGACATGGTCACCTACCCGAGTATCTATGAGGGCTTCGGAAACGCCCTCCTGGAGGCCATTTACTTCGAGAAGCCGCTCCTCGTGAACCGCTACAGCATCTTTGTCGAAGATATCGAGCCCAAGAAATTTCGCTTCGCCGTCATGGACGGATTCATCACGCGCTCGGTGGTGGAGCATGTCCGGCGGATTTTGGAAGACGACGATTACCGGCAGGAAATGGTCGAACACAACTACCAGGTCGCCCGGGCCTACTTTAGCTACACCGTCTTGAGACGAAACCTTCGAACCCTCATCGCCGGATTGACTGGCTGGACTCCCAAGAAATCGATCGAGGGCTGACAATATGATACGTACTCACCTCGATAAGGACGAGGTTCGCCGCATCGAATATCGCCTGCGGCGGCTTTATGGGGAAGAAGTGGATGTTCCGGCATTGATGGAGCGGTTCTACGCGATGATGGGCCGCTATGGAGTGGGCATCCATCAGCTGGAAGAGTCCGCTCCCTGGGATGAGAATGACACGGTTCTTATCACCTATGCGGATTCCATCCTGGAAGAAGGGGAAGTGCCACTGGTGACCTTGCGACGGTTCCTCTGTGAACGGATGAAAGGGTCCATTCGTGTGGTGCACATCCTGCCCTTCTTTCCCTGGAGCTCGGATGACGGGTTTAGTGTGATTGACTACCGGGAGGTGGACTTGCGCTATGGCGATTGGTCCGATGTGGGGATGTTGCGCACGGAATTTTCCGTGATGTATGACCTGGTGGTGAATCACTGCTCCCGCCAGAGCAGGTGGTTCAAGGACTTCGTGACCGGTGTGGAACCAGGCCGGAATTTCTTTCACGTCGTGGATCCTGCCACGGATCTGAGTGAAGTGGTGCGGCCCAGGTCCACCCCCTTGCTTTCCCGGACCGCCACCCGGAACGGCGAGAGCCATGTCTGGTGCACCTTCAGCAGCGACCAGATTGACCTGAACTTCTCAAATCCGGACGTTCTCTTCGAGTTCCTGGATATCCTCTTCTTCTATGTCTACAAAGGGGTCCGCATCATCCGCTTGGATGCAATCGCGTTCCTCTGGAAGGAGATCGGGACCAACTGCCTGCACCTGCCGCAGACTCACGAGGTCGTGAAACTGTTCCGGGACGTCCTGCGAATCGTCGCCCCGAATGTAATCCTGCTCACGGAAACGAACGTGCCTCACGCGGAGAACATCAGCTACTTTGGCGATGGGGATGAGGCGCACATGGTCTACAATTTCAGCCTGCCGCCTCTCCTGCTGCATGCTGTTCTTCGGGGAGACACCACGCACCTGACGAATTGGGCCAGATCCCTGCCGAATCTTCCGCCGGGGCAGACCTTCTTCAATTTCACAGCCTCTCATGATGGCATCGGGGTCCGGCCCTTGCAGGGCATCCTTGCCGACCAGGAACTGGATTGGATCGTGGAGCAGATGAAAGAGCGGGGCGGACTGGTAGGGATGAGAGCCATGCCGGATGGATCCCAGCGCCCCTACGAACTGAACATCACCTATGTGGACGCCATGAGTCTACCAGGGAACGAGCAGGCCAGCATCTCCCGCTTCCTGTGTTCCCAGGCCGTGATGCTGGCGATGCGAGGCATGCCGGCGGTCTACATCCACAGTATGTTGGGCACGCCCAACTACCTGGAGGGTGTGGCTCAGACTAAGCACAACCGGACCATCAACCGGCGAAAATGGGACCTGGAAACCCTCCAGGCGAATCTGAACGATCACCACTCTAAGCAGGCCATCATCTTCGAGCGCTACAGCCAGATGCTGCGTCGTCGCCAGAATCATCCCGCCTTTCATCCGGACGGTCCCATGACCGTGATCGATCTGGGGACTTCGCTATTCGGCTTTTTGCGCACTTCACCGAGGGGCGAGGAACAGATCGCCTGCGTCTTCAACCTGACGAACAAAGAGCAGAAGGTGAACCTGGCACTTCTTCATCCCAAACTGGGTCAGGAAGGGGACTGCCGGGATATCCTGAACGCGGTCAATGTCAAGACCGCGCCAGGTAGATCCTGTGTCCTGAAACCCTACCAGGCCCGTTGGGTAGTCGTGAGCCCCGAATAAGGATTCGTCACTCGATCTCGAACTTCGCGTCGAGCGGTTTCTGGTATTCCCGGACACGGCCTTCAAGCACGTCTTCGACGCTGACTTCCCGGCCGATCAGGGCGGATTCGACAATTGCGTAGGCGCAGGCCAGGTCCACAAGGCCCTCGTGACCGCTGGTCTCCGGCTGACGTCCGTGGCGGATCGCTTCCAGCCAGTCCTGCTGAGCAATGGCGAAGTCATCAGTGAGGCCAAAGGGCTGGTTGCGTCGCTTCTGGTCGTCGGTGGCCTTGCTCTCGTAGAGGTGATCGAGGGCCTGACTGCCTTCGATCCCGGCAAGGTGAAGGGTGTTTCCGGAAACCCGGCCTTTGGATCCATAGAACGTGGGACTTTCGCCGAGGACGGTGTTGGTCCCCGCACCTGCCCAGCTTCCGAAGAGGGTGCCGGTGCCGCCTTTCTCTGTCTCGAAGCTCGCGAAGAAGGTATCATCCGCATTGCACTTGGTCTCGCTGACGACTTTGCCGGCTTCGTTGAGGATGTAGCGGGTGGGCTCCACGACCGAAGTTCGGGCCGAAACCGTCCGGACTTCACCCATGACGGAGCGGATGATATCGAACTGATGGACACCCAGGTCGAGGCTGATTCCGCCCCCTTGAAGCTTGTCATGTCGCCAAGGCGTCTGGGCCACCACGAGGTTCGGCGCCCACCAGGTGCCGATGTTCCCCATGAGCCCCATCTGAGGCGTCCCCAGGAGACCTGATTGGAAGAGCCATTGCCAATGCCGCACGTAAAGGGCTTGCCGGGCGTTCTCGAAGACCCCGAAGGTCACGTTCTTCTTGCGGGCGGCGTCCACCATCTTCCGGCCCGCGGCCATGGTCACGGCGAGAGGCTTTTGGGACAGAAGGTGTTTGCCGTTCTCGATCGAGAGCATTCCGACGATATGGTGGAGCCCATGGGTGGAGAAGTCGTTGACCGCATCGATTGGGCCGGAGGTGATCATCTCTCCAAAGTCGTTGTAGACCTTCACATCACTCACGTCCTGAAAATCGGAGAGGTATTCGTCTCCCACCGCGAGGGGATCTCCCGGGATATCGCTGACGGCGGGCCGCTGCGGGTGATCGCCATCTCGCTTCACGTAGCTCCAGGCATCCATCGCTTTGCGGGAACACAGTGCGGTAATCTTGAAGTCGTCCACACCGGCCTCGCGCAGAAGGCGGTAGCCACGTAAATGCGCCGCGAGGATGCGACCACAGCCAACGATACCAATCCGAATCATGGCAATACTGTGAGTCTGAGCTACATGCGATGCAAGGCCGTTCCTTCTTCGGGCAATCGGGGGTTGAAATCTTTCCGATCTCTCACCACCATGGCCGTATGAATGGGCGATTCTCTCATCTTCTGGCGGTGCTCGCGCTGGGGTTGGCGGCAACCCATGGCGCCGAGACGGAGAAACCGGATGGCTCCGGTGCCGGCGCCAAGGCCCCGTTGTTTCAGCTGCTGACCCCCGAAGAGACGGGGATCACCCTGAAGGTGCCGATCGATATCAATCATCCGGATGATCGCCTCTATTATTCCGCCATGGCTTGCGGGAGTGTCGCTTCCGGCGACGTCGATGGCGATGGCCGGCCGGATCTGTTCTTTGCCTGTGGACCGGTCCCGAACCGGCTCTATCGACAGGTCGACGAGTTCAAGTTTGAGGATGTCACCGCCCTGGCGGGGGTGGCCAATGCGGTATCCTGGTCGACTGGCGCCGCAATGATCGATGTGGATAACGACCGGGATCTGGACATCTACGTGACCCGCTACGATGCGCCGAATCAGCTCTACATCAATGAGTCATCACCCGGGAAGATCCGCTTCCAGGAACGGTCCGTGGCCTGGGGAGTCAATGTGGTGGATGCCAGCCTCGTGCCGACCTTTGCCGACTATGACCGGGACGGGGACATGGACCTGTTCCTTGGTATGAACGCCTACTATCGCGATGGGGGTCGCCCGGAAGAGGGGGTTCCCATGGAAAAGCAGGGCGATAGTTGGAAGGTCCTTCCTCCCTGGGACAAGTTCTTCGGGTTCAGCTCCTTCGACGAGACCACCGGCGAACCCCTCTACGATGAAATCGGCCGGCCCAATCGCCTCCTGCGCAATGAGGGGGACCGGTTTGTCGAAGTGACCGGGGAAGCCGGGATTCCCGCGATCCCCAGCCATACCAATGCGGTGGCCTGGTGGGACTACGACGAGGACGGTTGGCTGGACCTTTATGTGGCCAATGATTTCTCTGACAAGGATGAGCTCTATCGCAATCTCGGAAACGGGAAGTTTGAAGATGTGGCGGCGCAGGTACTGCAGCATACAACCTGGTACAGCATGGGATGCGCGGCAACGGACCTGAACCAGGATGGCCTTTCCGACCTGGTCGTGGCGGATATGCTGCCGACGAGCCACTACCGGCAGAAGGTGACCATGGGGGAGATGGGCAACCAGATCCAACTTATGCGGGAGCGAGGCGCCCCCATCCAGAACATGGTGAACACGTTTTTCGTGAACACCGGGACGGGCAAATTCCTGGAAGCGGCTTTCATGTCCGGACTGGCTCGCACCGACTGGACCTGGACGGTCAAAAGCGCGGACTTTGACGGGGATGGAGCCGTGGATCTGTTCTTCCCCAACGGTCACTCCCGGGACTTCAACAACTCGGACCTCAAGGTCGTGACGCCGGACATGCGGGTGGGCAAAAACTACTGGGATTTCTTTGAGGATATTCCGGAGCTACGGGAGAAGAATCTGGCCTTCCGCAATGCAGGCGATCTCAAGTTCGACCCCGCCTCTGACTGGGGCCTCGGGCTGGAAGGGATGAGCTATGGCGCGACGCTATCCGACCTGGACCGGGATGGGGACTTGGACATGGTCGTGATGAATCTGAAGGATTCGCCCAGCATCTACCGCAACCAGAGCCGGGAAGAAGGAGCCAACCACCTCGTGGTGGAGCTGGAAGGCAAGGAGAGCAACCGCTTTGGCGTGGGTGCCAAGGTGACCGCCGAGTTGGCGTCCGGTCGTAAACTCGTCAGCACCCTGCTTCCCTTCAATGGATACCTGGAATCCGATGAGCCGGCGGTCCACTTCGGCCTGGGTCAGGAGGACAAGGTTCAGCGACTTGTGGTGAAATGGCCCAGCGGCGCCCACCAGATCGCTGAGGATCTTGCGGGGAATCAATGGCACCGCATTACCGAGGAGTCTTCGGGCGATGAAACAGATAAGAAAGAGCCCAAACCGAAACCCTGGTTCAAGGCGACGGGTGCACTGCTGAAGATTGCGATTAGCGAAGATCCCTACAACGATTTCGCCAATCAGCCCCTGCTCCCGCATCAGCACTCGCAACTGGGTCCGGGACAGGCCTGGGGAGATGTCGATGGCGATGGGGCGCTGGATGTCTACCTGGGAGGACCCAAGACCTCTCCGGGATACCTGCTGATCAGCCGGGGTAAGGATCGCAAGGGGCGACCCGTATTTGGGCTTCGCATGAAGGAACCCTTCACGCAGCACACCGATGAAGAACAGTTGGGAGTGCTGTTCTTTGAAGCGGATGGGGACGGGGACGCCGACCTCTACGTGGTGAACGGCAGCGTCGAGTGTGAACCGGGTGCGACCGTCTTGCAGGATCGGCTCTTGCTGAATGATGGCGCCGGGAACTTTACCCCTGCGGAGCCTGGAGCCTTACCCAAGGCTTATCACAGTGGCAGCGTGGTTTGTGCCGCGGATTTCGACCGGGATGAAGATCTGGATCTCTTTGTGGGCGGAAGGGTGGTTCCGGGTCAGTATCCCCTGCCAGCGACCAGCCAACTGCTCATCAATGATGGAAAAGGGAACTTCACC
>JBHIXE010000213.1:0-9725 GCA_041984905.1 Verrucomicrobiales bacterium | reverse complement strand
GCGGATCGAGTGGTAGTCAGCGGTAATCAAAACGTGGAATGATTGCTAGGCCGGGAAAGGACACGGGATGTGCCCTCTGCGCAAGAAGAAATCACAGCGGCCTCCGTGCCAATCCATTCAGGATCTGTCCTCATCGGGCTTTGCGGAAGATTTTTTGCGGCGCGATGAATTTTCTGCAACTCGCGATTTCAGCAGGGGTTTGGATATCAGGTCCGAGTTGGGCCATTTATCAAAACTACCAAATTGACTCCAAAAATACTGATGAAAAAAATCCTTGTTGCATCTGTTGCCCTGGCCGCTCTGGCAGTGGGTTCTCTGACGGCTGCTGACGACGCTGCTGGTGATAAGCCCAAGGGCAAGCCGGATCCGTCCAAGCGGGCTGATATGATGATCAAGAAGGGCGACAAAGACGCCGACGGCAAGCTGAGCGCTGCAGAACTCACCGCCGTTTTCGAAGCCGCTCCTAAGCGTCCCGATGCTCCCGAAGGCAAGACTCCCGATCACGCTGCTCGTGCCGCCAAGATGATCGAAACTGGCGACAAGGACGGTGACTCCCTTCTTAACAAGGAAGAGCTCGTCGCTTCTATGGCGAAAGGTAAGGGTAAAGGAAAGGGTGAAAAGCCTGCTGGCAAGAAGCCCAAGACCGACTCTGCCGACTCCTGATCTCTCCTGAAGATTTAGGTCCAAGCTGAGAATAGCACGGACGCCCGCCTCCGACCTCTCCGGTTGGGGGCGGGCCTTTTTTTGTTCCGGACAAGGGAAGGTCCCAGGAGATGCGGAAAAGTTGAGAGTTAAGAATCCAAAGCAAAAAGCGTGACGAGAGCTTTAAATTATGGTAATTATAATGCGTCATCTTTTTCCGTCATGGGGCTGCACGATCTCAAAACCCTTATTCACTCCCATCATCCTGTGGTTCTCATCGAGACACTCGAAGAAGACCAGGGAATCCGGCTCCTGTCTGACGCAGCTCAGGAACTGGCGATGCCTGCCTTCGAATGGTCTGTTTCCAGGGGGCTGTGTCGTATGGGAGAGGAGAATCCTTCATCGATTTGTCCGGAAGGCACGGACCTTGTAGGGGCGTTGCGGCACATCGAGCATCTGGAGGTAGAGGGCGTCTTTCTCATGAAGGACGTGGGCCCTCATTTGGAGAATCTGGCCGTGCAGCGCATGATGCGGGACCTCTGTGCGAAGTTCCGGCACTCTCAATCCTGCCTGGTTCTGATGGGGGCACGCCTGAACTTGCCTCGGGAGATTCGGCATGACGCCGTGGCGTATACGGTGGACCTGCCCAATGTCTCCGAATTGGAGACAATCCTTGAGAGCACTCTGCGCGCCATCCGGCAACGGAATGCCTTTGTAGTTTCGATCGCCTCTCAGAAGCGGGATCTGGTCCAGGCCCTCCGTGGGATGACCCGCAATCAGGCCCGCCAAAGCATCATTCGCGCCGTCGTCGATGATGGCCGGTTGGACGCCTCTGACATTGCGGACCTTCAGAAATGCAAAGCCGCAGCGATTCGGGATGGAGGACTGCTGGAATATTATCCCTCGGATGAGGCCTCCTTTGAGCTGGGCGGATTCAACCGGTTGCGGAGTTGGTTGGAACGCGCTCAGACTGGCTTTGGAGAGCGCGCCCAAGCTCTCAACCTGGATCCTCCTAAAGGTGTTCTGCTGCTCGGGGTGCAGGGTTGTGGCAAATCACTGGCCGCCAAGGTGATCGCTCAGGAATGGGGATATCCGTTGCTGAAGCTCGATGCCGGAAAGCTCTACGACAAATACCTGGGAGAGTCTGAAAAGAACTTTCACCGGGCTGTCGAGATCGCGGAAGCTCTGGCTCCCTGCGTGCTCTGGATCGATGAACTGGAGAAAGCCTTCTCGTGCTCGACGATGGAGAATACCGATGGCGCGACCAGCCAGCGCATTCTGGGATCCATGCTGACCTGGCTCCAGGAGAGCCACCAGGGAGTCTTCGTGGCGGCGACGGCCAACAATGTGGACGCCATCCCGCCGGAACTGATGCGCAAGGGACGCTTTGACGAAGTGTTCTTTGTGGATCTGCCATCGGAACGAGACCGGCTCCAGATCTGGAAGATTCATCTCAGCAGGCGCAAGCAGAACCCCGACCTTCTGGATATCGGCAAGCTGGTCGATATGACCGAAGGATTCAGCGGGGCAGAGATCGAGCAGGTGGTGGTGGCCGCGCTCTTCCGCAGCCTGGAACTCAATGCAGCTCTGGATGACCACCTCCTGGAACAGGAGATCCTGGCGACGATTCCACTCTCCATCTCCCGGGGACGGGAAGTGAGCCGGTTGCGTCGCGAGTGCATCGGTCGCTTTGTCCTCGCCTCATCTCCAGATGAGGAATGGAAGCAGGTCGCCTGAATCGCCCTTATCGCTTGTTCCCGAAGTAGAGCAGGTAATACTCGAGGCTGCTCACCAGCGCCAGCCAACTGGCCCGGATGATATTGTGGGAAACGCCAACGGTGCTCCACTGATGCTCGCCATCGGTGCTGTCAATGAGGACCCGGGTTTTCGCCGCCGTACCGAGTTCACCGTCGAAAATCCGCACCCGGAAGTCGGTTAACCGCACATTACGGATCTCCGGATACTCGGCCGACAGGGCTTTCCGCAGAGCGCCATCCAGGGCATTCACGGGTCCATCACCTTCAGCCACGGTGTACTGGGTCTCGCCGTTGACGATCACCTTTACGGTCGCTTCACAGGTCTCCATGGCTTCCCGGTCTTCGGAAGGCCGGATCCGGCGGAAGTTGCAGCGGTATTCCTTGAGGTGAAAGAGCTCTTTCTTCTCCATCTCCTTGCGGACCAAAACCGCAAAGGAAGCTTCGGCAGCCTCAAACTCGTAGCCCTCCTTCTCCATGTCCTTGAGCTTCTTGACCACGGCCGGCACCACGGGATCGCCTTTCTTCAGGGGAATCCCAAGTTCTTTGGCCTTGAGCAGCACATTGGCCTGCCCGCTGAGTTCGGAGACGAGGATGTTCTGGTGGTTGCCCACCTGTTCCGGCTCCACATGCTCATAGGTGCGAGCCAGCTTCTGCACCGCGTTCACGTGCATACCGCCTTTATGTGCGAAGGCGGCTGAGCCCACAAAGGGCGCCCGTTCATTGTGCTTCACGTTGGCCAGGTCATCCACGAAATGGCTGACTTCGTGGAGCTTGGTCAGGTCCGGCACCACGACCATATTCATCTTGAGCTGGAGGTTGGGGATCACCGTGGTGAGATTGCAGTTCCCCACGCGTTCCCCGTAGCCATTCATGGTGCCTTGCACTTGAACCGCTCCGGAACGGATGGCTGCGATGGCGTTGGCCACCCCAAAACCGGCGTCATCGTGAGTGTGGATGCCCACCGGGATACCGAGATGCTTGCGGATCCGTTCCGTGATCTCCGCCACTTCGTGGGGCATGGTTCCGCCGTTGGTATCGCAGAGCACCACGATGTCCGCGCCACCTTCCTTGGCGGCTTCCAAAGTCTTGATGGCGTGTTCTTCGTTGTCCTTAAATCCGTCAAAGAAGTGTTCCGCATCATAGATCACCTCTTTGCCCTGATCCTTCAGGTAAGCGGTGGTATCGTAGATCATCTTGCGGTTTTCCTCGGGAGTGGTCCGCAGAACCTCGGTGACATGGAGTTCCCAGCTCTTGCCGAAGAAGGTGATGACGGGTGTCCTGGCATCCAACAACAGCTTCACCTGGGCGTCTTCGGTCACCTTCTTGTCTGCCCGGCGCGTGCTGCCAAAGGCTGCGATCTTGGTGTGTTTCCACTCCAGCTTGGCGGCTTCTTCAAAAAACGAGACGTCCTTGGGATTGGATCCCGGCCAGCCGCCCTCCACGTAATCCACGCCGAACTCGTCCAGCTTCTCGGCAATCCGGATCTTGTCCATGGACGAGAAGGCGATTCCGGTACCCTGAGTGCCATCGCGCAGGGTTGTATCGTAGATTTTAACAGGTTTGTCGCTCATTGGGTTTTGAGTGGAGGCGAGATCCGCATGGAGTCGGGATTGTCAAAGCGATCTTGAGGCCTGGACACAGGCAACTCAAAAATCGGCACTCACGAGGCTCGGGGTGGAGTCGCCGATTTCTTTCAGATAATAATGCTAATTCGCGTCTGGAACTGCATTGCGCTGGCAATGGTAGTTGGAAAGTGGGGTTTCGCCAGAAAAATTTACCGGCTCATCTCGATCTTCAAACCAATCTCCCCATTCTGGACATCCAGGATCGCTTTGGCGGCATTTCCCTCGCCAAAGGTTTCGTAGGCTGCCTCTTCCAGGTGAGGAACCAGAGAGGCTCGCAATCCCCGTGCTCCGGTCTCCCGGCGCAGGGCAGCGTCGATAATGTGGTTCACAGCCGCATCGGTAATGATGAGTTCGACACCTTCCCGGCTGAACTCGTGCCGGTAAGACGCTACCACATTGTCTTCCAGGATGGTCTTGAGGACGTCCGGTTCCAGGGGATTGAAGGGAACGAGGCGCGAGAAGCGGCCGGTCAGTTCCGGCAGGATGCCATAGTCTGAGAAGGCGCGCGTGTTTTCCAGCAACTCCAGGCCAATGCGGGAAACCAGGGAGTCGTTCGATTCGGTCTTGGGCTTGCCCTCAAAGCCAATGCGGACGTTTCGGCTACTCAGATCCGCCGTTTCCTTGAGTCCGCTGAACGCTCCGCAGGCAATGAACATGATGTTGGAAAGCGGCATGGCGATCCGGGCACCGTGACTACTGTAGCCGAAATCCGTCGGAAAAGGGGACGTGGATCCAGAAAGAAGCGTCAGAAGACCTCGCTGCACCCCAAAACCGCTCACGTCCTTGGTGGTGCCTTCGCCCGCGAACCTTGCCGAAGAACGGCTCGCCGCCAGCTTGTCAAACTCATCCAGGCAGACCACGCCACAAGAGGCCCAACCACGATCCTGGCCGGCGACTTCATAGAGCTGGGAGAGGAGCATCTGCACATCATCCCCGACATAGCCCGCTTCGGAAAAACGGGTCATATCCGCAATGATCGTCGGCACGCCCAGAATTTCCCGGAAGAGGATCTCTACCAGGAAGGTCTTCCCGGTTCCGGTGGCTCCCAGGAACAGATAGTTCTCCCGATTGGAGAGACGTTTGGCCATCGGATCGTCATCGATGAACTCCCGGCGCAGCCGTTGCAGATGGCGGTAGGCCAGGACGGATCCCGCCCGCCTTGCCAGGGCCTGGCCGCGATACCCATGACTGAGCAGGCGCTGCTCCAATTCCTTGGGTGAAATCTGCGGGATTCGTTCCAAGTGCCGCACCACGGATTCCCGTTCCTTCGGCGATAGTTGATCGCCCGGCTGCTCCATGTGAAAAGAAAGATCGTCAAATCCAACAGTTTGCGAAAGGAACTCTTCTTCGCCATCGTAATCGTCGAAGGTGAAATCGTCCTGAGAATCGTCAAAATCTGGGCTATGTTCCGAATCTGCGGAGTCGTCTGCGCTCATGAGGTAAAACCACTGTCGGCCAATTTAAGGTCCAGGCAAGGGCAGCCGCTGGTGGAATGAGCGCAGCTTCAGCAGGTTCGGTGAATGTTCCCTGGATGCGCGCAGTCCTAGGATACAAGAGCCGGAAATTCGCCGTTTATAATAACCACAGAAACTAAGTTCACCAGGAAGTCAGTTCAATTTTTCAGGATGACCACACGCAGGAGACCAGCTGAATCAAGCCCAGCATTTCTCACCAAAAATCACTGCAAAATCGGCTTGCCTTTCCTTTGGTTCGTTTCCCTGTAAGATGGACGCGCCACGAGGGCAACACCGCATAGAGGAATGGTCTCCATCACACTGAAAAATGTCACGAAGCGGTTTGGCGATGTCATCGCCCTGGATGACCTCAATCTCCGTGTCGAGCAAGGGGAGCTCTTTTTCCTTCTGGGGCCGAGCGGCTGCGGCAAGACCACTTTGCTGCGCACCATTGCCGGATTCTACGCACCGGACTTTGGGCACTTGTACTTCGACGAGAACGATGTGACGACCCGGCCCCCTCACAAGCGGCAGTCGGCGATGGTCTTTCAAAGTTACGCACTCTGGCCCCACATGAATGTAGGACAGAACGTGGCCTTTGGCGTTCAGCAGAAACGGTTGCCGCGAGGCATTGTGGAAGAACGGGTCAAGAAGGCCCTGCGCACCGTGAAGATGGAGGAATACGCCTCTCGCAAGATTCACCAGCTCTCGGGTGGGCAACAGCAACGGGTGGCCCTGGCTCGTGCCCTGGTCGTGGAACCTCGCTGCCTGCTTCTCGACGAACCGCTTTCCAATCTGGATTCTCAGCTCCGTCAGGAAATGCGGGGAGAGATTCGGCGTATCTGTAAGGAGGCCGGATTGACGACGATTTATGTCACTCACGATCAGAAGGAAGCGCTGAGCATCGCGGACCGGATGGCGATTCTCGAGAATGGCGACCTGACGCAAGTGGGCACGCCTCAGGAAATCTACCGCATGCCGGTGACTCGTTCCGTGGCCAGTTTCATTGGCGAGACCAACTTCATTCCCGGGCGTCTGCTTGAGCCCATGAAACAGGCTGGTTACTGGGCGGTGGAGACCAAGGTGGGGACCTTTGTAGGGCGCGTCAGTCAGAAGCGGTGGAAGCCGAAATACAGTGACCGGATCACCATCTCAGTGCGTCCGGAATGCTTTGAGATCACCAAGTATCCGCCCCGCCAGAACTTTGTGAAGGGCCGGATCGTCAACCAGATCTACCTGGGAGAAGTCGTTCAGTATGAGTTGGCCATCGAGGATCTCAGTACGCCGCTGAAGATCAGTGAAATCAATCCCAAGCAGCTGGAAGGGCCCTCGGAGAATGTCTACTTTGCGGAAGCTCGTCCAGAAGACGTCATCATTCTGCAGCGCTAGATGAAGGACAAGCTCAAGCAGATCGTGGCAATGAATCTGGCGCGGACCTGGGTTCGCTGGGTGGCGGTGTTTTCTCTGATTGGCACCGTGCTGGCGGCTCCTTTTGCGCTCCGTCCGCGGGAGCCTGGACTGACCCGGCATGCGGACGAAACCCTGGTCATCCTGACGCCTCACAATGAGACGATCCGGCACGAATTCTCCCGGGCTTTCGCGGAGCACATGCTGGCCAAGAACAACAAGAAGGTGCGGATTGATTGGCGAGCCATTGGCGGCACCAGTGATATTTCCCGGTTCGTCGATTCCTCCTTTGAGGCGGCCTTCGAGCATCATTGGCGGCGGGAACTCAAGAAGGACTGGCGGGCGCCGGGGACTCCGGGGCTCGTCGCCGTGAGTAAGGAGCAGCCGGATGACTCACCCCACGATGACACCCAGGTAGAGGCGGCTCGACGGGAGTTTTTGAACTCAGAAGTGGGCATTGGCGTGGACTTGATGTTTGGGGGCGGCACCTATCCCTTCGAGCGTCACGGCGCCCAGGGGCACCTCGTCAAGAGCGGCATCTTTGAGAAGCATCCCGAGTGGTTTGAGGAAGATGTGATTCCCATGAAAGCGAGTGGGGAACTGCTCTATGATCCCAACCATCTCTGGGTGGGCAGTTGCCTCTCCAGTTTTGGCATCTGCTATAACCAGGACTGGATTGAGCGGCTCGACATGAAACCGCCTACACAATGGGAAGATCTGGGCGATCCACTCCTCGCCGGGACCATTGCCCTGGCGGACCCTACCAAGAGCGGTTCTGCCACCAAGGCCTTCGAGATGCTGATCCAGGAACAGCTGGCGCTCACGGTGGACGCCGTGAACTACGAGGAGGAAGTCGACCCGGAGCAGGCCTACAAGAAAGCCCTCGATGAGGGGTGGACCAATGCTCTCAACCTCATCCAGCGCATTGCCGGGAACGCTCGCTACTTCACCGATTACTCGCCCAAGATTCCTCACGATGTGGCCCAGGGGAATGCCGCCGCGGGGATGTGCATCGACTTCTATGGCCGGACTCTGAATCAGCAGCTCATGCGGCCCGATGGAACCTCGCGGCTCAAGTTCGTGATTCCGAAGGGCGGCACTTCCATTGGAGCGGATCCCTTTGCCATGTTCCGCGGAGCGCCGCACAAGGAGTTGGCTCTGGACTTCATGGAGTTTGTGCTATCGCCGGCAGGGCAGCGGCTTTGGCACTACAAGAAGGATGCGCCCTTCGGTCCCAAAGAGCAGGCGCTCCGCCGGATGCCGATCCGCAAGGATGCTTATGATCCTGCCGAACTGGTTCACTCCAGTGATCCCGATGCCCGGCCCTACGACAAGGCGGAAGCCTTTATGTATCACCCGGAGTGGACGGGTGATCAGTTTCAGGTCATCCAGTTTCTCATCCAGGTGATGTGCCTGGAAACGCACGAAGAGCTCAAGTTGGCTTGGGAAGCCTTGATCCAGGCAAATTTCCCGCCTCGTGCCAAGGAGATCTTCTTTGACGTGTCCTATCTGGGCTACACCAACGTGACCGGGGAACTGAGCCAGAACATCCTGGAAGGCGATCCTCTAACGGTGCAAAAGCGCCGTCGCGATCTGCGAGAAAACTTTCGGAAGAACTACATTTTGGCGGCGACCAAAGCCCGCCTGGGAGAATAGACAATCGAGATGTATCAGCGCCTGCGACAACTGAACATGCCCGTGGTCATCGCGTTCGTGCTGATGCAGCTGTTCTTTCTGTTCTTCTTCCTGGTTCCCATTCTCTCGACGTTGGGAACCGCCGTCTTCGTCGATGGTTCGTTCACGCTCGGCTATATCACGGACATCCTGGAGGACCGCAATTACCTGGAAGGCCTGACCAACGCACTGGTGGTAGGCGTCTTCAGCACGGTTGGAGCCGTCCTGATTGCACTTCCGCTCGCGGTGCTGTCGGATCGGTACGACTTTCCCTTTAAACCGATCCTGCTATCGCTGCTTCTCATTCCCCTGATCCTGCCGCCATTTGTTGGCGCGATAGGGGTCAAACAGATCCTTGGCCAAACGGGATCGCTCAATGTGTTCCTTTCCTGGTTCGGAATTGTGAATCTGGACAACCCGGTGGACTGGCTGGGCAAATGGCGATTCGGAGGGATGATCGCGATGAACGCGTTGCACCTTTATCCCATCATTTTTCTGAACGTGACCGCATCCCTCGCGGCGCTGGATCCGGCACTGGAAGAAGCCGCGGATAATCTGGGCAGCTCCCGCATCATGCGGTTCATGCAAATCACGCTGCCCTTGACGATGCCCGGCCTGTTTGCCGGCTGTACGCTTTCCTTCATCTGGGCATTCACCGAGTTGGGGGTGCCGTTGATCTTTGATTTCTCCCGCATCACTTCCGTCCAGATTTTCGATGGGATCAAGGATCTCAGTTCCAACAATCCATTCCCTTATGCCCTGGTTGTGGTGGTGATGGCCATCACTACGCTCGTGTTTCTCATCGGAAAGGTCGCGGTAGGGCGCACCACCGTCGCTACTGCCAACCGGGCCACCGTCGGGCGACATATCATCCTGCGCAAATGGCATGGACGGATTTGCACGGGCTTCTTCATCCTGGTGATCTTTCTGGGGACGGTTCCGCACCTGGGCGTGCTCTTGGTCGCGGTTTCTGGAGACTGGTATGAAAGCGTGCTTCCGAACTCATTCTCGCTGGCCCATTTCGAGCAGGCACTGGGACACTCCATCACGGTGCCTTCGATCGGCAACAGCCTGCAATACGCCGGGCTGGCGACCATTCTGAATCTCCTGATGGGAGTGGCGATCGCCTACATCGTGGTGCGCACCAAGATTTTTGGCCGCCAGAT
>JBHIXE010000212.1:9452-9769 GCA_041984905.1 Verrucomicrobiales bacterium | reverse complement strand
CTACTACACCGCAGGTGCTCCTACCGGTGAAGCCAAGAAGTTCATCGAGTGGTCTATCGGCGATCCGGCTGCTCACGCCATCATCGAGAAAGTGGGCTTCATCGCTCCGACCAAGAAGGGTCTCATGAAGAAGCTCTTCGGCAGCTGAGCCATTTGGGGTCCTTTGACCCAAGCCAAAACAGAATTCAGGGACGCCCGGGGGAACACCTCGGGCGTCTTTGTTTCTGAAAGTCTGGGAGGCTCAAAACCCGAATATTGGGCCTAACACGGTTACGGAAATTTCACGCAAGGCCTTTTGCGGATATTCCCTTTCCCGC
>JBHIXE010000212.1:0-9442 GCA_041984905.1 Verrucomicrobiales bacterium | reverse complement strand
CTCGAAAAACATAACCCAATCAGACAAGTAGAATGAAAAAATCTGTACTGTTCGCAATGGCAGCCGCTTTCCTGGCTGGTTTCGCAAACGCTGACACCATCGTCATTAAGGGATCTGACACCCTTGGCGCCAAGATGGTTCCTCAACTGGCCGAAGCTTACAAGGCTGCTGGTAACGACGTTGACTTCGAGATCGCTGCGGAAGGTTCTTCCACTGCTTTCACCACCCTGTTGGCCGGCACTGCTGAAATCGGCATGTCCAGCCGTGACATCAAGGATGAAGAAAAGCAGAAGTTCGCTGCTGAAGGTAAGAAGATCGTGGAACTGGTCGGCGGCATCGACATGATCGCCGTGATCGCCAATGCTAACAACTCCCTCGAAGGTCTGGAAAAGGCTCAAGTGGAAGCCATCTTCACCGGTGACACCACCGACTGGAGTGAAGTGGGTGGCGCTGGTGGTGCCATTTCTGCTTACACTCGGAACACCTCTTCCGGCACCTACAAGACTTTCCAAGAGCTGGCCATGAACAAGCGGGACTACGGTTCTGACACCCAGAAGATGGCTGGTAACGAGCAAATCGCTCAGGAAGTCGGCAAGAACGCCAATGGCATCGGTTATGTCGGCCTGGCTTACGCTTCTGCTGACGGCGTGAAGACGCTGAAGGTGGACGGCGTTGCTGCTGATCCTGAGTTTGCCGATAGCTACCCGCTGTCTCGTAACCTCTACTACTACTACATCGACGGTGAAATCAGCGAAGCAGCCAAGAAGTTCCTGGATTGGGCAACCACTTCTGAAGAAGCTGCCAAGATCGTGGAAGCCGTTGGTTTCATCGCTAAGAAATAAGCGGCTGAACTCCATCTAAATACTTCATACTCAGGGGCCGGGGAGTTCACTCTCCGGCCTCGTTTGCTTTTCTGCGCAACTTGTTGCGAAATCGTCACGCGCGCTTTCGGCCTATCGTTTGCCTCGATCTCAATCCCTGCTATAACCAGAACGGCGACCACGCAAGCTACGCAGCACTATGAGCGATTCCGTTGAAAACATCTTCAAAAGCCGCCGCTTCAAGCTTTTCGGGCTGATCGATACTCAGCAACTCATCCGCGGCATCTTTGGCGCCCACGCCAGTCTGGCCATTGTGGTGCTGATTCTGATCGTCTTCTTCCTGGCTCGGGAAGCCTGGCTCTTCCTCCCGGAGCACCATCATGGCCTGGAGATCTACCGGCACACCGGCAAGGAGTATGTCGATTACATGAACAAGGAGAAGGACGCTCATACCAACGTCTACAGCGCCTTGAACCGTGCCTACTACACGGACGTCAACTCCATCATCGAAGATGAAGCAGAACAGCTGAAAGCTTTCCAGGGGCTCAAGCTGCTCCTCGCCCAAAAAGCGGACAAAGAATACCGCCACCTGGAAGCTGCCCTGGAGCGCCGGAAAGAGGCGGAGGACGGCTCTGAGGAAGCGAAGCACATCGATACGGAAATTGCCCAACACCGGGAAGAGCTTCGCGAACGTTCCGAGAAGATTCTCGCCCGCACCAGACGTGGAGATCTTGCGTATGAAACCAAGGTTTCCCGTGACCAGTTCAACAAGTTGAAGGAACTGGTGCTCACCATTCAGCCCGGCCAAGACGAAGACCCGGAATACATCGCGAACCTTCGCCAGGCCCAGAGCGAGAAGCGCGTCGATGCACTAAAGAAGTTTAATGACCTCAAGGAACTGGCCAATGAGTTCAACGCCGCCGGAGCCGACCTGAAAAGTCTCCAATCCGAGATGCGAGATCTCGCCATGGAGATTGGAGCCCTGGCCACCGCTTACAAGACCGCTCCCTTTCGCAAGCAGTTCCTCCTTCAGGACGCGGAAAGCGCGACCGATCCCGAGAAGGCTAAGGAATTCCGCGACAAAGCCGCCGCCATTGATGATAGCCCTCCGGCCTATGATGAGCTGACCAAACCTTACTATGCGGTCAAAGAGCAACACACCGAGATTGCGACTCGTCTCATTGCCAACGTCAAGGAGATCATCGAGCGCGTGCCCGACAAGGCCGCGACACCGCTGGCTACAAGCTATCTCAGGGAAGCCAAGAGAGAGAACAAAAAGCTGATCAGCGCTCTCGAGAAGAATCGCAAGAAGGTCGAGAAATGGGATCATGACAAGCCCTACTCCTACCTGCGCTCCGTCGGGCAATTCTTCACTGGACGCGATTGGGTGACGAACAGTTCCTGGCATGACTTCTACGGTGTGCTGCCCCTCTTCACCGGCTCATTGATCATCGCCATCATCGCCATCGTGGTGGCCATTCCCTTCTCGCTGGGAGCCGCCATCTATGTCAATCAGCTGGCCAGCAAGCATGAGAAAGACTACGTGAAACCGGGGATCGAGTTCATTGAAGCGATTCCCTCAGTGGTGCTGGGCTTCTTCGGGATCGCCGTCCTGGGCACCTTGCTCCGGGATGTCAGCCAGGTGGATTGGCTCGCCTGGATCCCTGGGTTCCCCATGTCGGAGCGTCTGAACATGTTGAACGCGGGCTTGCTTCTGGCCTTCATGGCCGTGCCGACCGTGTTCACTCTCTGCGAAGATGCGCTGAACAACGTGCCCGAAGCTCACACCCAGGCGTCCCTTGCCGTGGGAGCCAGCAAGATGCAGACGGTTCTCGGCATTGTGCTTCCCTCTGCCATTTCCGGAATTGTGGCCGCCATCCTGCTGGGATTCGGACGGATCATTGGCGAGACCATGGTGGTGCTTCTCGTGGCCGGTAACAAGATTGCCATGCCGGACTTCAGCCAGGGCATTGGGGTGATCACCCAACCCACGCACACGATGACGGGGATCATTGCCCAGGAACTCGGCGAGGTGGACGAGGGCTCCGAACACTGGGCCGCGCTCTTCATGATCGGCATGATCCTTTTTGCCATCTCCCTCGTCATCAACGTGGCCGCACAACAAATCATCCGTCGCCTTCATAAGGGCTGATCAACGCTTCCCCACCGCCTGCCAAAAATCGCAACGACTCTACGACCATGGCCGACTCCGATTCTCCAAGCACTTCCAACCCGTTCGGTACTAAAGACTTCGCACAGGTCAAAAGCGATCTGATCAAGAAGATCGTGGTGATGTTCTTCACCTACTTCACCCTGATCTGCTTTGTCCTCATTTTTGCAAACATCGTGGGGAACGGTTTTCCCGTTCTCTTCCCCGGGCTTTTTGAGAAGGGCGAGCCCGTCTTTGATGCGGAGTTTCTCACCAAAGCACCTGGGACGCTGGTCTCCTTTGAAGACGAGCAGGGTGAAATCCACAAGATGGATATCGAGGAGTACACCGCCTTCCGCGCGGAGAACCCTGACGCCGTAGTGCGCCACGAACACCGGCACTCCTACTCTGGGGGCGGCATCTTTGGCCCGCTGATCGGGACCGTGCTGCTGGTCGTGATCTGTACGGTCGTTTCCCTCGCAGTGGGCATTGCTTCCGCGATTTATATCAACGAATACAGCAACAAGGGCACGTTCATTCAAGTGGTCCGGCTCGCCATCCTCAACCTGGCAGGCGTGCCCTCCATTGTGTTTGGTCTGTTTGGCCTTGGGTTCTTCTGCTTGGCGTTCCCCGTGTTCACGACGCAACTCGCTGAGCGTTCTCTTTTCTCGATCCAGCTGGGTGAATCTTTCTGGTTCAGCCTTCAAGGGTTCGGCACTTCCATGATTGCCGGTGGCCTTACCTTGGCCGTGATGATCCTGCCGGTGATTATTACCGCCTGTGAAGAATCCCTCAAAGCGGTGCCGATGGGGTTCCGGGAAGCCTCCCTGGCCCTTGGAGCCACCAAGTGGGAAACCATCCAAAAAGCCGTGCTGCCCTATGCATTC
Source organism: Verrucomicrobiales bacterium (assembly GCA_041984905.1). GTDB lineage: Bacteria > Verrucomicrobiota > Verrucomicrobiia > Verrucomicrobiales > DEV007 > JBHIXE01. The sequence goes on along the minus strand of JBHIXE010000212.1, from coordinate 5,585 downwards.
CCCGGAATGTTGACCGCTTCCGTTCTCGGGATCACTCGAGTGGCCGGGGAAACCGCCCCCATCATGTTTACGGCCGCACTCGCCCACAAGGATAAGCTTCCGTGGCAAGGGCTCGACGGGAATGTCTTCCAGCAGATCCCCGCGTTCTTCAGCCAGTCCGTGCAGGCTATGCCATACCACATTTACACGGTCGCTGCCCGGATTCCCCAGTCAGAATTCACCAAGCCCATGCAGTATGGGGCCGTGTTCGTCTTCATGATCGTCGTCATGTTGCTGGCGGCCCTTTCCGTTTACCTCCGTATTCGCGTTCGGAACAGCCTCAAATGGTAGACTTCCTCGCTTGAATCCTCCCGTATTGACCTTCACCTTATAACTAAGTTCCATTGCCATGAGCACCGCAATCGATTCCGCACCAGCGGCAACAACCGCGTCGAGCACGGACGCCAAGAATCTCCTGATCGAGATCGATGACGTCAATTTCAGCTACGACGGCAAGAAGGACACGCTTCGGCACATCAGCTTTCCCATGTATGAGAAGGAAGTGACCGCCTACATCGGGCCCTCCGGTTGCGGGAAATCCACCCTTCTGCGCTGTCTCAACCGGATGAATGACCTCATTCCCGGAGCTGGCATCACCAATGGGGAGATTCGGATCCTGGGCAAGAGCATCTACGACAAGGATGTAGACGTCATCGAGCTGCGGAAACAGGTGGGAATGATCTTCCAGAAGTACAACCCTTTCCCCCGCAGCATTTACGACAATATCGCCTATGGGCTGCGGATCTCAGGCATCAAGAGCAAGGCTAAGATCGATGAGGTTGTGGAAGAAAGTCTCCGCGGTGCAGCTCTCTGGGACGAGGTGAAGGATCGCCTGCAGGACAGCGCTCTGGGGCTCTCCGGAGGTCAGCAACAGCGCCTTTGTATCGCCCGCACCATCGCGGTCAAGCCCAAGGTCATCCTCATGGACGAACCCTGCTCGGCCCTCGACCCGATTGCCACGGCTAAGGTGGAAGAGTTGATCAATCAACTGAAGACGGATTTCACCATCGTCATCGTCACTCACAACATGCAGCAGGCAACCCGGGTCTCTGACCGCACCGCCTTCTTCTACCTGGGTGAACTGATCGAATACAACGAGACCACCAAGCTCTTCACCACTCCGGACAAGAAGGAGACGGAAGACTACATCAGCGGCCGTTTCGGCTGATCGTTCCCGGTCCTCGCGAATTTTGTTTACCGATCAAGGCGGGTCATCATGGGCCCGCCTTTTTCATTTGGGTCTTCCGGCTTCCTTGCTCTATAACGAAGCGTCTGTGTGGCTTTGGCCGTCCTGCGAATCACTCTTCAACCCTCAGCAAACTCATGTTCCCGATGTTCCACTTCCTCCGTAATTCCCTGTTCCCCTGCCTTCTTGTCGTTGGCTTGACCCTGGGAATTCTCACCATCCGAGCCCAGGACCAGGGTGCCACGGAAAAACTGTCGGTCCTCATTATCGACGGCCAGAACAACCACAAGTGGCAGGAGACCACGCCCGTGCTCGTCGACGCCCTGGAGAGCAGCGGCAAGTTCCAGGTCACCGTGTCGACGAGCCCTCCGAAGGATGCGGACAGTTCTGCCTGGGACACCTGGCGACCGGACTTTGCCGCCTATGATGCGGTGCTGAGCAATTACAATGGCGAGATGTGGCCGGCTGAAGTTCGCGGGAACTTCATCAACTATGTCAAGAATGGGGGCGCCTTTGTGTGTGTCCACGCTGCCAACAACTCCTTCGGCATGTGGCCGGAATACAACGAGATGATCGGCCTCGGCGGTTGGGGAGGCCGGACCGAGAATCACGGCCCCTATGTGTATCTCAAGGAAGGCAAGCTGATCCGGGATGACTCTCCCGGAAAGGGCGGCAACCATGGTCCACAACATGAGTTTGTGATTGAGGTTCTGGACGATGCCCACCCGATCACCAAGGGCATGCCCGCCAAATGGCTCCATGCCAAGGATGAACTCTATGATTCCCTGCGCGGTCCTGCGGAGAACATGAAGGTCCTGGCCACGGCATACAGCGACAAGACGGATCGAAACGAGCCCATGATCTTTACCATCGACTATGGTAAAGGCCGCGTTTTCCACACGCCCATGGGACACGCAGACTATTCCATGCGCTGCGTCGGCTTCTACAACACCCTGCAGCGCGGTACGGAATGGGCCATCACGGGCACCGTGACCCTGCCACTTTCGGAAGGCTTCCCCACTGCGGAGACCGTCTCCTCTGTGGAGAGCGCACCATAGACCGGTTCCGACTAAGGGCTTCTGAACAGGGGGCTTGAGATGGGAAATCCGCAATATTGCGAGAAATTACCAAAACTAAAGCGCATTACTCAAAATACCATAGACACTTCCTCGATTGTTGGTATCGTCCGAGGTAACTCGAAGACTCCTCCCTCATGAAGTGTCCCCATTTCATCCACCGAAATCGTCATTCAGGCCTGAGCTTTACCGGGATGCTTTCGGCCACCGCCGCTATCGGAATCATCGCCACCATCTCACTCTGTCCATTTGGAAGCGTGGAACAACCCGCTGCCACTTCCGGCGGGCCTCTGCCGGCCAGAGCAGATCTGGTTCACAGTGGACACAATGGGCAAACCCCAACCGCAACGAAGAAGGTCTCGACGCCCTCCATCCATAGGGAAGCGACTCCCCTTCCTTATCAGGATCTGGGCGGTGGGTCCCCCACCTACCACCTGGGAACGTCCGACACCTCCGGAGGCATCCAGATGATGATGCGGGACTAGAGCGGTTCTCAAGGAAGCTCCAAGACACATCGGAATCCGAGGCCTTCGAACCGCTTCCCCTTCTCCGCGCCAGAACGATTGGAGGATTGAAGCGCAACGTCTGCGTCATAGTAGTCCCCATCCCAGCTATCTCCACGGATAACCCGGTAGTTGGGGTGATACTGATCGGCATCCAGACACCATTCCGAGACGTTGCCCGCCAAGTCATAGATTCCCAAGGCGTTAGCCGCGAAAACGCCTACGGGTGCGGACAGGACATAGGCGTCTGAGTAGCCTTCCACAATTCCGACTCCTATCGACTCAGTGCCGCTCAAATTGCCTACGTTCTCAGGAGGCGGCCACTCCGAACCCCAGGGATACACATTCTTCACCCTCAGATTACGTTGCCGCCAATCCGTTTCCGGATCCTCCAGGTGACCAATACCCACCGCGACGCTCCACTCGTAGTCGGATGGCAATCGGTAGGTTTTTCCCTCCTTCTCACTGAGCCAGGCGCAAAAAGCCTGTGCTTCCAGCCAAGTGACGGATGCAACCGGGTGTTCGGGACCCGGTTCATTCCCTAGGTAATCTGGAGCCTTCCATTCTTCGTCGAGTCCCGGCGTGGAGGCAGCGAATGCGGCGTAGTCCTTCACCCGGGTTTCCCAGCAGCAAATCATCACGTTCATTCCCGGGAGCGGAACGAACTTCATGCCGAGCGAGTTGACGAAGGGCTCCCCGCTGCTTCCCTCTGTGGATTCGTCGGCCACCACGCTTGAAGACGACTGGCCTACCAGGAAAAGGGGAAGAAGAATCGCGATCCACCTCATGGAGGCGTTCAGCCTAGTGGATGGGCCCCACTGGGAGCAAGCTCAAGAAATGAGGGAGGGCTCTCACCTCCCCCGCGCGGCGTCGCGTCTCTCCTCCCAAGTTCATTGGGGTGACGCCGCGCGACTCTCCAGGCCAGTCCCGAAGTCTGACTTGGGAGCTTTTTCAGTGTCTGTAGCCGATGGACGAGGTTGGGGATCGATCGATCACAGAATACGCTCTGATCCCTCGCCACGCCTTGTGGAGTCCCCAAGATTCTCTTCGTTTCATCGACTACCTCCACTGAAACCGCTCTAGTGGGCGGCCGCTCCACCGGAGATGGGTCCTTCATTATTGGACCAAACCACTTCCAGCTGCTTACGCAGGGCTTTCTTGGCCCGGTGAATCAATACCCACAGATGGTTGGGGGTGATGTTGAGGCTGCTCACGATATCCTCGGTAGACAAGCCCTGGATCTCCCGCATCCGGAACGCCTGCGCGGACTGATCCGGAATGTTTTCCAGGCAGCTTTCAAGCAGCTCCAGGAATTCCGCCCGTTCGGCGACAGCATCCGGGTTGGTATCGGCGCGCTGGTCACCATTGGCCAGATTCAAGGCGTCAAGCGTCTCTTCAGAGGTGGACTCTGTATCGAGTTGGCTGGTCAGTAAGCTTGGCTTGCGAGCCGCCGTCCGATAGAAGTCTGAAATTTTGTTGAGAAGGATTCGGGTGAGCCAGGTGCGCTCGCTGGCGCGTCCTTCGAACTTGTCGCGGGCCTTCCAGGCGGCCAAAAAGGTTTCCTGGACGAGGTCTTCGGCGATGGAATGATTGCGCACCTTACCCAAGGCATAGTGCAGCAAGTAATCCCGGTGATTGGAATCCCAGAGAGAGGGATTCAGGTCGTGGGAGGAGGTGGTGTTCATGTGGATGTTGTGGTTGAGGGTCCTTACAAAAAGAACGGATGAGAAGCGTTCTTGGTTTTAATACAGACCAGTCTGTCTAATAACGCAACCAAAAAAATTTGACTGTCAGCCTTTTTCCCGTTGGCAGATCTCTTTTGCGATTCGAATCGCCGCTTCTACCGGCCATAATGCGCTCAGATTCTGCGCCTCTGTCGTGGAACCGGAGTAGAGCAAAAAAAGTTCTTCGCCCACTTCTTTGGCGCGGCTTCCGCTTGAGGCCAGTCCGCGAGCGAGCTCAATAAAAAAGTCTCGAATGCCCAACTTGTGGAGCTCGACCTGCCTCCGTAGTGATTCCTCATGTTCCGCAGAGACGGTGGCCGTGTTCGAGTAGGGACAGCCCCGGAAATCCGTCTGCTTGAGGTAAGCGTGCAACTTCTCAAAATACCCGACAATCTTTTCCTCGGCTGAACCGGGCGCTTCCAGGAGTTCCCGGCGGCGAATCTCGAAGCGGTTGTGCACTTCCTGCAGCCAGGCCTCACAAAGAGCTTCCTTCGTTTTGAAATGATGATAAAACGTCGCCTTGGCCGTCTCCGACTTCTCGATGATTTCGTTGATACCTACACAGGAGTATCCCCGTGCATTAAACAATTCACCGGCGGTAGTTAAGATACGATCTCGGGCGTTGCTCGACTTGGCCATACACATCCTGATTAGACTGACTGGTCTGTGTTTACTTACGAAAGTTAATCTCTTCAAGTTCAAAAATGACCTTTTCCCCGTAAAAGATTTGACGCTCTGCCACGAACAGACAAGAATGGGGATCGTGGCAGATCTAATTTTGCATTGAAATTATGGTGATTAGCATTTGCCGCTCCAGACTCTCTTAAAAACTTCCATGAAAGCTCACGTTCTCTCCCGAACTCTCTTGCCCCTTGCCATGGCTCTGCCCTTGGCCGCCGGTTCGGTCTCCGCTGCCGAAGATCTCAATGTTTACGCCGACCTGATTGCTCCCACCCTGGAAGCCAAGTGCCTCAGTTGCCATGGCCCCGAGAAGGATAAGGGCAAATTGCGGGTCGACAGTTATGAACTGCTGAAGAAAGGCGGTAGCGAAGGCGAA
>JBHIXE010000211.1:9436-9770 GCA_041984905.1 Verrucomicrobiales bacterium | reverse complement strand
ATATGGAAGAGGTCAGTGAGCTGGGAGAAAGTCTCGTGCCGACTCAGGAAGAGTCCTCCACGGAAAGAGAAAGTCTGCTCGCCACCATCACTCCGGAGCCTGCCAAACCCGCAGCGACCGCTCCTGCCGATGACACTTTCGGCTTTGACTGGTTGCTTGGCCAAGCCAAGCCTGCACCTACCGCAAAGCCGAAGCCTGCGCCAACGCCAGGGCCGGACCGGACACCAGATCACTTCGAGAAGGCCCAAGGCCTCATGCGATTGGGACAGTACGATTCCGCTGAGAAGGCCTATCAAGAAGCGCTCGATCAAGATCCCAACAACTCCGCCGCTCG
>JBHIXE010000211.1:0-9426 GCA_041984905.1 Verrucomicrobiales bacterium | reverse complement strand
GAGGACTGGAGAGAGTGGAGGAGAATCGTCGGCAGTATTACGACACGGCCTACGACCAGACTCGGTCGACCTATATGAGGGAGATTGGAGAGCAGTGGGAACTGTCGCCACCCCAGACTGGAATGGAGGGGGACAAGAGCGTTGACTCGGCACCGGCCCCAGAATTGGCCAAGCAACAAGCTCAGCTTCCAGCATTGGCAGAAAAGGAGCGGCGCCTCTCCGAGCTCGAGCCTGAAGAACCTGCAACGCAGACCCGGGGAGGTCAGAATCAGGGCGACGCTGATAACTTCGCGATTGCTCCTGTGATTGAAGACCCGGAGCCTGAGCCAGGATTGCTGGCGAAAATGCGGGACGGAATCACCAGCTGGGGATTGTTCGGCAGGGGGAAAGAGGAGAGCAGCGTTGAAGAGAGTGTGGTGCAGTGGTCCGACGGAGACGGTGCCGTCGCTGGAAGCGGTGGGACTGTAGATCTGGGAGAACCGAACTCCGGGGCATATCGTGAGACCGTAGCTGGCAAGGTGCTCGCGAATGATACCGATCGCTCCGCTGGAGACGGCGCCGAAAGTCTCGGCCGTTTTCATATCGGTGCCACGGCGACCTTTGGTGGGGAGGAGCCGGCGAGTCAGTTACAGGCAGCGAATGAGAGCATGGAACTACGGCCTGACACGAAACCAGTCCCTGCAAGTGTCGAACAAACCAGCGCTGCGGAAGAGCCTTTCTCCACCTTCTCGCTCAATGTCAGCGATGTGTCCTTCAAGCTGGCGCAGGATTCGCTGAAGCGTCAGGAATGGCCGGACGCATCCCGCATTCGGGTGGAAGAATTCGTGAACGCTTTCGATTACGGCGATCCATCGCCGGGGGTGGGTGAGAAGGTCGCCTGCAATCTGGAACAGGTGGTCCATCCCTATCTGCAGCAGCGCAATTTGCTGCGCATCTCCATGCGCACCGCGGCCGCGGGTCGGAACGAGGGCACGCCTCTGCGTCTCACCGTGCTGCTGGATAACTCCGGTTCCATGGAACGGCCGGATCGCCAGGAAGCGGTGCAACGCGCCTTCTGGCTCCTGGCGGATCAGTTGCAGCCCATGGATCACGTGACCTTGATCGGGTTCGCTCGTACGCCACGTCTACTGGCACAAACCAGCGGAGAGCAGAACAAGCAACTCACCCAGATTGTGGCCACGATCCCCAGCCAGGGCGGCACCAATCTGGAGCAGGCGCTCCTCTTGGCCTGGGAGAAGGCCAAGGAACAGAAGATCGCCGAAGCCCAGAACCGCGTCATCCTCCTCACGGATGGAGCCGCTAACCTGGGCGATGCGGACCCGGAACGGCTCTCCAGCCTGATCGAGCGGATGCGCCGGGATGGCATCGCCTTTGATGCAGCTGGAGTCGGCGCTGAGGGACTCAATGACGAGATCCTGGAAGCGCTCACCCGGAAAGGCGATGGCCGCTATTACCTGCTCAACAAGCCGGAAGACGCGGATGAAGGCTTTGCCAAGCAGATTGCCGGAGCCCTTCGGCCTGCCGCCATGAATGTGAAGGTGCAGGTGGAATTCAATCCGGAGCGAGTCGGCAACTACAAGCTGCTTGGCTTCGAGAAACACCTGCTCAAGAAAGAAGACTTCCGGGATGATACGGTGGATGCCGCCGAACTAGCCGCGGAGGAAGCCGGCGTAGCGCTTTATCAGGTGGAGCCTATGCCGGATGGCAAGGGAGACATTGGCTTTGTCTCCGTGCGCTTCAAGGATATGAGCTCGGGCGAAATGGTGGAGCGTCGCTGGCCCATTCCTTATGATCCTAGTACGGCGTATATTGATCAGGCTTCGCCCTCGGTTCGCTTGGCCTCGGCTGCGGCGCTCTTTGCTTCTCGGCTCAAGGGCGAGCCGCTTGGCGAGCTGGTGCAGATGCGGGATATCGCCCGCATTCTGGCGGGGCTTCCTGGCACCTATCAGGAGTCTGAGCGCGTTCAGGAATTCCGCGAGATGGTGAACCATGCACGCGCCTTCCTTCAGGAATAACGGTGCCAAGTTTCTGATAACCAGCGCGAAACGACGACTTTACCCATGAAAGACCCTAACTATGGACCTAAGAAACACGGCTCTCTTGGAGTTATCCTCTGCACCTTGGTGTGGAGTTGGCTGGCGATAGCTGGTCTCCAGGCTCAGGAACCTCAGCCGCCCCAAGAGCCTGTCCCGCCGCAACCGGCGCCTGCCCAACCTGCGGCGCAGCCGGTGACCCAGGATGAAAGGATCATCATTGTCGATGGCAATTGGCCCCAAGAGGTCCCCGTGTTCTTTAAGGGCAGTGCCACTGCCGTAGCAACGGTTGAGCGGGATAAGATTCGTCAGACGGTGACCCTGAATGTGGACGTGGTGCAGGGCGAGCCAGAACGCCTCACCTTCGGGCTGATGGGAGCGGGTGTCGTGCGGGATGTCACCGGTCAAGGGCTTCAGGCCTGGGCCGTACGGCAGGCGGCTAACGAACGCTTTCTGGATCTCCAGGTCGCCAAAGACACCAAGAAGCTGACGGTCAAGATCGCCATCGAAACCCCTGATCTGGAATTGCCCGCGACCCGGGATCTGACCCACCTGACACCGGGAGATGCCGTAGGGTTCAGCTCGGAGATCCGGCTCAACTTCGCTCCTCAGGTCCGGGGCAAGGTTGTGGTCGCCAACGGGTTCCTGCCCGTGGAAGGAGAGCAGAGCGGGCAGCGTTTCCAGACCGCGACCGGAGGCCGTTTGACCCTGGATCTGGCTCCCAGTGAAGCCGTTCCCGGTGCCGTGGAAGTGGCCAACGCAGAGGTTTCTGGAACGGTCAATGTGAAGGAAGGATTCGCAGCTCTGGAATTTCGCGGGACGGCGATTGTGAGCGAGCCGGACGCAAAATTGGAGATTCTCTCCGGCAATGCCGCCTTCAGTGAAGTGCCCCGCAATGCGCCCTACAAGCTGAAGCTGGTGCAGAACAAGGGCGGAGAAGCGACCTATCAACTGGTCTTCTCCCAACCGGGAAGTTACCCTCTCAATCTCGACTTCGTGGCTCAGGTCAAGAAGGAGAACGAATGGACAGGCATGGACTTCACTCTCTCCGCGGGAACCGTGGTGCCTTTGGTGCTGACGGGGATCGACCGAGAAGTGGAGTTTCAGGAAGCCACCACGGTGGTACCCGTACGAAATGGGAATACCTGGCAGGGATACCTTCCCGTGACCGGCCGCTCCATCATCTCCTGGAAAGCCTCAAGGAAAGCGGGCGAAGGAAAGCTGTTCTTCACCACGGAAGCCGTGATCGAAGCAAGGGTAGGAGCAGGGCTCTTGCGCCAGGATGTGTCGGTCGACTTTCGTGTGCTGCAAGGGGAACTGGACAAGCTCAGCTTCCAGTTGGAAGGCGCGGGGGAAGTGCTGGATGTCCAGGGACCGGATCTGCTGCGCTGGGAAGTCGCGGAGAGAGATGGCGGACGATTCCTGGACGTGACCCTGAGCCAACCCATGACGCAGACCGGCTCGGTGCGGATTCGCAGCCAGAACGCCTTGCAGGATCTGCCGGTTCGCGTGCAGCCAATGCGAGTCACTCCGGTTGGGGCCGTACGCCATTCCGGTTATGTGCGCCTTTCCAATCAGGGATCCGTTCGCCTGGAACCGGCGGGCCTGACCGGACTCACGCAACTCGCTCCGGATCAATACCCGAACGGAGACGCAATCGACGCTAGGCAGGTCTTTGTGTATCGCTTTCCCTCAGCCACTTACAGCTATGAAGTGGCAGCGGACCGCATCCAGCCGGAAGTCAATGTATCCGCGATTCTGATTTATCAACTCGCTGAGACTGACCGAGTGTTGCGAGCCGAGATTGAACTGGATATCCGCGAAGCGGCTATCCGGGAATGGGATCTGGAAATTCCGTCGGATTACTCCGTCGTGGCTGTGGCAGGACCAGCGGTGGCCGATCACGTGGTGGCCTCGGAAGAGACGGACGGCCGTCGCCTGTTGAAGCTTCTCTTCGGAGAGGACGTGATTGGGCGGCAGCTGGTGAGTCTGCACATGGAGAAGAATGAAGCGGCTGCAGCGGGAGACTGGGTCTTGCCTCCCTTGCGTTATCCGGATGCCAAATCCGTACGGGGCGACTTGGGCGTTGTCGGTGCGCCAGGTTTCCGGATTGGAGTGGGTGAGGTGGTTTCCCTGAGCGAAAAACCGCTTTCCACTTTCCCCCAGGCTGTGGAGAACCTGCAGCAGGCCTTCCGCATCCGGGACCGGGACTGGACGGCTACCATGCAGGTGGAATTGCTGGAGAAGAACATCCAGGCGGACGTGTTCCATCTCTACTCCCTGAGTAGCCGTACGTCCTATGGCAGCGCCTTGCTCAACTACTTTGTCACGGGTGCTCCCGTTGGGGAGTGGCAACTCACCGTCCCCGCAGATCTGGAGAACGTGGCGGTGGAAGGCAAGGACATCCGGACCTGGCGCCGGGAGGATGACACCGTCTTTGTCTCACTCCACCAACCGGTGATCGGCCCTTACACCTTGCTCATCACCTTTGAAGAGAGCGTCGAGAATGGGGACACGCTGCAGCCGGGACGAGTCACGCCGGTGGATGTGCAGGGGGAGAGTGGCTACATTCAGCTCGTCAGTCCCGAGCAGGTGCAGACTGAAGTCACCACGCGCTCGGATCAATTGCTGGAACTGGACGCCCTGGAATTGCCGGCCGAGTTTCGTCTCCTCAGTTCCGCGCCTTCGCTGGCCGCCTTCCAATACACAGCGCGGCCTTTTGATTTGCAGTTCACCGTGGGCTGGTTTGATCCGGGCACGACCGTAGACCAGGTGGTGGAATTCTCGGAAGTCGTGAGCAATGTATCTCCGGCCGGGGAGCTTTCGACGGAGCTGACCTACTACGTGAAGACTCGTGGGCAGAGCGCCTTGCGTCTGGAAGTGCCCGCCAATATGGAGCTGTGGAAAGTCGCTGTGGACGGTCAGACGGTGAACGCTCGCCGGGATGGCGACGCCACCTTGATCCCGCTTCCAGGCGGGAGCGATCCCAATGTGCCCATGCGGATTAATGTAGTACTGGCAAAGCCGGTGGTGCCCGGCCAAGGCGCCAAGCCGATGCTGAGTCTGCCCAAGGTAGAGGCACCGATCCTCAAGACGGAATGGCGCATCCAGGGGAATGAAGGGCGCGTCCTGATTCCTGTGGGCGGCACGGAATCCATCCAACCGAAACCCCAGCTGCGGGAATCCGGCTTCCGCTGGTTGGCCAGCCAGGATCTCAAGGCGCTGGTCCTTGCCATTGTGGTGCTGATCATCGGCGCGGTTCTGTGTCGTCGACCCACATGGCTGGGCGCGATTGGGATGCTTTTCATCCTGGGTGGCTTCTGGTTGATCTGGCTGATGGCGATGGCGGCCTACCGAGACCTGGAGATTCCGGCGGGATCGCTGCAACTCAGTCTGCCCGTGCTCACGCCAGGAGAAACGGTCGAGTTGCAGGTCAAGAGCGTGGAACAGGAACTCGCGGGATTCCAGCAATGGGGAATGATCCTGGCGATCCTTGGGCTGGTGGCTTTGGGAGCGAGCCTGGTGCCCAAGTTGGGTTACCGGCTGCTGCTGAGCAGTGCGGGCGCCCTCCTGGTTGCCTGTGGGGTGTTGGTGCAACCGGGAGGCGCTCCCTGGTTCCTTGGGGCCTTGGCCATCTTGCTTCTGGTGCTGGTGCTCATTCCGGCAGCCGTGCGGTGGTGCCGGGATATCGGGCGTCGCTTCAAAACGATACGAGAAGCGAGACGCGCTCGCAAAGCTGCCGCGGCCGCTTCCACCACGACTGCTGTTATCCTGGCATTGGCCTGGCTCAGCTGGGGGGACATTGCCGAAGCCAAGGAGGCTCCGGTGGTGGTGCCGGATGGCTACGCGGCGGCGGATTCCATGGCGCAGGAGTGGCAGCTCAAGGACAAGCGACTGCAAGGCAGTGCCGAAATCCGGTTATCCGGTCAGCCCGGAGATCGGTTCATCCTGTTGAAGGCTCCCGCGGTTCTCACTCGCTTCGACGGCGAGGGGCTGCGTCTCGTGAAGCAGAACGTTCCTGGCCAGGGGATGGCTTACGTGACCAGCATCATCAGTCCGGCTGCGGATCAGGTGCTGCCGCAAACCTTTGTGGCGGAGCTGGAGTTTCAACTGGAGGTCAGCAATCCCGAGAATGGTTTCGCTCTGCCGACTGGACCAGCCGCGATGCAGCGGATCGAGTTCGCCTATGACAAAGCGGGCTGGGACTTTGTTTCCAATGCCGCCGTGCGAATCGAACCCCTGGCGGCTGCGGATGGGGGGAGCAAGGCGGCGCTGCTCCTGGCCCCTCGAGCCAACGCAACAGTTTCCTTGAAACCTCTCGTACGGGATATTTCCGAGGAAACCACGGAGTTCTACGTGGAGACCACGAATCTGTATCTGCCAGGGCCGGGAGTCATCGATGGGCGGCATCGATTTGAAGTGCGCCCCTCCCAAGGGCAGGTGCGAGAACTGAAGTTGCAGGTGCCACAGGGACTGACCGTGAGTGCCGTCACGGGACCGGTGGGTTCCTGGCAATTTGACGCGGAGAGCGGCGCTTTGCAGATCGCGATCGAACCTGCTCAAGGCAAGAGCTTCACACTGATGGTGGAGACGCAACGCGGATTGGATCCACTTCCCGCGGATGCGAATTTGAGCCCGGTCAGGGTGGAAGGAGCCCGTGGAGAGGTTGGCCTGATTGGCGTGGCTTTTGGACCGGATGCCCAACCGGAGAAGGTGGAATCGGAGACACTGACCCAGGTGAATCTCGGGGATTTTGATGCGTCGCTGGTTCCAGGTGAGGGCAAGGACAAAGCCGTCCTGCATCGGGTGTATCGCTATGGTTCGGATGGTGGAGCACTGGCGCTTCGTGTCGCGCCAGTTGCGCCGGAAGTGCGGGTCACCAGTAAGCAAGTTATCTCGCTGGGAGATGAGCGCATGGTCCTGGCCGTGAACCTGGTCGCGGAGATCACGCGTGCGGGCTTGTTCCAATTGAGCTTCCCGCTTCCTGATGGTCTGGAAGTGGAATCGCTGACCGGCTCCGCGCTGCATCATTGGTCGGAACTGGAGGAAGACGGCAATCGCCAGATCATTCTCCATCTCAATGGAAAGACCTTGGGCGCCCAGAACTTCTCGGTGACTCTCGTCGGGCAGGCTCCTACGGATACCGGAGAATGGGAGGTGCCGCGCTTCGTCATGACGGAAGCCATTCGTCAAACGGGGGAGATCATCGTACGGCCCACGACCGGCATTCGGTTGCGCACCATCGCCCGCCAGAATGTATCGGAAGTGGATCCCCGGACCTTAGGAGGAACGGGGCAGGGAGCGCTGGCCTTCCGTCTCTTGCAGAAAGACTGGAACCTGAACCTGGGCATCGAAAAGCTGGAGCCCTGGGTCATCGCGCAAGTGCTGCATGAGATCATGCTGCGGGAAGGGCAGACGCGCTCGGTCTTGGTGGCGAATCTCACCGTGCAGAACGCCTCGATTCCAAGCCTGCAGGTTCAATTGCCGGGCCTCACGGATGAAGTGGCCACCACGGTTCGCGCCAGCGGCAGCGCCGTAAAAGACTTCGTGCGCACAGCGGCGGACTCAGACATCTGGGAACTCCAGTTCAAGCGGCGCGTCGTCGGGAATACGCAGGTGCGAATCGAGTTCGAGAGCCGGGGCGACCGGGACCAGGAATCCCTGACCCCGGTCGGTTTCCCGGGTGTGCGGCAGCTTTCGTACTACTACGCCATTCGGACGGGACATCTGGAGTTGCAGCTTGGAGACTTCCCTCAGGGATGGCAGCGGGCGGATTGGAATGCGGTGCCCAGTTCTTTGCGGCAAGCCGGGAACCGGACCAGCCCAGCGCTCACCTTGCGCACCCAATCACCGGATGCCCCCCTCGTCGTGACCACCACGCGACACTCGCTGGCCGAGGCATTGCGGTTGCGGGTCCTCAGCGGTCAACTGACCACGGTGCTATCGCCGCTTGGCGATGAATTGACAGCCATGGATCTGCAGATGGAAGTTATCCAGCGGAGTAGTCTTGTGGTCAACCTGCCTCCCGGCGGCACGCTCTTCAGCATCTTCGTGAATGGGGAGAGTGTCAGCAGCGTGCGCCAGGGGGATGCCTATCAGTTCTACATCTTGCCCGGACCAGATGATCGCAGTGCGCGGGTGCGAGTTGTCTATGAGGTGCCTAAGAGCAATCTGCGGCGCACTCAATTGGCGGGACCGCTTCTTAATGTGCCCTTGGAGAACATCACCTGGCGGGTTGTAGTGCCTCGGCAGTACGAGCTGATTGATAACTCCGGCGATCTGGACCTGGAGGACAGTCAGCGCTGGCGGGACTTTGATGAAGATACCTATCTGGTCACCTCCCAGAGCGAGCGGGCCGCCCAGGCCAAGCAGGCCGAGCAATTGCTGGAACGCGCCAATGACTTCCTGCAAAAAGGGGAGCAGACCAAGGCGCGTCTCGCGCTCAATAGTGTAGCCAATCAGTATGCGCTCGATGCGGCGTCGAATGAAGACGCCAGGGTGCAGTTGGAGAACCTGCAGACGCAGCAAGCCGTGGTGGGCCTCAATACCCGGCGGCAGCGGGTTTATCTGGACAACGGGCTGGATGATGCGGCCTTTGCCAAGAACGAGCAACTCGAACAGGGCGCGGCTCAGAACCGGGTTCTCAACGATGGCGTGCTCAATTACCGGCCCCAGGAACTGAGCCAGTTGCTCCAGGGCAACACCAGCGAAGACAACGCCGTCCTGCAACGGATCGCGACGCGCCTGGTGAAGCACCAGAAGATCACCGAACCCGCGCCTCGCGCGATTACCATCACCTTGCCGGAGGAGGGGACGGTCTACAGTTTCCGGCGTACGGTGCATGTCAGTGGCAACACCCCACTGGAACTGGATCTCAAGATCGCGCGGGTCAATGCGATCCAAAGAGACCGGCTCGCCGTGGTTCTCTGTTTCGTCTTCGTCGCGGCGATGGTGTTGGTGGTGCGGAAACGCAGAGGCAAAGTGCAGAGCTGAGTGCGGAGCCCTGGGTTGGAGTTCACGCTTCAGCGTGTGCAGAGCCTATCCGTTTGACATCGATTGGATACGCGTGCTCTGATCGAGATTCTTCGCACACGCTGAAGCGTGAACTCCAACCGGGGCCAGCTTGCACCGAATAGAGCCAAAGTGAAATAACGCCTCTCCCCGACGCGTATTCCGCAATAGAGGGCCGATGGCCCGTCTTCCTCCCAACATCATGAGAACCTTTTTCCTCTCCCTTCTTTGCGGCGTGAGTACGCTTGCCTTCGCGGATACGGTGACCTCGATCCCGTTTCCGGAAACGGATTCGCCCGATGGAAAGTTTGCCCTCGGTTGGGGCAAGTGGACTGGCGAACCCATCGACACGAGCGATCCCGACAAGGTGATTGATGAACTG
>JBHIXE010000210.1:9361-9775 GCA_041984905.1 Verrucomicrobiales bacterium | reverse complement strand
ACGTCCACCCAATCCACTCTGCCTGACCGATTTCGGATTTCGGGCCAAACAGTTGATTTTCGCTCAAAAGGGGAATACGTTATCGGTCAGGATTCGGGAGAGCCGGATCCCAAATCACGGGGGCGTCTTGGTTTCGACTTGTGATTTGATGCATGGGTTGCATGTCGAGGATGATTCGTTGGCCTCGTAAAAAATCGAATCAAAACACTTAAGTGCAGACGAAAATCTCGCACTGGCTGCCTAAAGTTGCAGCCCGTCCCTACCCGGATGCCTGTTAAGGGATAGGGGCGCCGACAGCAGGCTAGTCTTCGGATCGGGTGTCCGGATTTTGAAGGCGAAGCTTAAACAGGGCAATCGGGCGCGATAGGTTCGCTGACTGGCTCGTCCCGCCCTAAAACTCAGGTCAGATAAACG
>JBHIXE010000210.1:4900-9351 GCA_041984905.1 Verrucomicrobiales bacterium | reverse complement strand
GTGTAGAGGCTCATGTTGCAGATCACGAGGACAGGGGTTCAACTCCCCTCGCCTCCACCAATTTTCTTAATCGTGCGGCTGCCCAGAACTGGGCTCAATGCTGAGATTTCAGTGAAATCCCGATGACAACTGGATCGTGGTCGGAACTGCGATAGGCGTCCGCGGAATAAAGACTGGGGTCCCGCCCATCACGAAGCAGATAATCGTAAAGAACAGGTTCGTCTGCATTGCAATGCCATATGCTGGCTCCTGTGATTTGCGGCTTCAGGCTAGGAGACGCCAGAGCGTGGTCGAGCGAGCCCGCCTGACCGTCGTAGACATAACTGTAATTGGTTTCGCCAAGGAGGTTGATGTAGTCATCATCAGTGCCGCTCTTAGCATCACTTCCCGCCAGCAGTGTTACGACGGGGGCTTCCATAGCATAGGCGTTCAGGTCTCCCACTACCAGAAAGTCAGGGTCGCCAGACGCAGTGGGATCGCTGGCAAGCCAGTCACGAAGGATCTTGGCGGCTTCATCCCTGGTGGCACTCCAGGAGCCTTGGCCGTCGTTCTTATCCGTGTCCGAGTCGAGAGTCTTGTCAGGGCTTTTAGGAGGGCTTTTCGACTTCAAGTGGTTCGCTACCATGGTAAAAGTTTCGCCGGATGTTTTCTCGATAAATGTCTGTGCCACGGCGGGCCGGTTACGGTCTTTGTTGTAGCCCAGGGGATCGACAAAGCTCTTGGACTTGTAGGTCTCCAGGATCTCGGGGTCCCCCTGTGGCTCGATCGTTTTCGAGTCGTATATGAAGCCTACAGCTATGGCGTCGCTGCCGACAAATTCCGCGGCTAACCGGTTGTGGCGCGGTTGTATCCAGTCATATCTGCGTGAACCCTTGAGTCTGCTGTTGAGCGACTCGACCAAGGTTTGCACGGCAATTCCGCGATCGGCCTGGGCGTCGCTGGGGAGAGGGCTGGCTCCGTTCAAGACGAAGTCATTTTCCAGTTCATCCAAGGCAATGATATCAGCATCCAGTTGTGAGATGGCGAGAGTCAACTTCTTCAGTTGCCGTTCGTATTCGTCCTTACATCGCGCCCCTCTAGGCTCAAGGCTTTGGTTGGCCCCCACCCGGTGATCAAAGGCATCAAAGGTGGTGAAGAAATTTAGAACATTGAATGAAGCGACTTTGAGGCGCCCTTCGACCGAGGGGGCTTCTGACCTTGGGTTCTTATGAGTCAATACGGTCTCCGGACGCTGGATGCGATATTCGTTATATCCGTAGGTAAGAACGCCGACGGTATTGGTATAGGTATCTCCCATCCGAATGCCCTGGCTGGAAGTCAGGACTTGATCTTGGCCAAGTGACGGAACAAAAACCGGGTTTCGATAACGCTCTGAAAGCCCGTCGTCAAAAACGAGAGAGCGTTGGCCAATCGTACGGAGGTGGTTCTTGTAGCCTGTAATACTCGGAGAGTTGCTTTGCGTGAACTGTTCCAATCGTCCCTTGGCACTGACACGTATCTCGCCAAACTTTCCAAGCTGATACATCTCCGTTACGGTGAGGGGCTGTGCGATTTGGATGCGCATGCCTTCGTATGCTTCGAGATTGGGTAAGAACTTTTTGGATTTTCCGACTTTGACTGTCAACGCTGTAGCGGTGGGCAGTTCTACCTGGGCTGGGTTGGGAAGTGGTTGATCTGAGGCGAGGGTTTTGACATTGTCTGCCTTGATCAGAGTTTGACCGTAATCCTCCTTCACCGGGCCCGTGACTCGTACAAGATCACCGGTCTTGACTTGAGTTCCCTCGCTGTGAACGAAGATCCCTTCTGAACTGAAAGGGTCTTCATCTTTGTCGTTGTCCTCCTCTTGAACAACGAACCCATCAAAAGATCCGGGCTGGGTGTAGACTGCGGTGACGATCGCCTCAATCTTGACCCGGCACCCGATCATGCCTGACTTGTCATCTTTGTTCACCAAGGCATCTGCAGGAAGGTTCGTGGATCCCTGAATGGTGTGAATCTTGGTGATCGGAAGGGATTCGTCTTCCATCTCGTTCTCTAATGTCAAGCTTAAGGCCGCCGCCTCAGGTGCTGCCAGTTTTTGGGTGGGTTTCCAGTCCTTCGTTTTGACAAAGATACTATCCAGGGTCCCTCTTAGTTTTTGCCAATCCCTGGCAGCCTGCTGAGAGTCGAATGGTGTTCTCTCTTCCCGGGTATATTCATAAGTGTGGACTTCCATAGCAACATCACGGAGGGCTTCCCACACTGCATCGACGTTCTTTTTCTTATCGTCGATAAAGACCACAGCCTTGTAGTGGTAGCCCTTAGATTCTGCCAGAGAGAGGATTACCCGCAGCATGGCGCCTTTATGCTGGCCTGAGGCCAGGACGAGGCCGTCACCATAGGAGGCTTTCTCGCCAGGCTTCTTCAATTGGAGCCGGTTGATCAGTTCGGGAGATAGATAGGAGGTGAAGTCGAAAAGGGTGACGTCTCCAGGTCGAAAAACTGGAGGTGCGCCCCGATCGAAACTGTAGCAATTCGCCTTGAGCTCCCGGAGAGTGGCGACCCGGATGCGGGGATTGCGGGCCGTGATAACCATGGAAGGGAAGCCTGCTTTCTGGAGTTTCCAGACGAGGGTAGGCAGGTCTGGCTGAGGAGGATGCATTTCTCCCAAGTTGTGAAGCAGGTTCACAATCTCATAGAGTTCAGGCTTCTCGGCGACTTTGTCTTTGGAATTCGCAGGTAGCCCGGATTGCCACTCATACCATTGATCGCTTCCCAGACTTTGGTTGGCGGCCAGCAACGTGTTGTCCACATCATAGACCACGAGGACACTTTCGTTGGTATGGAGATTACCGAGTTGGGTGATGGCCTTGTAGATCTCGTTCGCGTCCGTGATATTCCAATGTTGCTGAGACGCATTCAGAGTTAGAGGGGAGATGAGGAGAAGGATCGAGAGCAGGGAGCAGTTCATCGGAATATAGAGCGGAAGGTAGTGGAAAGGTGCTTTGGACTTTTCGACATCAAAGAGCTTCTTTGTTTTCTCAAGATCTTCCAAGGCTTGTAAAGTGACTAAATCGGAAGATTGCGGATACGGCGCTTGAGGGAGAGGAATGTGAGGGGTGCGTTTCCAGGCTTGGCAATTGGACCAATCTGGCCCAAAACTCAGGGTCCAATCCTCAACTCCAATGCAAAGACTCCTTCTCTCGCTCGGTTCCTTCCTTTTGTTCTTCACCTCCTGGGCCCACGCCAACCTCACCGTGGACAGGATGTTCAGCGACCACATGGTCCTGCAGCGCGATATGGCGGTGCCGGTCTGGGGGACGGCGGATCCGGGTGCAGAGGTGACGGTGGCGATTGGAGAGATCACCCAATCCACCACGGCAGCTCCTGGCGGCAAGTGGATGCTGAAGGTGGGACCATTGACCGTGGGCGAGCCGCAGACGTTGAAGGTGACCAGTGGAGGCAAAGAGATCGCTTTCTCCGACGTGCTGATCGGTGAGGTCTGGTTAGGATCGGGGCAGTCGAACATGGCAGGCAAAGCGGCTTCCTATGCCAAGAACGATCCCGTGCTGGCGGAGAATCTGCAGGGTGGGCCTTACCCGGGATTGCGCCTCTACTCGCCGAAAGGATGGGCGATTGCCGATGAAGCGAAGGGCAATGCGTTTTCCGCGATCCTGTTTTCCTTTGGGCTGAAACTGCAGCAGGAATTGGACGTTCCGGTGGGGCTGATGATGGGTGCCGTGGGAGGGACACCTTCCGTACGGTGGATGACGGGCGACATGATGGAGGCAAATGCCCCGCTCATGGCGGCGATGAAAGAGGCGACGGGGTACACAAGCGTGGACGACTTGCGAGCGGCGCACGATGAGGCGCATGCACAATGGCAGAAGGAGGCCGATGCTCTGAAGGCAGAGGGCAAGGAGGTTCCCAAGTTCACTGGTCCCACCAATCCTGGCGACCTGTATAGCCGGTATATCGCACCGTTTGCACCGTACGGGATTCGCGGTGTGCTTTGGGATCAGGGTGAGGCGAAGACTCGGTTAGAGGGCGTGGATCAGTTCACGGCGATGACGGCCCTGATCACCGGCTGGCGCGAGGTCTGGGGGCAGGGCGAGTTTCCCTTTCTACACGTCCAGAAACCCAGTGGCGGCGTGGCTCCCTTTGATCCGGAGAATCCCATCAATGGTGGGGCCGCTTCCTTTGCGCCGGAGTATCCGGCCAAGCGTTCGCCCTCGCTAGTTTACAATCTGGATCACATCAAGATGAACACGATCAAGAACGCGCCCCTGGTCACGGCGCTGGACCTGGGAACGGGCATTCACCCGGCCAACAAGTCTGGCTACGGCGCGAGAGCGGTTCGGGTGGCGCTGGGCGAAGTCTACGGACGGGAGATTGCGACCTGTGGGCCGCTCTATCGCTCGCACACCGTGGATGGAGACAAGGTCCGGGTTCAGTTCGAGGAGACCGGTGAA
>JBHIXE010000210.1:0-4890 GCA_041984905.1 Verrucomicrobiales bacterium | reverse complement strand
ACTATTTCAACTACAGCGAAAAGAACGACAATCTGGACGAGATCTGCACGGCGGCGAAGAACGCGGGCATGGTCGTCTTCACGATCGGGTTCGAGGTGAGCGGCAGCGATGGCGTCTGGCACTGGGCAGAAGCCAAGATCGAAAGCCCGGACACCGTGATGGTCAACAGCCCCCAGGTCGCAGCGCCGGTGAATGTTCGCTATGCCTTCGAGCGAGTGCCGAACTACGCCAATCTCTACAACCTGGACGGCTTGCCCGGATTGATGTTTACGACGGAGAAGTAGACCGAGGATCGCCTGGCGCCAAAATCAAAGCGACGAGGGCTCGGTAGAAGTCTCTTCGGGCTTTTCCTCAAGCTTTGGGGGCTCGCTCTTGTACCAACTGTCCGGATCAAAGGACTGCACTTCCTTGGTGGCGGCTTGAAGCGCCCCGGGCGGGAGCATGACCTCGGCCCATTCCATGTAGAAATCCAACTGCTGCTCGTAGTTGCGGGTGAGGCTGGCGATGCCTTCCGTCTTGAACTGCGTGATCTTGGCTTCGCTCTCATGATACCAGCGGCGTAGCTCGAAGAGCGGTTTCATGCCGGGATTGGAAGGATCCCCTTCAGCGGGAGGAAAGGGAATCGTTTCGCCGTTTTGGACGCGCTGGATCTCCTGGTTGAGCTGATCGCTGAGCACTGCCGCCTGGCCCGCTTGAGCGACCTTGATGGTTTCCTGCAGGTTCTGGAGGTATTGATTCTTCAGGTCCGCTTCGTATTCCTGGAGGGGTTTGACGACATGTTCCTGATATTGGGTCAGGTAGTGGAGGCGAACTTCCTGCAGTTTGGCGAGCGCTTCATCCGTCATTTGTTCATCGCGCTTTTGGGCGGCGGCCTCGATCCGGGCATTGACCTCTGCCATCTCATCGTCCCGTTCTTTCAGGTTCTTGGCGTGTTCTTCGTTGACGGGTGAGAACAGGGATTTGCCGCTGTCACCTTCCTCAGATGTGGCGCCAGGGGCGGAATCCTGGACGGTCTGAGGGGCCTCCTTTCCACAACTGGAGAGGAGGAGACACATGGCCAGAATGGGAAGCAGGGCAGGGGCCAATTTCATGGCTGCACTCTCGCACGGAGCCGGGACCGGGCGCAAGAATGTTCGCTTCCCCCTTCCCGGAACCCATGGCATGCTCCCGGTTATGAAACCCTTCAAGGTCGTCGTCACCGATTTTGTGTCCGAACCGCTGGATGTCGAGCGAGAGATTCTGGGGGATCTGGCGGAGGTCGAGGCACTGGACGCCATCACCGAAGCAGACCTGGAAGGGCGCATCGAAGACGCCGATGCGATCATGATGTATCACTTTCTTAAGGTCACTGAGGCCACTCTGAAGCGGCTTCAGCAATGTCGCTTGATCATTCGCTGCGGAGTGGGCGTGGACAATGTCGATTGGCGAGCCGCAGCGGACCTGAACATTCCCGTCGCCAACGTGCCGGACTATGGCACGGAGGAAGTCGCTGATTCCGCCATGGGAATGATGCTGACCCTGACTCGCGGGATTCACGTGCTGAACTCCCGGCTGCAGCGCGGCGGTTCCCATTGGACCTATGAAGAGGCGGGCACGGTTCGGCGTTTGCGGGGACGGACCCTGGGAATTGTGGGCTTGGGGAGAATTGGTACCGCGACCGCGTTACGGGCCAAGGCATTTGGACTCCGCGTCTGCTATTATGACCCCTATGTGCCGGACGGCATGGACAAGGCGCTCGGGGTGGAGCGGGTTTCGCGCCTGGATCTCTTGCTGGAGCAGAGCGACGTGGTGAGCCTCCATTGTCCCTTGTCTGCCGAAACCCATCATTTGATCGATGATACGGCCTTGGGGAAGATGCGATCTGGGGCGGTACTGATCAATACCGCCCGCGGTGGAGTGGTCGATGCGGAAGCCCTGCTTGAGGCGATCAAGACCGGGCACCTCTCCGGAGCAGGATTGGACGTTCTGGAGACTGAACCGCCCTTGGAAACGGATCCACTGATCCTTGCCTGGAGGGATCCCGGGCACCCAGCACACGACCGAATTGTCATCAATCCGCACGCTGCCTTCTACAGTGAAGAAGGCCTGCTGGATATGCGAATCAAGGGGAGTGAGAACTGTAGACAAGTTCTTCGCGGTGAGGTAATTAAGAACCGAATTAACTAGCGGTAGCCATAATTTGTCTGACTAGGAACAAAGCAGAGATATTTCGAAGTGAAATTTTGGTGTTGCATTTAGGGCTTCACCAGCTAGAAGTCCGCAAATGGCCGTGCAATTTCAAGGCCTGGGACGAAAAGCGGGGTTGGGTCCGTGTGGCCAAATCCACGGGAATTCCTCTCTCCAGGTCCAAGAAACGCGCTCAAGCCATTGCCGACAAATATGAGCAGGCAGCGGTGGCGATGGGGCCCTTGAGTGAGACGCGCCACAATCGGGATTTCTACGAGAAGATCATCTCGGAACTCTGCCTCCTGGCCGGGGTCAAGAATGAACGGGGACCGATTCCCTGGTCCGAATGGCGCCGCCGGTGGGAAGCGGAACAAAACGTGAGCGAGATTTCCCGCAAGAGTTACAAGCTGGCGTTGGATCTCTTTGAGAGCTACGCCAAGCTGGGGGATCAGCCTCTCAACGCGATCACGCGAGCCAAGCTGCGGGGATACCAGCGTTATCTGCAGAAACAGAATCTTTCGGAGCGCACTATCCTGGCTCGTTGGACGACTCTGAAACGTCTCCTGCGCCGGGCTCACGCCGAAGGATACCTGGAAGTCGACCCCATGGAGGGGATCTAAACGGGTGGCGACAGAGTCAGGTCCGAGGTCGGAACATTCGCTTGCGGTGCAAGGCAGGGCTGTGTCATCGTCTAGGTGACTGTCGGCTAGATCGCTCCTCTTATCAGTGCCTGCTGTTTCGCGTGGCGGAATCGTTCCAATACTCCGGGACGTCCTTCAGTAGGCTGCTGCCAAGGTAGCGACGTCATGGTTTCATCTTCAACCCTTAACGATCCCCTCGTTATGTCAGATCTACCTCTTCTTCTCGCTCAGGCAGAGCCTGCGCATTCGAATGCCAACGTGGTCTATTGGGCTATCGGCGGCTTCCTTGTCTGGAACTATGCTCATGGCCGGTTTAGTTCGGAGAAATCGATTCGCTCCTCAACGACTTATCTCAGGTATCTCTTTGCGGCCGGCTCCTATGTTCTGGCGATGCTGGGTATCTATGCAGGACTTTCCGCGGTGATTGCCTCTGACGGCTTCAAGGAGCTCCTCAAGATCTTCCACATTGAAGGAGGGAACGAGGACAGCAGCAGTATGAAAGCCACGGCTCCCTTGCTATCGGCCCTTCTGTTGACGACGGCCATGCCTCACATCCCTATCCTCCAGCGCCTGGATGAAGCGCTTCGCAGCTTCTGCGAAAAGTTGGGAAACGTGCCCTGGGAAGCCCAGAGCCTCGCCAATCGGTTGATGCTGGCGGATTACTTTGTGCCGGAACTTCTGCGCCCGCAGATCCTCGAGCAGACCCGGGACCTGGTGGACAACGACGAGGCCTGCTTCACCGATCAACAGACGCTCATGAGCAAGTGGCTCCAGGTATCGGCCCTGATTGCTCAGATTCGGAATTGGAACGAATCGGAGAACGTGCGTTACCTGCGCTTCTACTCCTTCTTCAAAAGCGAGCTTCTGGATCTGGAGGAGCGTTGGAACTGGACGCGGAAGGGGATCAAGAACAAGAAGAGTCTGGAAGACTTCAAGTTTGAGATCGAAAAGTTGCGGCGCCAGGTCTGCCATATTGTGGCCCGCGGGGTGTTGTTTGCGGAGAAATCCAAGCATGACCGGGTCCGCCGAGTGGAAACGCTGGGTTTCCGGGAGATGACTCCGGCAGTGCGCCAGTTCGTGACCATCCACGAGCTCACGGCCGTGGGGCTCATTGTGTTCATCATGCTGGCGGCGTCCTCAATCATCGCCGGCGGCGGTGGTCAGGATGTCGGACGTACGTTATCCATCATGGCCATGGTGTCTCTGATCTACGCCTGCTCGGTGTGGGCGGCGATCTATCCGAAGGTGGTGTCGGAAATCTGGCGTGCCGACGATGGGGGACACCGGCCCTGGATGTTCTATGTGCTGGCGGGATTGATTGCCGTTGGTCTGCGCTTCGTTGTGGCCTTCTTCTTCAATCTGTTCACCAATGGATTCGACCTGCTTCTCGCGGCGGAGATGTGCATGTGGTCCGTGCATTACTCGATCATCGTGTTTGCCGCGACCGTTGGATTCACGGCCATGGCGGACAACTTTGCCAATCGCAAAGAAGGCGCGCAGCCCAAGTGGTTGCGCTGGGTGGAAGGCGTGGCCCTCGCGCTCATCCTGGGATCGGCGGCCTTCATCGTCCAGGAGTGGCGCATCTCTGACTTCTCCAGCCTGCCGGAAAACGAGTTGCCTGAGAGCGAACTCTACGTGATCTCCAAGAGCAACGTTTCTCAGGAAACCTACGGTGCCGCCATTGGGGCCATCACCGGGATGAAGCGTGGGGTCATGGCTCTCGAAGGAGCCAGCCTTCTGCAGGTCCTGAAGTTCCCCCTGAATTCGGCCGTGATTGGGTTCATGCTGGGCATCTGGGTGCCAAGTTGGTATCGCCGCAGCATGGCGATCCAGACGAAAATGCGTGAGAATGAAGTCGAGGAACTGGAGGGCATCGCCGGCACCGAGCCGGCGACGGCGTAGTGAGTTTCTGATTCAAGAGGCCATATTTAGCAGTGGAGCCGCCGTGGAAGTCATCCGCGACGGCTCTTCTCGTCCAAGCTAGAGCATTTCAAGTGAAGTTCCTACCTCGTTGGGACCGTCAGAGAAGGCGCGAAGCGCTGCGTTCTTCCATAGCCGGGGCTGCAGCGAAGCAAGGCCCCGG
>JBHIXE010000209.1:0-9790 GCA_041984905.1 Verrucomicrobiales bacterium | reverse complement strand
GGCAAAGCCGCCCGTGCCGGAATCTCGTTCTCCAGCGTCCTTCTGGCCGCTAAGCCGCAACGAGTTGATGGCGGTGACCATGAAAACACCGGCAGCCATTAGACCCATGACGGAGAGGCTGCGCCACTTCTGCCGAACGGCATTGGTGCGGCCCAAAGCGGGAACGGAAGTCAGACCAAAATCGCGTTGAGCAATCCGGTTGAGAATCAGCATTCCCAGGGCGATTCCAGCGACGACGATAAGGAACCCGCCTCCAAAGAAAGCCCCTTGCTTAGCCATCACGGCGCCTTCCACCGGCATCTTGAGAATCGCGATTCCGCCGATCAGGCAGACAATCGCAACCCATAGGCTGATCTGAGCAAAGAAGGGCTTCTTCTTGACCGCTGAACCCATGGGATCGACCCCGGCAATGAGTTGGCTAGGCTGGATCTTGGCAATGGCCCGGGTCGACCAAGCCACTACGATAAGGGACAACACGACGGTGGAGACCCAGGAAGCAATCAGCGACGTGGGCGTGGCGTCGTAGACAAATTCCACCCCGACAGCTGCGTCCTGCCACGCTCCTCCCAATCCCCACAAGGCCAGCCTGGTGTAGGCCATCCCTGCCAGCAAACCAAGGGACGCTCCGAGCAGGGCCAGGATCGTCACTTCCATGAGAAGCACCTGGCGAACCTTGCCCTTCGTGACTCCGAGAGCGAGCAGGAGGCCGATCTGATTGCGGCGTTGCTCGATCCCAAACACGAAGACGAGGGCGGTCAGGGTAAGAGCAGCGACGATGAGGAAGAAACTCATCCCCGCGAAGAGGCTGCCGAAGTCATAAGAATTGGCCACGGCGTCGGAGGCTTCGCCCGCCAGATCCCTTGCGATCAGGCCGAAGTCGATGAAGGAGACCGTCTCCTTGAGCTTCGCTTCAAAGGCCGGGGCATCCGCAAAGGCGTCCGCGGAGAAGAGCAGGGAGGTCATTTCCCCAAACCGGTTGGCCCAGAGTTTTCGACCGGCCTCATAAGAGATGAACGCCTTGGGCGTCGTATTGTACTCGTCCCAGTAGTCCTCGTCCTTGCTGCGGATCCATTCCTTGTTGAAGGGCATCCCGGGATTCCAATCCGCGTTGTCCTCCGCGTCGGCGATACCCGGGAAATCCGGGGTCCAGTCACGAGAAACGAGAGGGGAGTCCATCGGGAGGACTCGCTTGACCTGAAACTTGGCAGTCTCCTCGGTCAGCTTCCGGCCGGTGGACATCACAAAGAAGTCGAAGCTCATCTCATCACCCGGAGCGGCGCCGATATCATCTGCCAGCCAACCCGTGATCGCGATCTCATTTCCGGTCACGTTCTGAGGTTTGGGCAGATCCGTGCCCGCGACCATCGAGTAAGGGGTGCGATTGCCCTTGGAGTGGATCGCATTTACCAGGTAGGTGATCACGGGAATGCCGCCTTCATAGGCTTGCAGAACAGCGTTGCTGAAGGCCGCATCCATGAAGACTCGCGGAGTCGAGAGCTGCCAGCCTGCAACCGAGCTGTTCTCCAGCTTCTTGAGATCCAGCGAGGCGTCGGCCAGGGTCCAACTGTCCTCGACGACATCGGCAAACTCCTGGTAAGAAGCGGTGGTGTTGCCGATGAGGATGACATTGGCGCGGTCTTTCTGTTCCAGGATCTCCTGGAGCCGTGAGAGGGGAAGGAACAGCGAGGGCACAGGCACCTGTTCCGCGTTGAGATTGTAGCGGCCAAAGTCTTCACGACCTAAGATCCGGGTCACGGAACCGCTGATCGTCTGGGGTTCGTTCGTCGCTCCCGATAGGGGGGCGTCTTTGGAAAGGGCGCCTGGGATCTCCACACGCGCCAAAACGCGGCCGCCTTCTTCGATATCGAGCCGGCGAGCCAGCGCTTCGTTGACCGCAATGTCCTCGTCTTTAAGGGGCTTGGGCTCTCCCGTCGCCAACTTCCAGAAGGCATCGGTGACACCAACAACCTGCACCTGGTTCACCCGGGTTCCCGCGCTGGGACTTGATACGGTGCTCAAGGTCTGGATGACCGGCGCGACGGTTCCCTCGATCTCCCCGCCAATCTTGTGGGCAAGATCCGCGGTAAAGAAGCGATCGCTACCCACCAGGGCATAATCCACCATGGAAATCCGGGCCACGGCATTGCGGCGCAGACTCTCCTTCACCGAATCTCCCACAACCAAGGCGCCACTGAGAATGGCCGAGGTCAGGAGCACGCCGAGCAGGGCCGCCAGATTGAGCCAGCGGTAGTGAACCAGCGAACTGAGCGCGAGTTTCCAGGGGGTCATAGCTTCCCGTCTTTCAGCTCCTTCACGGTGCGCAGGCGCTGCGCCAGTTCCCGGTCGTGCGTCACCATGACCAGGGCCACGCCTTCGGAGTTGCTGATCTCCAGCAAGAGATTCACCAGCATGGAGGCGTTCTCGGAGTCGAGCGCTCCGGTGGGTTCGTCCGCGAGCAGAAGCTTGGGTTGGCGAATCAGGGAGCGCACCACTGCGACCCGTTGCCGTTCGCCGCCAGAGAGCTGAGCGGGACGCTTGGTGAGGTGATCCTTCAGCCCCACTCGTTCCAGGAGCTTCTCACCGCGCTCCTTGGCCTCTGCGAGTTCCCACTTCGGCGGTTTCTTCCCAGCGAGAGTCGGGACCAGAACGTTCTCCAGCACGGTGCACTGCGGCAGCAAGTGGTGCAGTTGGAAGATGAAGCCGATCGATTTGCTGCGCAGTTCCGCCAGCTCCTTGTCTGAGCGCTCGGTGATGGGTTCGCCTTCAAAGAGCACTTCGCCGGAGGTAGGCCGGTCGAGGGTGCCAATGATATTGAGCAGGGTGCTCTTGCCGCTACCGGAGGAGCCGACAATGGAGAGGCGCTCGCCGGAATCGATCGTCAGGCTGAGATCGTCGAGGACGACTCGGCCGCCACTATCTTCATAGGATTTGCTGATGCCTTTCAGCTCAATGAGGGGGGCGCTCATGCTTGATCCAACGTTTGGACTTGAATTCGTAACGGGGGAGACTGTCAGGGGGAACCAGCCGGACGGGTATACGTAAGGCAAAGGCATTCCCTAGCGCAACTTCTATCCGGTCCGCCAGATCCCCACTCATATACTTCTCCTCCCGGGGCTCGATCTGGACTTCCAGTTCCGCCATGAATTCCTTCTGCCACAGATCCACCTGGAACTCCGCGACTTCCGGGAACTCTCGAATCACCTTCTCCAGGGCGGAGGGGTAGACGTTCACTCCCCGGATTACGACCATGTCATCAATTCGTCCCAGGATGCCGCCTTCCAGACAGAGCATGTCTTCGTGATAGGTCTTGCGGACAAGGTCGCCGGTCCGGTATCTCAGTAAAGGGCGCGCCACCCGGTCGAGCGTGGTCAGGACCAACTCGCCCTCGGAACCCTCGGGCACTTCTCGAAGTGTTTTGGGATCCAGCACCTCCGCGATGAAGGATTCCTCCACCACCATGAGGTTGAATCGCTGGGCCGCGGTCTCATAGGTCACGGGTCCCACTTCCGTCATGCCGTGATGATCCCAGACATGGGCCCCGGGCCAGAGGGACTCGATATGCTCTCGGGTCGCGGGAATGCTACCCCCGGGCTCGCCCGCGACGAGGATCTTCTGAATCCGGATCTGATCCCGCAAGGCGGCGTCTTGGGTGGCCAGCACTTCTCCCAGGCGGATCGCATAAGTGGGGGTGCAGCAGAGCACCGTTGCCCGGTAGCGCGCCATGGTTTGCAGGCGGGCAAGACTACTCAGGCCTCCGCCCGGAATGGCGATGTTCCCCCGCCGGGTTGCGGCCTCGAAAGCAGTCCAGAATCCGAGGAAAGGGCCAAAGGAGAAAGCGAAGAAGATCGGGGTGTTGGTCGCGACCCCGGCGGCCGCGTAAACTTGGTCCCAGACATCGAGCAGAGCCTCCCAGCTCTCCTTCGTATCCAGGGTCGGCAGCGGTCCGGACGCGGTGCCGCTGCTCTGGCAGAGCCGGGAATACTGTTCGAGTGGATAGGTGAGATTGGTGCCGTAGGGCGGATGGGCGGCAACGTCTTCGGCGATCTGCGCCTTGGTCGTCAGCGGCATCCGTGCGAGGTATTCCTCCAGGGATGAGGCTTCGGTGAGACCGGCGGCCTGCAAGCGAGGTCGATAAAACGCGTTGCCTTCAAGTAGCTCCACCACCAGGTGGCTGAGCTTGGCTTCCTGGGTATTGAGAAGGGCGGTTCTGGGCAAGGGAAGGGGTCAGTCTTTTACCGTCTGCTCGATGGCAGCGGTTGTGGGAGGTTTCGCGGGTGGGGCTGCGTCCGGCTTGAAGAAGGTTACCAGACATCCACCCACCGCAGCCAGGAGGATCCCAACAAAGAACTGGGGTTTGATGGTTCCCAGGCCTCCTTCGGGCGGGTGCATGGCGATTGCGACAATGGCGTTCACGATAGGCGCCCCGGCGAATACGATGGACATGACCACTGCGGGGCGTCCTCCGGCTCCGAAAGCGAGAAGAACCCCGAAAGCGCCGATGGCCCCAAGGATGCCGGCGATACAGCTCCAGGCCACCCCTTTCTGGGGATACTTCCAGAACGCGAGGCTGGCATTGTTCGCAATCAGCATGATGGCCGGTGCCACCACCGCAATGACGAAATACATGAGACCGACCAATAGGAAGGCCTTGTAGCGGCCAGTGGCTTTGTCAGCCATGCCGATGGCTCCGCCGTGCAGGGCAATTCCATACAGGCCCCAGCAGGCCACGGTAGCGAGTGAAAATAAGAGCCATGGGGTCATTTTGTTCATCGAAAGTGGGTTTGGATTGGCAGCGAGTTCAGAGGGTCAGGACTTCAGTGCAGACCCGGTGGTTCGTCAAGGCTTCAGGTGTTCCTTCGCGAATTTGTCGATTTCTTGGACGAAATCATTGAACCAGGGGAGACGATTCCAGGCTCCATGCTTGGCGCCGGGGAATACCACCAGGCCCGTGGGGATATCCAGCTCTCTGAGTTTCTCCCGGGTCGCTTCATTGCGCTCTGGATTGTCCAGTTCACCACAGAGAAAGAGCATGGGGGGCGTATCGGAACTGACATGGAGGTGGGCGTCAGCCAGCGCATAGAGTTCCGGGGCTTCGTCGATGGTCTTGCCGAGCCATTGATTGGAATTCGACTTTTCCGGGTCGTTGCGGGAGCGGTCGGCCACGGAGCCAGTGGTCATCTGCAGTGGTCCAGCCATCACAATGGCGCATTGCAACTCCGAGGAGACTCTGGGATTGCCGCCCTCGCCCTGGAGCGCTTCGATGCCGGCGCCCGTGGCCATGAGTCCCACTAGATGACCTCCCGCGGATCCGCCCACCGCTCCGATTCGATTGGGATCGATCCGGTATTTGGCCGCGTTGGCGCGCAGAAAGCGGGTTGCGGCATTGCAATCATGGATCGCGGCCGGGAAATGCGCTTCTCCGCCCAGGCGGTAGCTGATCGCAGCCGTGACATAGCCTCGCTCCGCCAGTGCAATGGAGAGGGCACGAAACTTGGACTTGTCTCCCTTCAACCAGCCTCCGCCATGAACCACAATCAGTGAGGGCAGGGCATCACCACCCGCCTCAGGTTGAAACAGATCCAAGGTCATCTGGCGGTCGCCGTAGGTCGCATAAACCACGTCCAGATGTTCGCTGACGCCTTCAGGCAGTTCGGTGCTGGGAGTGTTTTGGTTCTGGGCATGAAGGAGCGGAATACCGCCGAACAGCAGAAGAGCCGTGAAGAAGGCAAGGGAGGTTTTCATGAACCTCATTCCTAGACCGGCCAATGGAAGAAAACCAACAGGAAATGCGCATCGGGCAGTAGTCGGGAAATCGTAATTAAGGAGAATTGCCATAAAAACAATTGAAATAAGGTTTAATTAAATATAATAGAGCCTTAACAATTCAAGCCATGCCCGCAAAACTCATCGACGGAAAGGAACTTCGCCGCTGGACGGAGGTCGACTCTCATTACAATCTTCGCTGCATCATTCAGGATCTGGCGACCGGTGCGCTGATCTTTGGCGTTGCTGCCGCCCTCTTACATAAGGTCCAGGGAGCCGGAGGATGGAACCTGCTCTGGTGTCTGCCGATTGTGGTAGTGACCAAGTTTCTGATTGGAGCCGTTCAACACCGCCTCGCCTGCATGATGCATGAGGCGTCTCACTATACCTTGGTGAAGAACCGCTTCTGGAACGACCTGCTGGGAGATGTGCTGTTGGCTTTCCCGATCTTCGCGACCTTGAGCGCTTACCGGAATCATCACCTGGGGCATCATCTCTATCCGAACGACTGGGAGAAGGATCCAAACCTGCTGAACGGAGGTCGCCACAAGCTCATGGACCAGTTCCCCATGGAAAAGAAGTCCTTCATCTACAAGTACTACATCCGCTTCTTCTGGCCTCCCTTCATGCTCCGTCACATGTGGGACATCATCTATGTCTCCAGCCTTGGAAGCGGCATTGCTCCCGTACCCGTGGAACATCGGCCTGAGCAGCCAGACAAGGTTTTCTTTCAGTTCCGGCTACCCAGCATTCTCGGGATCGTCTGGATCCTTTCGCTGGCGCTGACCATGATGATCGGGAACAGCATGGGTTCCGCCGCACTGGTTTTTGGCGGACCTGTGGTCATCACCGCTCTTGCCTATTTCGTTTGGTGGAAGATGGACGATCACCTGTTCTTCCGTCCCAAGAACAGCAGCGGTTATACCTTCCGGCACAGCAGCGCGGTTCGGATGGCCTTCTACACCGTCTTGCTCTGCTCGATTGCCTGGACCCGGTACTTCACGGGATTCAACCTTGGCTTCTACTTCGCACTCCTCTGGCTGTTGCCTCTCGTGACGACTTTCCCCTACTTCATGCTGCTTCGGGAAGTCTATCAACACGCCAACGCAGACACCGGAGAACTGACCAACTCTCGAGTGGTGTATCCGGATCCGTTCACCGGCTGGGCCGTGCTCATGTATGGCCAGGACGTTCACCTGGTTCATCATCTGTATCCCAATGTGCCCAACGACAAGCTCCTGGGATTGCACAAGCAACTCCAAAGCAACGAGGAGTATGCCCAGAAAGTTGTCGAGGTGGAAGGCACCTTCCATTCCCGGAACGGGAAGCCAGCGATGCTGGATCTGATGACCGAAAAGATCGCCTGAGCGGCAGAGAGTCTTCGGCCGGAAATATCAATGCCTAAGAAAATTTAAGATAACTTTGGTATTTGATTGTAATTATAATAAATTTTGTTATTAAATAGAGGGACGTTGTTTCTTTGATTTGATCCTGAACTTCTGCCGACCACTGCTATGAACATCAACGCATCTATCTGGCTGCTTCCGCTCGTTGCGCTTTCCCTTGCCGCAACCAGCTCGTCCGCACTCGCCAACGATCCCTACAATCAACGGGGTAAAGCGTCCCACTATCGCGTGGGGTATCAGGGCGTCACCGCTTCCGGGGAACATTATGACCCCAACGTGGATACCGCCGCACATGCTTCGCTGCCTTTTGGAACCTGGATCCGGGTCACGCACCTGCGCTCCGGTCGTTCCGTGATTGTCCGGGTCAACGACCGCAGTGCCTTCAATACCGATCACGTGGTGGACATTTCCCAGTCCGCGGCGGTGAAACTGGGCATCATGAACCAGGTCACGGATGTGGCGGTCACCGTGGTGCAAATGACGGCGACTTCTCAGCCTCGGCCAGTGAACAATCCCGGCGTCAAGCGTCTCATTCCGGTGACGGGGATTACCGCGGAGCAGCTTCGTCAGAACGAGACCACCCGCTATCCCTTGCCCATGATGAATTCTCCCGAAGACGGTCAGTCCATCAATCGCCCCATGTATCGGGTGCAATTGGGGGCCTGTGCGGATTGGGCCAGCGCGGAAGAGACGCGGAAGCAACTCGCTCGCAATCACATCGGCGCGATGATCGTTCAGTCCGCCAATCCCAAGTTTCCCTTCAAGGTGGTCTCGACCAGCATGTTCCTGAGTCAGGGCGAAGCCGCGAAGTGGATCTCCGCCGTCAATGCGGAAACCGACAACCGCTACGCTGACGCTTTCATCACTCGATAAGCGTGCCCTGGACCACGCTGCTTCCTGATTAGCCCGACATCCGCCACGCTATGAGCGCCGCCAATACCAAAGATCATCGCAAAGACATTACCCGCTCTTCCAAGACGCTTCGTGCGATTCTGGACGCCACTCGTGACGCCTTGATTGTGACGAATGAGGATTGGGAGATCGTGCTCGCCAACTCAGCGGTCGAAGATCTTTGGGGGTGGCGTAAGGATCTGTGTGTCGGCATGCGCATTCAGGAGATGTTTTCTCCGCACATTTCCTTCCTTCCCTTGCAGTTCGTGCCTCGGAATGGGGACTCCATTACCATCAATGCCGAAGGTCAGCGCCGGGATGGAAAGATCTTCTTTGCCGAGGTGAGCCTGCGCCGTATTGAAGTGGATGGTCTCGTCTACCACATTCTCAGCACCGAGGGAGAGATGGAACGGGAAAAGCTGGAAGGGGAAGTGCGGGAGCACACCTTCAGCGCCCTCGAGCGTTTCGCTTCCGGTCTCGCGCTGGAATACAACAATATCCTGACGGGAGTGATCGGGAACCTCGACCTGGCCATGGATGAGATCCGGCGCCTGGGACGGCCTCGCCAGTCCATTCTGGAAGGCGCCTACAATGCCGGCATTCGGGCACGGGAGATGACGAAAACCCTTCTGGACTTTGCCAAGGGAGAGCGCAGCAAGCGCAGCTCCGTGAATCTGCCCGACCTGGTGGAGGACAACTGCCTCATTGCATTGAGCGAACGGGATGTGGAGATCGAGTTCGAATTCGACAATGATCTGAACGCCGTCTTCATCGATCCCAATCAGGTGGGTCAGGTGATCCACCGGTTGCTGACCTACTTCGCCGATTCCCTGGATGAAGGAAAGATCATGGTTTCCGCCATGAATGAAGTGATCGAGGAAGAGGATCTTCCCGATGACGAACTGGCTATCGGCGATCACGTTCACCTGTCCATGGTTTTCGACGGACCGAAAGTGCACCCGGAAGAGATCGAACACATGTTTGAGCCCTTCTCCCGCTGCGGTGGCAAGAGCAACGGCCTGACTTTGTCGATCTGCCATGCCATCGTGACCCGTCAGAATGGACATCTCACGGCCGACTACGGGGATGATGGCGAGTTGATTCTGCACATGCTCCTGCCGGCCTCCGAAGATGTGCCGAGCACAAGAGTCGCGGCGATGAATTCCACCCAGGACCCGGAAACTCGTCCAGTGAACGTGCTGGTGATGGACGACGAGCGTCTGGTCTCCACCATGATCGAAATGGCGCTTCAGGCCAAGGGACACCGGGTGACGGTGACCTCCGATGGTCAGGATGCCCTGGACGAATACAGCGAAGCGTTGGCTCGCGGCGAACGCTACGACCTGGTGCTGCTGGATATCACCGTGCCAAGCGGCATGGGAGCTCGGTCAACCTGCCAGGAACTGCTTCAACGGGATCCATTGGCGACCTGCATCGTGATGAGCGGCGATACCGCCGATGACATGATGCTGGACTACGAGGCTTACGGATTCGTGGGACAACTCGACAAGCCGATCGACCTGGAAGAGATGGCCAAGCTGGTCGAAGATCATGCAGCTGGGGGCCGGAGTTGTTTTGCCCGCATGATGGAAGAGGAATGCGCGGAAGACGATGACGATATGGCTCTGGAAAACCGGAACAACATCGTCGAGATCGATTTCCGGCCCACCAATCGCTAGAGCGTTTTCAGTAAATCTGTAGCCGATGGAAGAGGATAGGGGTTAGGAAAA
>JBHIXE010000208.1:0-9803 GCA_041984905.1 Verrucomicrobiales bacterium | reverse complement strand
ACGGTTTCTGGCCCCCAAACAACCTTTGCCACGTAGTGGCAACAGCAAATGGCATCCAATGCCACTCGTTTCGCCGCTACGCGGCTGATATTCTTGATTTTGATCCTTTCCGTGGGTTCCCTTCGGTCACACCACGGCTATTCATGGTTGCAGCGCTCCGCGCTTTCTGAAGGGTCGAACTGCTCCTTAGCCGCCTATTCATGGTGGCAGCGTCCCGCATTTTCTGGGTTGGGATCGGTATGAGGCTGCGCACAGGGCGTCCTGGAAAAGCAAAACAGCGAGACCCGTGAGGATCTCGCTGCTTTGGAAGAACAATTGGGGGACGGCTATCGTTTAACCGCGTGAACCGGCAGGCTTACGACGGGCTCCGCCTTTGCCTCTCCGTTTGGAGGGATGGAAGTTGCCGCCCGGCTTTTGGCCGCGAGGGCCGCCTCGTCCGCTCCGTCCACCACGATTCTGCTGAGAGTCGTCTCTCCGTTGGAATCGGGCCGGTTCCCTGCGAGTGGGTTCCATGCCGAAGACAACCTCGCGATTGAGGGGCTCGCGAGTGAGCCGCTCAATTTCCTTGAGAAGCTTCCAGTCATCCGGACCCACATAAGAAATGGCGAAGCCAGTGTTTCCGGCGCGACCCGTACGGCCAATCCGGTGGATGTAATCCTCCGCGACCATGGGCAGATCGTAGTTGTAAACGTGGCTGATGCCCTTGATGTCCAGCCCGCGAGCCGCAACGTCCGTGGCGACGAGAATGCGGACCTTGCCGGCCTTCATCATGTCGATGGTTCGCTGGCGAGCACCCTGGCGCATGTCTCCATGTAGCGCGGCACAACGGTGGCCTTCCTGATTCAGCTTCTTGGCCAGCCGATCCGCGCCACGCTTGGTGCGGGTAAAGATCACGGCCTGCTCCACGGAAGGGTGGTCCAGGTGATGCTTGAGCAGCGCATGCTTGTGCATCGCGTCGTCGGCCTGGAACGCCACCTGGCGAATGTCCGCGTGCTTGCGACGATTGGAAGCAAGGTGAATCCGGACAGGTGCACGGGTGAAACGCTCCGCGATGGAAAGGACTTCGCCTTCCAGAGTTGCGGAGAAGAGCAGGGTCTGGCGGGAAGCCGGAGTGGCACTCACGATCTTGGTCAGATCCTTCTTGAAGCCAAGATCCAGCATGCGATCCGCCTCGTCCAGAACCAGAAGTTCCAGGCGGGAGAAATCGACGCGGCCCGCTTCCATGTGATCGGTCAGGCGACCTGGAGTCGCGACCAGGAGGTCAAAGGGCTGGTTGAGGAGCTTGATCTGGGGCCCGTAAGACACGCCCCCGACCACACTACCGGAGCGCAACTTGCAGAATTTGGAGAATTTCCGGATGTCCGCTTCGATCTGAGTCGTGAGCTCGCGAGTGGGCGTCAGGACGAGCACGCGCGGGCCGTTCCCGGGCCGGTCGGAAGGCTCCAGGAGCCGGTTGAGAATGGGCAGGACGAACGCGGCGGTCTTGCCGGAGCCCGTTTGGGCGGAAGCCATCACGTCGGATCCTTGAAGGATGGCGGGAATGGACTCGCGTTGGATTTCGGTCGGCTCTGAAAAGCCAGCGATGCTGACAGCTTTCAGAATCGTTCCATCTAGTTCAAAATCAGTAAATTGCACAATAATATAATCTGCGGCGCTGGGTGGTAGCGACTGGGATGTGGTTTCGCGACAAACGCCATCGGCCTCACAGAATGATGAGCTCCTGGTCTTCCGCCAGAACGGGCGGGCGTAGCCGGTTTGTCTTGCGGCCACAAAATACGTCTTCAACCAGGATAACAGAGGACCACCCCATGAATTCGGGTCAGAAACGGGTTCCTCTTTTCCGGGAACGCGGCCTAGGTTCGCACCTTTTCCTGGGAAAGCAAGCGGCGAACTTTTTGCCCGTAAATCGGTGAGAAGCAGCCAGAAATATGGGAAAAGGCGTTGCCTCTCCCGGAAACGCCGCGAGGCTGACTAGAGTCCGGACGTTAGTTTGAGCTGGAGTTCTCGCGGACGCGGATGGCCACTCTAACGATTTGGGCAGCATCCCAAGCTCCCCACCGTTGCCAGTTGACTCTTCCACGAAATGCTACGTACGAAGTTGGCATTGCAGCCAGGGGTTGAAACTCCGAACACCCTCACAAAATGATAGCAAAAGACCAAGTCGTATCTATCCATTACAAGCTTACCTCTGATTCTGGAGACGTGATCGACTCCAGCGAGGGGCGGGATCCGCTCGCCTATCTTCATGGTCACGGCAACATCGTGCCGGGACTCGAGAACGCTCTGGAAGGCCGCAAGGTGGGTGACGAGTTCCAGGTGAGCATTCCCCCGGCAGATGGGTATGGCGAGCGGGACGAGACTCAAATCGCCAAGGTGCCGCGTTCCAATGTGAATATTCCCGGTGTGAAAGCGGGAATGACGGCTCAGGTGCAGACCGCGCAAGGGCCGCTTCGAGTGCAGATCATTGATGTGAACGACGAAGAAGTGACCCTGGACGCGAATCATGAGTTGGCGGGTGAAACGCTGAACTTTGATATCGAAGTCGTCGATGTGCGTCCTGCGGATGCCTCCGAGATCGACCACGGGCATCCCCACTAAGGAGCTCGTAGGAGACATCAGGCATTTCCACTAGAGACGTATTTCTCAGGGGGCCTGTCGAGCCTACGACTAAGGCGGTAGGTCGTCCAGATTCTTCCGGAGCAGTTTCTCTGGCAGAGTGGGGTGGGCGTATCGACCCGGCACTCGACTTGCTGGTGCTCAAAGCTCTTTGCGCCGGAGGCTTTACAAACGCCTCAGCTTCCCTAGGGTTTTCCCGATATGGACAAACCTAAAACCCCCACTCACTCCTCGTCGCTTTCGCGTCGTGGCTTTACCAAGGCCACGGGTGCGGCTGCGACCGCTGCGTTTGGCTTTCAATTCGTGCCCAGTCATGTCTGGGGTGCGAATGAGAAACCTGCTCTGGCTGGCATTGGTTCCGGCGGCAAAGGCAAGACGGATATCGATGAAGCCAATAAGTCCGGCTTCCAGGTCGTCGGCCTGGTCGATGTGATCGACACCAAGAAGATGCCGGAAGCTCAAGGCCGCTTCAAGACCATGGCCTCGACCCGCGAGCAATATCCCGACGCCAAGTTCTATGTGGACTATCAGGAGATGATCGATGACCTCGGCGACAAGATTGACGCCGTCACGGTCTCCACTCCGGACCACCATCACTTCCACGCTTCGGTCGCCGCGATGAAGGCGGGCAAGCACGTTTACTGTCAGAAACCCCTGACTCACGGTATCTGGGAAGCTCGGATGCTGGGCAAGCTCGCCGAAGAGACTGGGGTCAAAACCCAGATGGGGAATCAGGCACACGCCAACTCCAGTATGCGCCGCGCTGTGGAACTGATCCGTGCCGGTATCATCGGCAAGGTGAAGGAAGTGCATGCCTGGACCAACCGGCCGATCTGGCCCCAAGGGTTCGCCACTCCACCGGAGAAGGAAGACGTGCCGGCCTGGCTGAACTGGGAACAGTGGGTCGGACCGGCTCCCTGGGTCGATTACAGCCAGAAGATCGCCCCCTTTGCCTGGCGCGGTTGGTGGGACTACGGCACTGGCGCTCTGGGCGACATGGCCTGCCACATCATGGATATGGCTTACTGGGCTTTGAAACTGGAATCCCCCACGAGCGTGATTGCCTCTGAGAAAGGCGCTACGGACTTTTCACCTCCGATTAGCTCTCA
Organism: Verrucomicrobiales bacterium; assembly: GCA_041984905.1. Lineage (GTDB taxonomy): Bacteria > Verrucomicrobiota > Verrucomicrobiia > Verrucomicrobiales > DEV007 > JBHIXE01. The sequence goes on along the minus strand of JBHIXE010000208.1, from coordinate 6,078 downwards.
CATTACCTGGGAGTTCCCGGCCAATGATCTGACGGACAAGAAGGGCCTGACCTACCACTGGTGGGATGGGTATCCGGACGCAACCTTTATCCGGGACGGTTGGCGTCTCCAGAAAGGCAGCGAGGACTACAATCACCCGCCGGAAGACCTCATGGAAGGCATGAACTACAAGCAGTTCGGCAGCGTGCTGGTTGGGGAGAAGGGCAAGTTCTTCTTCAACCGCGGCAGCGACAAGTGGGTCATCAAACCGACTGGCGGTATCGATGGATTCGATTGGCCGGAACAGTCCGTGCCTCGCGCTCGCGGTGACAACAACTACCACGAGTGGCTCGATGCCATCGACGGCAAGATCGAGCACGGGGAGTCCTACTTCGGTCTCGCCGCTCCGTTCACCGAGACGGTGCTGTTGGGAGTCCTGGCGCAGCGTGTGCCGGACACCAAGCTGGACTGGGATGCCGCCAAGATGGAAGTCAAAGGCAAGCCCGAGCTGAAGAAATACATCCAGCGCGAATACCGCGACGGATGGCAGATCGAGGTCTAGGCCTCAGTTCTTCAAGTATAGCTTTAGTGCACGAGGGCGCGTCTGTGAAAGCAGGCGCGCCCTCAGCGCTTTTGACCGGTCTAGAGCGTTTTCAGTAAATCTGTAGCCGATGGAAGAGGATAGGGATTAGGAAAAGCGGCTTCGCCGGAAAAGAGACAGACAGCAGGATCTTTCGGGTTTCGGCTGAGTTCTGGCTCGGTCACAGAGTTCGCTCTGCTCCCTCGCCACGTCTTGCTGAATCCCCAAAATCTCCTCGCTGCATCGGCTACATCTCCACTGAAACCGCTCTAGAAACGCACGCAGTAAACCGGAGGCAGATTCAGGGCGATGGTCTTCCAGCTATCGCCTTGATCCTCACTGAACCAGACAGATCCCGTCGTGCTCCCAAAGACCAGCTGGGTGCCGCTTTCGTCGACTTCCAGGGCGTGCCGGAACACGAGATCGTAGGCGTGTTCCTGGGGCAAACCGCTAGTCAGCTGCTCAAAGCTTTCGCCCCCATCCCGGGTCCGAGTCACGACGACCTTGCCATCCACGGGGATCCGCATTTCATCCTTCTGGGCGGGCACAAACCAGGCCGTTTGAGGATCGTTGGGGTGGACCGCCACGGCGAAGCCGAATCCGGAAGGTTTCGCGCTCGTGATCTCTTCCCACTTCTCGCAGTCGTTCGTCGTACGGAAGATGCCGTTGTGATGCTGGGTCCAGAAATGGTCCGGCGCGCCCTTGCACTGAACAATCCGGTGCGGGTCCTGGATGTCCGGATCGTTGGCGGCTTCCGGCGGCGCGTATTCCGCCCGCATTCCATGAGCGGCCTGGGCCCAGGTCTCTCCGCCATCTTTACTTCTCCAGGCGCCTCCACAGGAGATACCCACGAGGATATCGTCCGCATTGGTTGGATTGACGCAAACCGAGTGGATCCCCGGAACGTCGTAACCTCCCCCCGCCCATTTGGCCCGCTCTGGCTTGTCCCAAAGTGAGCGTATCAATTCCCAGGACTGCCCTCGATCCGTGGACTTGAAGAGGCCACCGGGCAACGTGCCACACCACAAGACGCCCGGTTGAGCCGCACCGCCGGGCTCCAGGGCCCAGATCTTCTGCAGCGACCAGGGGATTACCGTACCACGAAAGGGGCAAAGAGTATCGGGAACATCCTCCGGCTTCTCCGGATACACGGGGGGCGAGATCTCTTCCCAGTTCTGCCCCTGATCATCGGAGCGATGCAGCTTGGTGCCAAAGTGACCATGATCGACGACCGCGTAGAGAGAGCCATCTCTCTGGTCCGCCAGAAGCATGGGCACCTCCACGCCGAGGAATGCGCTTCGGACGATCATGTGATCTTGATAGATGAACAACCCCTTACGGGTCCCAACGTAGTAAGTCGTGCTCATAGAGAGGAGTGAAGTGAGAAAACGGGTGATCAACCGCCTGACAGAGCCTGCATCACGAAGACTTCGCTATCGGGCTTGACCGCGTCGGATTGAGTGCCGCGATCCGTGATTGGATTGCCGTCCAGAAAAATGGCGATGTGTTTTCGCACACTGCCAGTGTCATCCAGGATGTAACTGCGCAGCCTGGGATTTTCTGCAAAGACGGCTTCGAGCGCGGCGGAAACCGTGTCAGCGGACACTTCACAGGAGTGGGTCTCGATATGACGTTGGAGATTCTGGGTGAAGTGAACCGTAACCATACCGAGAAGATACTCTCGTTAGAAAATTGACTCAAAGTCAAGAACGGCGTGCATTGCACGACCACATTCTGGAAACCGGACTCGGTTCGAAGTCCTAACTGGCGTCATACAACGCCGCCGGCTCGACCCACTGCTTGTTGGGATCGAGGGGAGCCGCTTCGGGATACTCGAAGAGTTCCCCTTCGTAGTTGCGAATGATGACGCGCTCTTCATTCCGCTGCACCACGTAGTCTGGATTGATCGGAACCTTCCCTCCGCCGCCGGGAGCATCGATGACGTATTGAGGAATCCCGTAGCCGGTGGTGTGGCCGCGAAGCCCCTCGATGATCTCCAGTCCCTTCGAGACAGGAACCCGCAGATGATCCGATCCCCTGATCAGATCCATCTGATAGAGGTAATAGGGGCGGACGCGACACCGCAGAAGCTTCTGCACCAGGGTCCGCATCACGTGAACGTCGTCATTCACGCCCCGCAGCAACACACTCTGATTGCCCAGTGGGATTCCCGCATCGGCGAGCCGCTCCAATCCTTGTTTCACTTCCGTGGTGAGCTCACGCGGGTGATTCACGTGCACACTGATCCAGAGCGGATGATACTTTTTCAGCATGGCGCAGAGTTCAGGCGTGATCCGTTGCGGCATGAAAATGGGAATCCGGGAGCCGATTCGCAGGAACTCGATGTGTTCGATCGCATGAAGCCGGCTCAGAATTCGTTCGAGCTTGGCATCTGAGAACATCAGGGGATCGCCACCAGAGAGCAGCACATCCCGGACCTCCGTGTGGTTCTCCAGATACTCGATGGCTTGCTCGAACTGGGTTTCCAATTGCTGCTCACCCACTCCGCTGACGACACGGCTCCGCGTGCAGTAGCGGCAATAGGAAGCGCAACGGTCCGTGATCAGAAAGTTCACCCGGTCAGGATAGCGATGCACCAGGCCAGGAACCGGCATGTCGTGATCCTCCCCACAGGGATCCGCCATCTCGTAGTCTGCTTCCCAGGTTTCCTCAATCCGGGGAATGACCTGACGGCGAATCGGACAGTTGGGATCGTCCGGGTCGATCAGGTTCATGTAGTGGGGAGTGATGGCCATGGCCAACTTGTTCCCCGAGAGCAGGATTCCCCCTCTCTCCTCTTTGCTCAGGTTCAAATGGGTCTCAAGCTGTTCGAGGCTGGTCACCCGGTTCTTCATCTGCCAGACCCAGGAATCCCAATCAGAAGTGTCCTGATCTTTCCAATAGCCGGGGGCGTGAGAGCGAAATTCTTTGTCTGGAGGGGAATCCAAATGCATGACGATGGTACTGGGGTCTTAGTCCAAAGACGGTTCCGGTAACTTACGAGACGGGGAGACAGACGGTTCTGTCTTTTTTCGGGTGGAGTAGGTAGCTCTAACAAGAGGCAGCCACATTGCAAGCGTTCAATGATCCTGTTCCAAGGTGGTGAGTCTCCCTTGGCTTATGACTTCAGCCTCGATTCAAGCCTACATGCCCTCTCCCCCCAAATGCACTCACATTTCTTGCCGGCAAATTCTGGCGGTAAAGTGAACCCCTCTACTCCGAAATCTCTCCAATAAGCCGCTTCAACTCCGCCGCGGGCCATTGACCGGGCGCATTGGCCTCCTGCAGGTAGCCGTAATTCAAGACGGATCCAGCACGAGCAAGCACTAGGCGGGACAGCTTCCCCAAGGGTCCCATTCCCATGAGGCTCACCGGAATCGGCGCTTGTTCCAGGAACTCCACCAGGGCAAAGAGGTCCTCCATCTCCTTGAGATGCACGGCCGCTTTGAAAATGTCCGCCCCCAATCCGCGCGCCTGCTCCAGAGCCTCTTCCAGCTCCCTGATCTCCGGGGTGCGGCGAAAATCATGATACGACGCCACCAAATTGGTAGTCGTTTCCGCGATCACTTCCGCGAAGACTTCCAAAGGGGCGGATTCCACCATGGAGCGTACTTCCAGGTCCACGAAGGTCGCTTTGCCGAGGAAGGGCCTGATCTGGGAGATCCGCGCCTCATCATCAGGATATTCGTAGCAACCGCCCTCTGCCTGCACCCGGGCGGTAATGATGGTCTGGGGCATGGACGGCAGGAGTTCCGCGACCTGGTCAACCTCAGATGCCAGAGCGTCCAAACGGAATTCCAGCACGTCGATTTTCTCCGGGCAGCCACGAGACTGCAACAAATCCAGGTCACTCTGAGAAGTAACGGTGGCGACAACCAGGCGATCTTGACTCAAATCAGGCACACGCGAGCGATGGTTAATTTGTAAATACTAATATTTATAGTAAATTAGAAATCCAGAACTCAGCCCCGCAGGCTGGGCGCCTTCATCCCCTTTCCCATGCTAGATCGTCGCCAAGAGTTCAACATTCAACTCCAGCAGTTGTTGGATTGCCTGCTCTTGCTCGCTGCATTTTGGCTGAGCCACTCCCTGCGCTGGAACGCTCCCCAATGGATTGAAGGGCTGCACACTATCCGTCCTTTTCCGGAATTTGTCTGGATGGCGGTGATCATCGTGCCGCTCACCCCGATCATTCTGGAGATCAATGGCTACTACCGGCATCCCCTCGAGAGAACCGTCACGCAGACCTTGCGTGCCTTTCTCCAGGTGCTGCTCTGGACGGGATTCATCGTGGGCGCCTGCGTGTTCTTCCTGAAGTGGGTTGCCGATAGCCGAGCGGTGATCCTCCTGTTCCTGGGTCTGGCCCCCACTTTCCTACTCATCAAGGAGTACCTGCTGCGCCAGTATCTCCGGCGTCAGTTCCGGAAAGGCAAGATCCAGACTCGCGTAGTCCTGGCGGGCGGAGAAGCCGAGATGGAGGTCCTTTGGCATCGATTGCCGGACGTAGAGAAGAATCGCATGGTGGTGGTCGATCGGATCGACATCTCTCGTCGACCGATCTCCGACTTTCCGGCCATCTTTCGCCGTCACAACGTCGAGCGAGTGCTCTTTGCCGCCGAGCGTATGCATCTGGATCAGGTGGAATTAGCGGTTCAAGCCTGCGAAATTGAAGGCGTGGAAGCCTGGGTCTCCACCCGGTTTCTCAATGCCCAGATGGCTCGTCCCAGCTTCGACTCCTTGGGAGACAACGCCATGCTGGTCTTCCGCACCACCTCCGCCAACTACTGGGCTCTGCTCGCCAAGGATCTGATGGACCGCGCCCTTGGAGCATTGATTCTTCTGCTGACCTTGCCGCTCTGGATATTCGCCTACCTGGGCATCAAGATCTCCTCTCCGGGCCCGGCCATCTTCCGGCAGGAACGCGGGGGACGTTACGGCAAGCCCTTCCGCATGTATAAGTTCCGCACCATGTGTCTCGACGCAGAGGACCGGAGAGAAGAACTGGAGGCCCACAACGAGTTGGATGGACCTGCTTTCAAGATGAAGCAAGACCCGCGCATCTTCCGCTTTGGGTCATTCCTGCGCCGCTCCTCCATTGATGAGCTTCCGCAACTGATCAATGTGATCCGGGGCGAGATGAGCCTGGTCGGTCCCAGGCCCTTGCCGATCTATGAGGTGAAGCGGATCCAGGAGTCCTCTCAGCGGCGGCGCCTCAGCATGAAGCCGGGCCTCACCTGTCTCTGGCAGGTCAGCGGACGCAATGGCATCACCGATTTCCGCGAATGGGTGCGGCTGGATCTGAGCTACATCGACAACTGGTCCCTGTGGCTCGACCTGAAGATCCTGCTGCGGACCATCCCCACCGTCCTGCGCGGCGCAGGAGCCCGGTAACGTTACCGAACCCAAACAAGAAAGGGCGACCGATTGGCCGCCCTCTCTCAGGGGATTTTTGCGAGCTTTCCGCCCGCTAGCTTGGGAAAGGCTTAGACTTCAAGGTCGGCCTTGGCGCCACGGTAGAA
>JBHIXE010000207.1:0-9894 GCA_041984905.1 Verrucomicrobiales bacterium | reverse complement strand
CCATTCCACGCAGTTTCCGCAAGATGGGGTTCCGCACGGGTTTTGATTCGCCGGGATCTTCTTCCAGATTGTAGATGGTGGGAACGGGATTCAGGAACATCTTCCACGGTCCGGACCGGACGGCCGCCAGTTCCCCGTGACTGCCATGATAGAAGAAGGCTCCAAAGTAGTCTTCTTCGCTGATCAACTCGGCCCATTCCTGAGGCGGATCCCAGTTGCGGCGCAGAATCGCCTTCGAGTTGAGCGCCCCATCCCCTGGACTGGGTGACTCCACTTCTCCGGCTAACAGCGGCGTCAAGTCGCGTCCATCCGTGATGCGATCCTCCGGCAAGGCGACCTCGGCCACGGTCGCCAGGGTCGGATACCAATCCATGGCATGGACAATGGCCGAAGATTCAACTCCTGACTTCACTCCGACACCCGGGCCCCAGGCAATGCAGGGAACGCGAATGCCGCCTTCATAGGTGGAGAGCTTGCGTCCCTGGATCGGCTGTTGCGGATTTCGGCCCGGCCCACGTCCATTGTCCGAGGCATAAATCACCAGAGTGTTGTCCGCCAGGTTCAACTCCTGGAGCGTATCCATGAGCCTGCCCACGTGGAAGTCCATCTCCTGGATCGCATCTCCATAGAGATCCCAGTTGGAGGAACCGATGAACTCCTTGCTCGCTCCCAGAGGGTTGTGAAGCATGGTGTGAGGCAGGTAGATGAAGAAGGGCTCGTCTTTGTGGTCCTTGATGAACCGGATGGCTTCATCCGTGTAGAGACGGGTCAGTTCCGCGGGGTCGGCCGGTCGCTTCACCACTTCGCCATTGCGAAGCAGGGGCACCCCACCCTCCGCTTCAAAGTAGACGGTCTCCACGGGATCGAGGTTGTGCATGAGACCGTAGTAGTGATCGAAGCCCTGGTTGCGGGGCTGAAAAGGCTCGTCCTCACCGAGATGCCATTTGCCAATGCAGGCTGTGGCATAACCGTTGTCCTTGAGCAGTTCCGCAATGGTGACCTCGTCCGGATGAATCCCGAAGGTGGAGTCGGCCCGTTGTACCCAGGTCGCAAGCCCTACGCGTCGCGGATAGCATCCCGTAAGGAGCCCCGCTCGAGAGGGGCTGCAGATTGGCGCAGCGGCATAGTAGTCGGTAAACCGCACACCTTCCCGAGCGAGTTGATCGATCCTGGGCGTCTCCACTTCGGTGGCGCCGTAACAACCAAGATCGTAGTAGCCCTGATCATCCACGAAGATGAAGAGGATGTTGGGCTTGGCCTGGGCGAGGGCGACCGTCAGCCAGCCGATTAGAAGGAGTTGAGCGAGGGATTTCATGGGCAGCACCCCCACTTTCCAGGCAATCAACCGGATTGGTCAATCCTAGGTGTGACCCGCCGGTTCTCGAACGCTGGGAAAGCTCCATTTCCATCGTACCGCTGCTAGCCGGAACAGAACGATGACCACGACGCCAAGCACCATGGCCCAGTTCTCCGGCATCCCCAGTTCCACGGCGAAAATGTAGATCCAGGCCCCGGCAAATGCGCAGGTCGCCTGAAGCGGAGCAGGACGAAACAAGGAAGGAATCTGGTTGCAGACGATGTCTCCTAACACCCCGCCAAAAGTTCCCGTGATCGTGCCCAGAATCGCGGCAAGGAACCAGGTGGTATGATAGTCCAGCGCAATGCTCGCTCCAGCCATGGTGAACAACCCCATACCCAGTGCATCCGGGAACAACAACAACGGGCGGATGCGCTTGAAGTATCGCACAATCAACCCTGCCAGGAGCGCAATCACAAAGACCACAACCGGATAATGCGGATTGCCGATCCAGAACAAAGGATACCGGCCCAGGAATAGATCCCGCAAGGTCCCGCCCCCAAAGGCCACCACGGAGGCCACGGTAAAGACGCCGACCACATCCATCCCCTGCCGCGCCGCCAGGAGAACCCCATAAACCGCGCCTACGACCACGGCCAGAAACTCGATCGCGATAACAAACTGGCTGGGCTCCGTCACTTCTCGTTCCCCTCCAAGAGCGACAGCGGCTTTCCCGCCTTGTCCATCAACTGCACTTCACGTACGCCACTCTCTCCTTCTGGCAGAAGCACCCGCAGGTGGATCACCGGCTGATCCGCTGGAATCGCCAACTCGAGATCCTGCCAATCGGAAGCCCCACTCACATTCACCATGGTCTTCTGTTCTGCTGGGAAATCCTTCTGTCCATCCAATCTCCAGGCCACGCCCAGCCGTCCTCCTTTTTCAGACTTCAGCTTCAGGCGGGCTTTCGCCGGTCCGTTCACCTTCATTCCCGACTTGGCGATAAAGGGCTCCTTCTTCCCGCTGGCGCTCACCAGCAGAGTTCCGTCCTTGATCTCTGCGTCCCCATTGCGCACCACCCAGCCTTGAAGATCACCTTTTGATAGTGATTTGCCTGTCGCCTCAGGAGCAGGTTTACCCTCAAGATAGTAATCAAAGTAATCCTCCCATGTCGTCGACATCTCCCCTGTCGCCAGTCCTGGAGGACTCAACTCACTCGCCCAATTCTCCAAGCGTGCCCGAAGGCGGTTGGCTGTTTCCGGGTTGGCCGCGAGCAGGTTGGTGGACTCCTCCGGATCCGCCTCCACATCAAAGAGATACTCGCGATCTCCTCCTCTCAGGAGCTTCCATTTGCCTTCTCGCACGGCCGACTGTGCCACCCAACGCCAAGAGAGGAACTCATGAGGTGCGCCGCTCGCTTCTCCCGACAAAAAGGGCAGGAGGTTGACTCCGTCCAAACGCTCGTCTGGAGCCAGACCAGCCAAGGGCACAATGGTCGCGGCCACATCCAGGGAGATGAGAGGCTCCGCGTAGACCTGTCCCCCTGGGATCTTGCCCGGCCAGGCTACCAGGAAAGGCACTCGCATCCCTCCTTCCGTCAGCATGCCCTTTTCCCCATTCATCGGATCGTTGAGCGAGCCATCCCAGCCCGGTCCTCCACCCGGCTCGTCCGCCTTGTGGATCTTGAGCGGAGCACCGTTGTCCCCAATGAAAAAGATCAGGGTATTCTCGGTAAGGCCCTGTGCCTTTAGCTCAGCGACGACACCTCCAACACCGTCATCCACCGCAGAGAGCATGGCCAACGCCTGACGCCGACGTTCCGGCATCTCCCCTGGAAACCGGTTCAGATATTTCTGAGGCGCATCCAAGGGCACATGCGGTGCACGATAGGCAAGATAGAGAAAGAAAGGTTCATCTGAGTGGCGGCGAATAAAGGCCCTGGCGGCCCCACTGCAGGCTTCGATGTGATACAGCGTGGAATCCTCCTTCCCTCCGTCGACGTCCGCTCCTTCCAGGTTGTAGTTGGCCCACCCGGGACGATTCGCGTTCTTGGCGTAGACATCGTCAAAGCCGTGATCCGTAATCGCATTGCTCGGCCCCAGGTGCCACTTGCCGATCTGTCCCGTGGCATAGCCGGCCGACTTGAGGCGTTCCGCAATGGTCCATTCCGCATTGAACCCATCCAGCGGCGCTCCATTGCTCTCTACCCCAAACCTATTCTGGTGCTTGCCTGTCAGGAGTCCGGCACGGGAGGGCACGCATTGAGGGGCCGTGACGTAGCCGTTAGTGGCGCGGACACCCGCCGCGGCGAGAGCATCGATATGGGGAGTGCGCACATCGTCGAGGATGCCCTGACAACTCAGATCCGCGTAACCGTGGTCGTCCGTGAAGATCACGACGAGGTTGGGCTTCTCAGCGACAGGTCTCCCGAGGAGTAACGAAGGGAGACACAGGATGAGCAGGACAAGAGGTCTCATAGAAAACGGGCTAGCAGAATTGGTAACGAGAACCCCATTCATTTCCAAGGGTTTCCTTTCGAATCGATTTCTGCCGGGCTCAGAATCCCATTGACTGTGGACTCCCGAGAATCGAGCCTCGCCATTATGCCGACCGCGTAGAATCCCAAAGCCCAGCTATCCGATGCTCTACATGAAATTTACGATCGCCGGGGTTCTCTTCACCTTGTTTGGACTCCTCCTGATTTTCTGGGGAAGCACCTACACTCCGGAACGCTCCGAACTCACTTCCATTGAAATAGAGGGAGCTCTAGAGGAAGAAGGAGAAGAAGAAGTGTTTTATCATTTTGTCCATCCAGATATGGGGCCATGGGCGATCTACAAATTCAATACCGACAATCACCAAGCCGTGGCAGAAGCCCTTCGTCGCCCTACGTTAAAACATGCGCTGGTGTTTGAAGACCCGCAGCGCTCCAGCCCTGCCCTTTTTGAGCTCAAGGAAGAGCAGGCAGACGGATCGAGGACGACAATCTGCCGCTATGAGGCATGCGTGAAGACTTACAAGGACAATGATCGCGGGCGAGTCCAGTTTGGGTTTTATTGCCTGATTGTCGGGCCACTCGCAATTTGGACGGCGAGAGCCACGAGAAGAAAGCGTACGCCCATTCGGACGAGCTAGTTTTTGGAGATGATTTCTCCCGTTGGGTCAGGCATCATCAACAGTCCATGGGAGAAGACCACACTTACGGAATCGCGCAGCAGCCAGAACGTAGTCACGGACAAGCGCCCGTGCTCCCCTACCAACCTGCCGCGCCGAAATGGAAGCCCAAGATCGGCCTGGTCGGTGCGGGCGGTATCACCCATCACCACTTGGACGCCTATCGCAAGCAAGGGCTGGAGGTGGTCGCGATTGCCGACTTGAATCTGGACGCCGCGCGAAACCGCCGGGACGAGTTCTATCCCGAGGCGGACATCACCACAGACGCCGCCGAGATATTTCGCCGGGATGATGTGGAGATCGTCGATCTAGCGACGCATCCAGGTCCGCGTGTCGCGCTCATCGAGCAGGCGATCGAGGCGGGCAAACATATCCTGAGCCAGAAGCCTTTTGTGGCGAATCTCGATACCGGAGAACGCCTCGTGGATCTGGCGGAAGCCAAGGGCGTGCAGCTGGCCGTGAACCAGAACGGCCGCTGGTCACCGGCCTACCGCTACGTCGCGGAGGCGATCCGTGCGGGCTATGTCGGTGAGGTCAGCAGTATCGATTTCGTCCAGCAATGGGATCACAGCTGGACCGCGGATACCCCCTTCAATGAGATCCATCACCTGCTGCTCTACGATTTCGGGATTCACTGGTTCGACTTCGCGAATATGTATACCGGAAGCCAGCACGCAGAGAGAATCTATGCCTCGATTCGCCGCACCTCCTACCAGAAAGGCAAGCCGCCCTACCTGGCCACCACCGTGATCGACTTCCCTACGATCCAGGTCCGGTTCAATTTCAACGCGAACGTACGATACGGCCAGGAAGATCGCACCATCATCAGCGGCGAGAAAGGCACAATCCGTTCTGTCGGTGAAGGTTACAACTTTCACGTCGTACGACTGGAGACCGAAGACATCAGCTCCAGCCCCCAATTGATCGGGAAGTGGTTCGAGGAAGGATTCCAGGGCACCATGACGGAGTTGATCAATGCGATTGCCGACCAGCGCGTCCCGGAGAACAACGCGCGGGACAATCTCCACAGCCTGGCGATGTGCTTTGCTGCGCTGCGCAGTGCAGACACCGGGGAACCTCAGAAGCCGGGTGCTGTGCGGCAGCTCGCCCTGTAGGGAAATTGTCAGATAACTTCTTCGAGTTCGGACCGTGATTGAAGCTGTTCACCTCTCCTCTCAACATGATGTTTTCTCCCAAATTCCCCATCTACTTTCTAGGGCTGGCTCTGCTCCTCACCTCCGCTGAAGCAGAGTTTGCCCCTGGTCCTCGTCCGGCCTGGACGAAGGCTCATGAGCAGCCTGCGATGACGATTGAGGAAGCCAAGCGCTTCATGAAGACCCTGGCTCAATACGTGGCCGATCATCACCTCAAGACGTCGGAATCCTCTCCCCAGCGCGGGATGATTTACGAGTATTTCTGGGTCAAGAACGAAGGGCAGCACAACCAGTTCATCCAGGGAGAAACCCTCGATACAATGCATGACGGCTGCTGGTTTGCCCTGGCCATGGTGAACGGCTATCGCGCCACGGAAGATCCCCTTTTCCGGGACCTGCTCGTGAAGTGGCAACTCCCGTTCTATCTCAAGATGCTGAACGAGGGAGATCAGCTCTTCACCAGCGAACGCAACGACGCGCGCGCGGGAACCGATGCGATCTGGCCCGTGAAAGAACGAACCCTGGCAGGCCGGGAGAAAGGCTTCGTGCCCTACTGGTGGGATGACGGCGGCAGTGTGAGCATGGACATGTACGCTCACGAAGACAACCTCTTCAGCCGGCCAGCCAGAGACGACTTTGCGGGAAAGCCCAACCCCAAAAAGCTGATGAGCGGCTACTCGCTGGGCTCGTCCAATCACTTGGCGCAGGAGCTGGGAATCATGCTGCAGGAAGCCTACCTGCTGTTTCGCGAGTCCTCGGATCCGGAGGAGCAACAGCTGGCGAAGGAAATCGCGGAGGCGATTCAGAATCTCCAGGATACTCGTGCCCGGCATGGGGCCCCTCATATCCCCGTCGTGAATGCCGCCTGGGCCGTGAGCAGCCGGAAACCCGAGGCAATCGAGAAATTGGAACCCAGTTCCTGGAAATCGATCGTGGCCGAGCTCCAGAAGAATGAATACCGCCGCATTTTTCTGGAGCCGAAGCCGGGGGAAACCGTGTTGGCGCCCTTCTTCGCGGATGATCAGGCCTTTGACTATCATCACAACATTGTGGCGGACGGCACCCTGACCGAGCCGACGGCCTTCCAGTTGGCCTACGATGCCTTTACCCGGGCGAAGCCGTACTACCACTACCGAGGTGATGACCCGGTCGCGCCAGGAGTCGGGGTGTTTGACCTCAGGAGGATTGCCTTTGTGGGAGGCGAAATGAAAGGGGGACGGAACATGCGCCTGATCGGCTCCCGCTTTGGAATTCAGAACGCCTACATTGGTGCGCTGGCACTCCAAGCCTGGAAGAAGTATCCCGACCTTTGGGAGAATGGCAGGAAAAACGTGGAAATTACCAAACTCTTCCCTCCGGAATCCGCCGAGGAAGTGAAAGCCTATTTGGAACGAGAACTCACCGGAGGTTTGCGCACCTGGGAAGCCATCTTCAATGAGTATGGCTACATTCCCGCCGGCATCGATGCAGGAGGAAAGTCCGCCGCCGGGTTTGAGTGGGAAGAACTATCTCACTGCGCGGGCTACGCCTACCTCATTATTGCGGCCTCTCAGTGGATTTTCCTGGAAGAGGGCAAGTCGGATTGGGAATTGCAGAATCTGCCGGACCTCACGATCACCCAGTAGTCATCACCTGCCTGAACCTCATTCCCAGAACTTCCACCACGGCCGTTGCATCTGCCGTTCGATTTCCCGCTCGATCATCGTCCGCGTGACGGGCCGATCCGTTTGATCATCGTAGACCTTCCAGCCCAGGTGTTCTGCAATGGTGAAGATGAGCGGGAAGAAATCCTGCTCAGGCGTTCGGCCCATCATCCGGTAAGGGATGTGAAGTCTCACACAGTTGATCTCGTCACCGGTTGCCCTCGCGCCTTCATCAACCATGTCGCCTTCTTCCCCCACCGTCTCCAGATCGATCTCCATCCGCCGCCTGGGTCCGGGTTCAAAGACAAACCCGCGATCTCCGTTGGGCCTTACCTGATCGAGCCCACTTAGCAACGCCGCCAAGTCACTGCATGAGGAATATCCGGAAAAGTCCCGATCCTTGGCAAGCGTGAGGTCATAGCTCATTGGCCTCTATCTAACAAGAGCCGTGCTCAATCAGGAAGCCGGATCACTTTCGATCTCCACTTCCGCCGCTTCGCCCAGGAGATCCATCACGGCGAGAATCCCCAGGAGCCGATTCTCGTCGTCCACCACGAGGCACTTGTAACGGCCCTGGCGGATCATGCTTTCGAGAGCTTTGTCCACGGTATCGGTGCCCTTGCAGGTCGGGAGATGGAGTCGATTAACGCGGTCCAGCAGGGTATCGTTACCAACATCACTTCGCTTGATGAAGTCGAAGAAGTCCTCACGATGAATCACGCCAACCAACTGCCGTTCCGCAGTCACCAATGGATAAGCACTGTAGCGGCGCTCCCGGAAGAAGGTCAGCGCTTCAGCAACGGTCTGATCCGGGCGCAGCGTCGCCAAGTCCCGGTTCATGACTTCTGAGACTGGACGCTGCAGGACTTCCTGATCGAGCCGCTCTTCGACCTTGGCGAGTTCCGCCTCGGGAGAAACCTGCGCCGTGGTCTTGGCCAGGACACGGCGCATCCGCCGGCTGGCATGGAAAAATGGCAGGATGACGTCCCCTTCCACGGCGAGCAGTTCCGCGGTTCCCGGGGCTTTGGCATCGTAGATGTAGCCTCCGCCATGCACCAGGGCGCGCTCTCCAAAGAAGTCCCCCGCTTGAATGGTCCGGACCACGTTCCCGCCGTCATCCAAGAGTTCCACAATGCCTTCCTGCACCACATAGAGCGAGAAGGCTGGCTCGCCCTTGGTGAAGAGCGTATCGCCAGGTTCCAGGTGGACACGCTGGTAAACCTTGGAATAGCGCGGGTTCAACAGGTTGATATCCCTTGGGAAGAAGAGATCGAGCGACCAGTCGATCATGACCCGCAATTTGCGATCCACACCGGGGAGCTTAGAGAGGTAGATGGACCGCCACATGAACCAGGCGAGGAACCCGGAGATTCGCATTCCCATGATGTTGGCCACCGCGGTCCGGTGACCAATGCTGGCTAGTTCCCCTAGCCCTTTGAACTTGAAGGGTTCCGTGGGTTTGTTGGCCCTCTCCTTCAACAGGTTATCGGCAAGGACCTCTCCCTGACGCATTGCGAATTGAGCCGTCTGCGGGCAATACTCGCCTTCTTTGCCTCCATGAAGCGGGATCGCAGCACAGTCTCCTGCCGCCCACAGGTTTTCCTGATCCAGCACTCGCATGCTGGGATCGGTGAGAAGCCGGTACTTTTCGTGAGGCACCTGGTAGCGGTCGCAGAGATTGCGGATGACCTTGTGAGGCGCATTGCCAACCGTGGAAACCACGGTGGTCGTCTCGATGACTTTGCCGGACTGCAGGTAAACCTTGGTCGCGGTCATGGCTTTGACCCGTTCATTGAGCAGGATCTCCAGGCCGCGATGCTCCAGTTTCTTGGCAGCGTACTCGCCAAGGCCCCGGCTGAGGGTGGGAAGAATGTAGTCCCGGCTATGGATGAGGACGACTCGCAGATCCTCGTTGCCCACATTGCCATAGAACTTGGCGGCGCCATGCAAGAGGTCGAGCACTTCCCCGGCCGTTTCTACCCCGGAATAGCCACCACCGACGACGACAAAGGTAAGCAGGCGTTTGCGGACCTCCGGCCGGCTTTCCACGTTCGCTTCCTCAAGCCGGGAAATGATGGTGGAGCGCAGCACCATGGCGTCACCCACGTTTTGCATGAGATAGGCGTGCTCCGGCATACCGGGTACCCGGCTCAGATCGATTTCCGCGCCCATCGCGAGCACCAGGTGATTGAACTTCACGGTCACACCAGCGGAGTAGTGCCCGGTATCCACCTGCATCTCCCGCTTCTCCAGGTTGATGTCCGTCACTTCGCCCTTGAAGACATGGGAGTGGCGACAGAGCATGCGGATTGGGTTCACGACATGGCGGGGCGAAAGCGAAGCGCCTGCCACTTCCGCGAGCATGGGCTGGAAGACCATGTAGTTCTGGGCCGAGATCAGACCGATCTGCCGGCAGGCTTCCGAGCCCTTGAGTTTACTGCCGAGTTTCTTGGCGCAGTAGACCCCCGCAAAGCCACCTCCCACTATGGCAATGTCCAATTCTAAACGTTGCGGCGCGGCCGAATCGCCATTGTGCGCCAGTGAATCCCCGTTGGTGCCATCCATATGGCCTTCCACAGAACGCCAGTTCCCCGTTCTGGCAACGGTAGACTATCAAGTTTCTGAA
>JBHIXE010000206.1:0-9962 GCA_041984905.1 Verrucomicrobiales bacterium | reverse complement strand
GCCTCTTCCTATGCGACGAACCCAGCTACACCTCCACATAGAATGCTATAGTTAGCGAGTTTTTGGCAGGGACCGTCGAGTGCCCGGACCTGACCGTCTACTGTCGCACTGTCGCACTGTCGCACTGTCGCACTGTCGCACTGTCGCACTGATAACCCACTCATCCAGCTCGCGCCTGCTGAATGCGCAACGCCCTGCGACGCACGCGCATCAGGGGCAATCCGCCAGCGAGGCCGAAGACAGTGCCAATGTAGGCGCCCACAAAGACATCGCTGGGATAATGATCCTTATTGTAAATACGCGCCCAACCCATGGCGCCGGCAAAGAGCGTGATTGGCACTCCTGCCACCGGAGTGCATACCAGCGGCGGCACGGCAGTTCCAAAGGCGGTGGAAGTATGGCCTGAGGGGAAGCCGTGATGGCTCGCCTGGAACTGAATCCCGACGAACTGACTCGCTTCCTTTCCCGTAAACGGGCGAGGCCTGCCCAAGGTAAACCGAAACGCATTGCAAAAGACTCCTGCCAGAGTCGTGGTGAGAAAGATCATGACAGCCAGCCGCTGTAAATAGCGAGATCTTCGGACCCTGCCAATCAACCAAAAGCCGATGACGACTCCGAGATTGTACTGGGCAACGTTGCCCACGTGACCGATCTCTCGCGCCACTTTCCGGACCTCAGGATCCTTGCCCGCACCAATCCATTTGTAGAGCGCATAGTCGTTGGGCCAGGTGACGAAAATCAGCACTAACAACATCACCACAAAGGAGATCCCGACCGTCCACCGATTCCGGATGAAGAACCGCTTGGTATCCCGCCAGCTCCGTATCCAGTCCCTCGCAATTTCTGGAAACACGTTTGTTCTGAGCCACTTCCACCCCTCTTGAAGCCTCGTCATGGAGAGGACGGGAGCATCGCTCCTCACCTCACTACCTGCTTCGTCAGATCCCATACCAGATTAATTCCATGGTGAGTTCAGATGTCAACGTGGCTCCAGATCGGGTTTCCGAGTCAACTCCAGGACGGCATAGTCTCGCTCTTCCCATTCCCACCGGCCCAATTCCTTTTTCTCAAAGCGCTCCAAATAGGCTTCTACACTGTCCTTGCCCAGGGTCTTGGGACGAATCATAAGGTACCCGGACTCGTCCGGCAAATCCGCCGACTCCGTGGTCTCGGTATAGGGACGGTTCACATAGAAGAGGAAGCGCAGGTGGCTGGGATCGAAGATGGTTAGCGGATACTCCAGATTGGGAGTCACGGCGGTGAGTTCCTGACCTGCGGGCCGAAACTTCTCTCGCTCCGCTTTGACCGGGACGGCAAGGGTCATAAAGACAAGGAGGGCGACCCCAAGCGCAATGCAGCTCCCCAACACCGGTTCCATGCGTGGCCGACGCCACAGATAATAGGCTCCTGCCCCGGCCGCGATCACCGCGACAATCACTCCAAAAACAAAGACGGGGTGGCCCGCCATCCCAAGACCAACAGGGGCAATCACCGCCACAGCACATGCGCCGACTGCCATGACGACATTGGCCAGACGCCAGCGCTTCTCCGCCACTGCGAGTGAAGAGTCCGGCATGCGCCCAAACAGATCTGCCAGAACCACGCATGCCGGGGCAAACAGAGGCATGCTGTAACGCGGCAACCCTTCCGGAGTGATGAGGAGCATACCCATTCCCACAAAGATCCCAAACTGGCTCCCCCGAATCACGGCCACCCACCGGTCATCCCGAGGCGCCTGCTTCAACGCCGGCGTCAGCCGCCACCAGAACCAGACGAGGAAGATCGACCAGGGTAGAAAATTCGCCACCATCTGAAAGGGATGCTCCAGCCAGGACACCCAGTCGATGGACGCATAGGTCAGCCGACCGCGGAATTGCTCCCACCAGACCGCCGTGGAATCGGAAGGCTCTTCCACGTGACCCACATTGGACAGCATCCAGGGGAGAAATACCGCACACATCGCCACCAGCCCAGCAAGGTGAGGTGGCCGGATCAGTTCTTTCAATTCCCGAGCTCGCCAGAGACTAAAGGCAATGATCGGATACCAGAAGAGCAGGTGGACCGGTCCTTTGGCCAGAGTGCCAATTCCCAGGAACACCCAGGGCAAGAGATAGGCCATCCATTTCCGACCCTCGCTCCACCAGGCAGCCCACATCACGTAGGCGATGCCAAACTGGGCGATGTACATGGCCTCGATCTCCGCCATGCGCCCCTTGTCCAACATACCCAGTGTCGACAAGAAAAAGAGCGGCACACAGGCCGCTCTCCAAAGTCCCAATCGCTTCTCTAAGACCAGAAAGGCAACGACCGAAAAGGCCAATAACCAGAGCACGGAAGGCAATCGAGCCGTCCATTCATTCTGGATGCCTGTCAGGGCAAAACTGGCCGCGATGGTCCAATTGATCAGCGGCGGTTTCCGATTGTAATCCTCACCGCCAATCTTGGGAACCACCCACTCCCCCGTCTGCAACATGGTGCGGCCCGGCAAAATGCGCCGGGCTTCTTCACCACGTAGTTCCACCGATCCCAGGTATGGCAGGTAGAGTCCGGCCCAAACCACTGCGATAAGGGCCAGAGCCTGCCAGGATTTCATTCCCGCTGGAACGATGAATTGGGAGTTGTGTCAGTCAGGCCTTAGCCTTCAGAGGACTCGTCGCCTCCGCCTTCGTTGGAGGCTTGTTCGCCACGTTCTTTCATGGCTGCCTTCCGGCTCATTTTGACCCGGCCCTTCTCATCGATCCCGATGCACTTGGCGTAGATCATGTCGCCCTTCTTGACCACATCTTCCACGGCCTTGACCCGGAAGTCCGCCAGTTCGGAAATGTGGATCATGCCGTCCTTGCCAGGAAGCACTTCCATGAAGGCGCCGAAGTTCGTGGTGGAGACCACCTTGCCGAAGTAGATCTCTCCGACTTCGATCTCCTTGCCAACGCGACCCACCATTTCCACGGCGCGGCGCAGGCTGTCTTCCTTGGCGGCATAGATGTGAACCGTGCCGTCGTCTTCGATGTTGATCTCAGCACCAGACTCCGCCTGGATCGCCTTGATGTTCTTCCCACCAGGTCCGATCAGCTCACCGATCTTGTCCGGGTTGATCTTGACGGTCTCGATACGCGGAGCATAGGGGCTCAACGTTCCCACCTGGCTGATCGCGCCATCCATCACGTCCAGCACGATCATGCGGGCATTGCGAGTCTTGTCGATCGCCTCAAAGAGGATATCCAGGGAAACCCCAGGAAGCTTCAGGTCGAGCTGGTAACCAGTCACCCCTTCACGAGTCCCACAGAGTTTGAAGTCCATGTCCCCGAAGAAGTCTTCGTTCCCGATGATGTCCAGCAGGGAGACGTGCTTCGTCAGGTTGCCCTGATCGTCGTATTCCGTCACCAGACCGCAGGAAATGCCTGCTACCGGGCGAATCAGCGGAACGCCAGCGTTCAACAACGCCATCGAACCGGAGCAAACCGATGCCATGGAGGTCGAGCCATTCGACTCCATGATCTCGCTCACCAGACGAATCGCGTAAGGGAAATCTTCCTCAGAAGGCAACACGGGAGCGATGGAACGCTCTGCCAGGGCGCCGTGACCGGTTTCCCGGCGGTTGGTGCCTCCAAAACGGCCCGTCTCACCCACACTGAAAGGAGGGAAGTTGTAGTGAAGCAGGAAGCGCTTGGAATCTTCTCCACCGGTGTAGTTGTCGAAGTACTGAGCTTCGTCCGCTGGAGCCAGGGTCGCGATTGCCAGAGCCTGGGTTTCACCCCGGGTGAACAGAGCGGAACCATGAACCCGCGGCAACACACCAGCCTCGCCAGAGAGCGGGCGGAGTTCGTTGTCGCCCCGTCCGTCGCAGCGTTTGCCCTGCTCAAGGATGGACTTCCGCACCGTCTTCTTCTGCAGATAATCGAAGGCCTGATCGATTTCGAAGTCGGTCGCTTCCGGGAAACGCTCGAGAATCTTCTCGGACACTTCCTTGCGGAGTGCGTCCACTGCCTTGCCACGCTCGGTCTTCTTGTGCAGATACAGAGCTTCTTCGATACGGTCGTTGGCGACTTCGTAAGCGATTTCCAGAAGATCGTCAGATACGACGCTCAGCGCCACTTCCCGCTTGGGCTTGCCAGCTCTGGCCGCCAGTTCTTTTTGAGCGGCGATCAAGGGCTGAATCTGCTCTTGAGCGAAGCGCAACGCATTCTTGAACTCTTCGTCAGGCAACTCTTCCGCAGCACCTTCAATCATGATCACGTCGTGCTCGTTGCCCACATAGACCAGATCCAGATCACTGTCCGCACGCTCCGAGTGAGTCGGGTTGGTGACGAACTGACCATTCACACGGCCAATCCGCACTGCGGCAACAGGGCCTGCAAAGGGAATGTCAGAGACACAAAGCGCAGCGGAAGCACCGTTCATGCTGAGGATATCCGCATCATTCTCACCGTCAGCACTCAGCAACAGCGCAATGATCTGCGTGTCATAGAGATACCCTTTCGGGAAAAGCGGACGCAGAGGGCGGTCGGTCATCCGGCAGGTGAGGATTTCCTTTTCGCTCGGGCGTCCTTCCCGCTTAAAATAGCCACCGGGGAATCGTCCTGCAGCGGCTGCCTTTTCTTTGTATTCCACAGAAAGCGGGAAGAAATCCTGGCCTTCGCGAATCTTGGTTTGAGAAACGGCGGTGACGAGCACCACAGTTTCACCGACTTGGACGGTAACGGCACCGTCCGCCAATTTAGCGATCTTCCCCGTTTCGAAGATCATTTCCTGCGAGCCGACCTGGCTCGTCACTCTCTCTATACTCATAATTAAAACAGACTAAGGGATTTAGATGTGCACGGCGGAACACATCGCACGCGAAATACGTGCGCAGCAGAAACCTGCATGAAACCAGAAGCCCCTCAACGAAGCGGAGGGACCTGGCCTGAAAACTTGCGTTCGACCGCTGGGGTTTTGCCGGGGATTACCGGCGAAGCTTCAGGCCTTTCAACAACTTCTGATAACGCTCGGGCTCCTGCTCGGCGAGATAGTCGAGAAACTTACGGCGTCTTGAAACAAGACGAAGCAGACCACGGCGAGAAGAAACGTCCTTCTTATGGGACGCAAGGTGGTCGGTGAGGTGGTTGATACGCTCAGTCAGAATAGCGACTTGGACGTCGGCACTTCCAGTGTCGCCTTCGTGGAGTTGGTAGTCGCTAAGATTTACTGTTACTTGACTCATTGGAGTGAATGGTGGCCTCTCCCTGAGACCGAATTCTATTTATGGACTTACTTTTCTTTGAGCCTGCTATCAAATCACATTCCCCCTGTCATGCAACGGAAAATTGCCGCCCAAAATCCCCTTCTTCACTTCTCGGCAGGCAACTGGTCACCCGCAGCCTCTGATCTCTGATCATTAGCCTGTTAATAGAGGCGAACCGACCAGCCCGATGGACGGCTATTCATTTCCAGGGTCATCAACCCGGCCGGATCATAGGGATGAAGTGCAGGGCTATTGGTGACCCAGGTCGCCTTCTCGGGAAAGCTGAACTTCCCGCTCCCGGTATCGATGCGAAGGAATTTCAGCTTCGCCGAGATACCAAGGAAACCATCTGCCGACCCAATTCTCCAGGGGTGTTCGTACATGTAGATTCGGGGAACTTTCACGATCACCTTATGGTTCTTTCCCGTCCGGTCTGAAGTGATTTGCGAGTGAATGCCGCGGCTGTCGATGATCTTGTCGTAGCCATTTCCAAAAGCACCGACGGTCATGGAATCCGTTTTTCCTTCTTCCTGGCCGGCTTGAAAATCGATCCGGACAGGATGGATGAAACCAAAGGTCTGGCACTCCTGGGGCGGCCGGGCGTCGATTCCCACTTCCACGAT
Source organism: Verrucomicrobiales bacterium (assembly GCA_041984905.1). Lineage (GTDB taxonomy): Bacteria > Verrucomicrobiota > Verrucomicrobiia > Verrucomicrobiales > DEV007 > JBHIXE01. Next base: position 4,115 of record JBHIXE010000206.1, on the reverse strand, counting down.
CATGGAGGCTTTTCGTTCCGCCCTCTCCAGGGGCATGTTCACCACGTCAAAAGTGAGGGTGAGAAAGTCGTTGTCGGCATCGCCCGTCATCGTCACCTGCTGCCGGGACAGGTCGGACACCGCGGCGGGGTCCGTCAGCTGGTATTCATCGGCCCGCGCCAACTGCCAGGGGGTGCCGAGCCCCATGTCCTGGGTGACCTCCACCTCCCGGTCAAAGACGAGCCGGTGCTTGCCGGTATCGATTTGAAGCTGAACGCGATCCTTGGAGCGGATCCGGCCATCTTTTGGCAACCGGCAAAGTGCGGAAAACTCCTTCGCTTCAAGAGCGCCCAATTTGAACTCCCGAGTGGCGCGTTGCTTGGCGTAGGTGAACTGGTAGGTTCCAGAGACGGGATCCGGATTTGGATTGCTGATGACGAAGGAGACCGGGAAACTGTCCTCCTGATTGATCAGAGGTTTGAAGTTCCATTGCACGGACACCGGGCTGAGGACCGCGTCGGTCTCGATCAGTTGAGAGCCGTCCAAATCGCTGACCAGTGCCGCACAGACCAGTTCCATATCGTTCCCTTCCTCCCGATAGAACTCGTTCTCGCCCCCATCATCCTTCGTGCGACGGCGATAAGTGACCTCATAGGAGCCGCGCTTTCCAGATCCCAGCTTGAAGGGCAGATACGCGTTCTCCGGTTCCCAGCTCTGGCCGATATTGAGGACGCCGATGACGCCTTGCCGGGGATCCAGCGCCTTGTTGGTCATGTGAAGCGTCACCCGCAGATCGTTCGGCTGAGCATAGACCGCTGTGGCGTAGAGATCATAGGTCGGCGCGGGAATGCCGTTGAGAAATTGCTCAAACATGGCATGTCCGGCGTCCTTGTGCGCTTCCGCATTGATGTAGCGGTTTTCCTCCACGCTGGCTCCGTGATTGAAGAGCTCCATCTCCAGAGATTGAGAAACGGAAAGCGAGCGAGCCCGAGCCTCCCCCTTCAAAGGAACCGCCGCCGCCATGGCCAGAGCTTTGCCTGGGTCCAGATACATCACGCCGAACTCTTCGGCCAAGCGGCGCATGACTCCGGCGTAGCGCCGCGTCAATCCCCAGCCCACGGTCGCAGGATCGTCGTTCAAGAGAGTAGGGCCCACCAGGATAACCTCCGCTTCATTCTCCAAACACATCTGGAGCGAACGCTTCAAGGCCTCGCGATAGGTCTCAATCAGGGATCCAGTGAAGGCGTCGTTCAACCCCAGGTGAATGATCACCAGGCTGGGTTCGTTGAGAAAAACGCCCCCTTCCAGATACTGCAGGGCATTGAGGCCGATCGCTTCCGCTTCGGTGAAGTGCTCCACCGTGATCTCCGGCCCAATGTGTTCGTTGAGCTTCTGAGGATTTTGCCCCAGCGGATTGATGACTCGCACCCCGCCCGTGTAGAAAAACTCTCCCTCGATTCCATGGAGAAAAATCCCGTGCATGGAGTGGAGAATGCTCTCGGTGTTGCTCGGCCCCTTCATCCGGCTCACCCCATCACCAATGATCGCCACGTGAACCGGCTCTCTCCGCTCCAGTTTGGCGTAGGTCTTGGGGATTAGCTTTTCCAGGCGTTGCTGCTGCGCATCCGTTCGAGGGTAAGCCGCCAAAGGCGTAGGGCTCAGCCAGCAGAACGCGATGGCGATGAGAATGGGAAGGGTAAGTCGGATCACCGGAACTATGGGAAAAGAAACCAAGAGATAATGGCAGGAAACGCGCTGAGATTCAATTAATCCCTTCAAACTATCAAATTTCTTGGGACACTTAAAGGAACTTCCCGATAGTCGCCGCGCACATGCATGTTGAGCCCGGGGCTGCTTTCCGCTATCTGTGATCTGTGGATCAAGAGCACAGCTTCAGTCCGATCGAGGATGTTATCGCCAGCATCAGTGCGGGTGAGATGATCATTGTGACGGACGATGAAGACCGGGAGAATGAAGGAGATCTGGTCGTCGCAGCCTCCATGATCACACCGGAGAAGGTCAACTTCATGGCGACACATGGCCGCGGGCTGATTTGTGCTCCCATCACCGCGGAACGCGCTCACCAGCTGGATCTTCCCACCATGGTGCCCCACAACCGGGAATCATTCGGCACCGCCTTCACTGTGTCTGTCGATGCCACCGATGGAATCACCACGGGGATCAGCGCCGCGGACCGAGCGCGCACTATCCGGCTTCTGGCGGATCCCAATGCCAAGCCATCTGACCTGGTGCAGCCCGGACACATCTTTCCACTCGTCGCTAAACCCGGAGGGGTTCTGCGCCGGGCCGGCCACACCGAAGCGTCCATCGATCTGGCGAGAATGGCGGGACTCCCTCCCGCTGGCGTGATCTGCGAAATCCTCAATGAGGACGGGTCCATGTCGCGCTTGCCGGATCTCTTCCGCTTTGCGGCTCAACACAACCTGAAGATCTGCACGATTGAAGCGCTGATTCACTATCGGCAAACGCGGGAGACGCTGGTCGAGTTTCAGGGAAAACGCACGGTCCAGACCGAGTTTGGCCCTTTCGAGCTGCACATCTATCGCAGCACCCTGAGCGACCAGTATCACTTCGCGCTGGTCCGGGGTGAAATCGACAGCGAGGCAGCCACGCTGGTCCGAGTCCATCGGGAGGACATTCTCGAGGACTTGTTTGGTTCGGAAGCGCCGGCTCCTGCTCCGCTGCGGAAGGCCCTCCAGCGAATTGCCGAAGAGAACCGGGGAATCCTCATCTACATGCGCCGGGATAATTCCAACCAGTGCATCGCGGACAGCCTGGCCGGTGAAAATCAGAAAAACCGTGCTCCCATGGATTTAAGGGACTATGGCATGGGAGCCCAGATCCTTTTCGACCTGGGAGTCCGGGACATCCTTCTCCTCACTAACCATCCCAGAAAAGTGGTGGGGCTCGAAGGTCATGGACTTCGCATCGTGGAGCAGCGTCCCCTGGGAGACGCCTAAGGAAGGTGGTCCATGACAGCCCCTCTCTGCATCGGCTTGCTGGGGATATTCCTCCAGATGGCCTTCGCCCAGGAAAGATCATCGTCGAGCGGAAGGGAGAGGCCAGGGAGATTACGGTGAACCTGGAAGATCTCTTGCCCTGAACGGCCCCAGCGGATCCCCTCCCTTTTATCCAGGAAGAGGATCCGAACAGAAGCCGCAAGGTTCAAAAATCTCAGCTCTCCACGCTCAACTTGAAGGCGTGGATTTCACCTTCCTGAGTCAGTTCCAGCATGTAGGTCGCGCCATCTGGACGTGCCACCAGCCACCAGGTGCTGTAGGGATTGATCTCCCCTTCCACGGGAGCCCAGCTGATCGTAACCTTGCCGGACTTGGGCAGCAACTTGAGGGCGCTCTCCAGGTTCTCGACCCGGTCGCGATTGTTGTCGAAACCGGACTCGTAGAGGAAGTCGATGATCTCCTTGGGCTCATTCGCGAGCAGACTGTCGTAGTAGAACAGGAAGGACTCGAAGAAGGCAGAGTTGAAGAATGGATCGTTCTCATCGGCCGGTTGGAACAGGGGCACAAAGGGCCGGATGATGATGATTCCATCTGAGGTGACCTGAACTCGAGCGGTTTCAAACAAGGCCCGGGCATCATTGATCGCCACCGGCATGAATTTGATTCCATTGAATCGAGTGCCCTCTTCCACTTCCACGCCCGCGCGAGTCGGCACATAGATGCGGAGTTGGCTGCCACCGGCTACCGCGAAGGAAGCACCGTCCTTGGCAATGATCTTACCCACGCCATCATTCGGCGGGATGGGTTCACCCAGAATCTTGGCCCCAAGGATCGACTGCGGTTGATCACGGCTCACCGCTACAACGAGATTCCCGTCCTTGGCGGTTCCCTTGCTCACATTCGGATCCACGTGACCGATCATGCCGCCCTTGCTGATGACATCGCTACCGGCACGAAGCTGAATATTACCGCCTCGCTCCCCGGTGGCGCTGGCGCTCTTGCCAGAGCTGAAGAGGAAGTCGCCGTGACCGACCTGGGCATAGGCGTCCGTGCCTTTGCCACGAATCACGCTGATATCGTTCGGGTCATTCTGCGCCTTGCCCACTCCATCTTCCGCACTGAGGAAGATATCGCCATAGTAGTCGCCCGTGGCAT
>JBHIXE010000205.1:9737-10016 GCA_041984905.1 Verrucomicrobiales bacterium | reverse complement strand
TCTCGCTGATGTCATCGCCGATCTGGTAGAGCTCCACCTCGCCTGTATTGTCGAGATACTCGATCAGCTTCCAATCCCGCTCGCGGATGCAACTGGCGGGGCGGTGGTGGTGATAGTGGGGATAATGCCAGTGCAGCGCAGGCCGGTCGAGCTTTGCGGACGGATCGGAGAGTAGAGCGGTCAGGCTGAACCCATCGATCGTCTGATTGACGGGGAGATCCGCGCCCCCGAGCTCGGCAAACGTGGGGTAAAAGTCATAACTGATCGCCGGCTCGGCAC
>JBHIXE010000205.1:0-9727 GCA_041984905.1 Verrucomicrobiales bacterium | reverse complement strand
AGGCTTGGCCATCGGCGGATACTTGACGATCAGAGGGACGCGAATGCCGCCTTCGTAGAGCGAGCCCTTTTCTCCCCGCAAGGGTGAGTTGTCGGTCACATCATCGTCCGCCTCCGGATTGTAGTCATACCGGCGATAGAGCCCTCCATTGTCGGAGGTGAAGACGATCATGGTCTTCTCGGTAAGTCCTTGGGCTTCCACGGCGTCCACGATTCGGCCGACCATATCATCGCAGTGCTCGATCATCGCGGCATAGACGGGATGGGGGAGATCCACGTTCCGTTCCTTGGCCCGAGCGCGGTACTTCTCCACTTTCTCCGACATGGCGCCGAGAGGAATGTGCACGGCATAGGGAGACAGCATGAGGAAGAAAGGCTGGTCCTTGTTATCCTCAATGAACTGGATACTGACATCCGCTTCAAAGTCCGTGCGGTACTGACCCTCCTTCGGTTGGAGCTCCGATTTTCCCTGCACGCGATACTTGCCTGGTAGATGAGGTCCGCCAATCACGGCGCTGAGGTCGTACCCCTGGTGATCCGGTTGATACTGAGCACCATTGCCGAGGTGCCATTTGCCAATGTAGCCAGTGGTGTAGCCGGCGGTCTTGAGAGACTCGGCCACCGTCACGGTGTCGAGCGGAAGCGCCATGGTGGTCAAAGGCGTGATGACGCGCTCGAAGGGGCGCCAATGCCCCGGGATGTGGGCGGTAATGCCAATGCGAGCCTGGTTCTGGCCGGACTGCACCGCGCAACGCGTCGGCGAACAAACGGCGCCCGCAGCGTAGAAGTCCGTGAAGCGAACGCCCTCCTGGGCCAATTGATCGATCCGGGGCGTGTCGACGAATGGGTTCCCGTAGCAGCCGATATCCGACCAGCCCAGGTCATCGATGAAGATGAGAATGATATTGGGCTTGTCTGGAGCAGCCTGGGAAGCCGTCAGGCTAAGAAGAGAAAGGCAAAGGGAGAGAAGAGAGAGACGGATTGGGGGCATGGAGCCATTGAAGGGGGAAGTGGATGCGGCGTCAACCGTCCACTCGTTCCCCGTTTCAAACCGTGGTGGCGCTTACTGCGCCATATCCTCGGTCGATCCCATGCGGTGCTGTTGGTGCGCCCGGCTCACATCTCCCAAATCGGCGATGCCACCGAAGGCTGACTGCAAGGCGGCAGAGAGCTTCTCGATGGTGTAGGGCTTGGGAAGGATGCCAATGTAACCCCGGCCCCGCAGCCGTTCTTCGGCCCCTTGCTCAAAGTAACCGCTGGTCGCGATGGTGCGCACGTTGGGATCCAGGCGACGCATTTCTTCGGTGGTGTCCTCGCCGCTCATGCCGCCGGGAAGCGTCATGTCCATGAGGACCACGGAGATGGGGTTGCCGCTATGAAGCCGGTTGGTGTAGAGCTGAAGGGCATCTTCACCGGTCAGCGCGGAAATCACATCGTAACCCAGCGTTTCGAGAATCTTCACCGCCACGGAGCGAACCCCGTCCTGATCGTCGACGACAAGGATGGAGCCTTCGCCCTTGCGCGGCAATTGCACAGGTCCAGTCCAGTTTCCGGGAGCGATCTTCTCGCTGGCCGGGAGGTAAATCTTGAACTCCGTACCCACGTTGACCTTGGAGCGCACGGTCATGGTGCCGTGGTGACGGGTCACTGCGGTGTAGCAAGTTGCCAGACCCAGACCCGTGCCGTTGTCCTTGGTGGAGAAGTAAGGCTCAAAGATCTTGGCCAGGTTCTCTTCTGGAATCCCGCAGCCGCGGTCCCGGATCGTGGTCACCACGTAGTTGCCCGGCTCGAGATCCAGCCCGTGATCGGGACCGATCTCCTCGTTATCGCAGGAAAGGGTGATGATGCCGCCTTGGGGCATGGCCTGGCGGGCATTGATAAGCAGGTTGTGGAAGACCTGCATGATTTGCGTTTCCTCCACTTCGGTAGACCAGAGTGAGGCGGGAATCGTAACGTCACAGCGGACGTTGGATCCCATGGTCGCCAGATTCGAAGCCTGGGAGAGCAGGTTGCCGAGATTGACGAGGTGCTTCTCCGGCTTGCTGCCTTTGGCAAATCCAAGGAGCTGCTGGCAGAGGGCCTGACCGTTCTCCGCAGCCTTGTAAGCATCATCCAGTTGTCCGCGGATCTCACTGCCGTTGGGTGTGCCCAACTTGGCCAGAGAGAGATTCATGAGGATGGAAGTGAGGAAATTGTTGAAGTCGTGCGCCACACCCCCGGCAAGGAGCGCGAGAGATTCCACCCGGTTCTTCTCCAGGAAAGCCTTGTCGGTGTCTTCATTGATGCCCTGAGAGGTTGGCTGTGGATTGGGTGTCTCCTCAATCACTGCCGGTGCCTGCTGCTGGATTTCGCGGAAGGTCAGGGTGTAGTGCAGGGGATTGCCCTGCGGATCGTTGATGCTGCTGATGGTCCAGCGGCAGTTCTTCTGCTGCCCGTCCGAACAGAGCAGCTGTTTCTCCGTCTGGAAAGTGCGGTTGCGTTCCGCCACCGCGGGCAGCTTGGAGAGCAGATCCAGCAACCAGCGTGGATCGTAGATCTGTCCGATCTGAGCTCCCATGAGCTCTTTCTCCGTAAACCCCGTCATTTCAGAGGCTTTCCGATTGGCAAAGTAGATGCGTGGTCCCGGTGCCACGAGAGGCTCCGCGCCGATGATCACGACGGCTTCGTCCACCTGGTTGAGGGCGACTCGCAGATGGTGATTGACCGTCTGGATCTGCTGAAGTTGGGCTTCGATGTGAGGCATGGCTTTAAGGGACCGTAGTAACGGTTTTAGGAATACACAAGTCTTAAATATCCATTAGAAAGACCTATCAAGACCAATTGAATAACTGGACCTGACATAGCCACCAACATGCCGCTCTCACGACCGAAATCAAGCTAGAGAGACGCTTTCTCCAGCAGGCGGGATGATGACCCGGCTCTCTGGCAGATCCCGGCTCAATTGCTCCTTGAACCAGTCCAGTGCTTCGGTGTCACCGTGAACCAAAACGATGTTGCTGGGCTTCAGCTCGTTGAGGTACTCGCAGATGCTCTCGCGGGTGGCGTGGCCGCTGAAATCGTATTTCTTCACGGCGCAGCGCAACTCCTGCTCCGCATGGCGGGGATCGAGCCGGATCCGGTCGCCCGGTTGGGCCGCGATCAGGGCTCCAGCGGGGGATTCCGGATCGGCATAACCGACGAAGAGGATGCCACAGCGCTTGTTCTCGATGAAGTGACGGGCAAAGGAGTTGGAAAGGGTGTTCTCGGTCATCATCCCGCTGGAGAGCGCGTAGATACAGCCCGGATGGAACTCGAGCTGACGAGAGCGTTTGCGGGTGGAGGAGATAACCAGATCGATTTCCTTCAGGATCTGGAGTCCCTCGTGGTTGCGGTAGGTGCGGCTGGCCAGGCGATCGTAGAGCATGGTCATCTTGGTGCTCAGCCCGCCGATGTGAAGGGGCACATTGGGAATGATCCCTCGCTCCTTGAGATCGTGCAGAATGATGAGCATCTCCTGGGTCTTGCCCATGGCGAAGATGGGGATGAGCACGGAACCACCCAGCGCCAGAATCCGGCTGATCTCCTGGGCGAGCCGATCGATCTCGGAATCCCGGCTGTAATGCTCGGATCGCACGGTGGAACCACGGGTGGTCTCGATGATCACGGTATCAATCCCGGTCGTTGGCAGGTCGGCCCGTTTCGTGAGCGTCTGATCCTCAAAGTGGATATCCCCCGTGTAGAGGATGCGGTGGCCCTGATAATCGAAGACCTGGGCCATGGCGCCGAGGATGTGGCCGGCATTGTAAAACTCGCAGGTGATCTCGTCCTTATTGGAGACATAGAAGGGGCGGCCCACTCGCTCGATCTCCCATCGCTCGGAGCAGCGGTCGAGTTCCTTGTGGGTGTAGAGCGGATACTCTTTCACATCCAGCTCCTCCCGCTTGGCGGACATCACGTTCACGGAGTTGTGCAGCAGCGCATCCGCGAGCGAACGAGTCGCCTCGCTCATGAAGATCCGGGCGCTCGGCTGGCTGCGCATGAGGACCGGCAGCGCTCCGGAATGGTCCAGGTGCGCATGAGACAGGAAGATGGCGTCGACGCTATCGAAGTCCAGCAGCCCAAAATCCGGGACGGTATCAAAGCCTTCCCGCTTGGGATGGGTTCCCGCATCCAGCACAATTCTGGTTTGGCCCATCTCCAGGAGATAGGAGTTGGAACCGATGTGGTTGCCACGGGAAAGATTGACCAGGGAAATCATACGATGCGGCAACCACGAAGGAGCCGGAAACTCTGAGGGCTTTGGAGGTAAGGTTTAGGCTTTGGGCTCTTCAGGCTGGGTGTCGGGTTTGTCGGATTTCTCCGGCAACTTATCCTTCTTCTTACCGCTAGCAGGAAGCAAGAGTCCGGCCAAGGAAATTACCGCGCAGATCCCCACGGCGGGAAGAGGAGGCGCCCAGGCCAGGGACGTCTTGAAACTGAGGAGGCTGACGATGGCATAGAGCATCAAGGCCAAAAATCCGCCCAGGAATGCCCGGGTTCGCCCACCGGCAAGAAGCACCAGCCCAAAGACTCCCAGACCAGCCCAACTGGCCCAAAGTGCCCAGTTCGGCCAATACTTGATGTGCCGGCCGCTTTGAATCGTGGCGATGGCCATGGCCAGCAGTTCGGAGCGGGAAACCTTGTCTCCGGTGGGCAGTTCGAACTGACGCAGCGCTTCCTGGTCAAATCCGACGACAATGGCGTGGTTCTTCAGGCTTTCCAGGGTCTCATCATCCACTTCGCGGAATTGATCCACCTTCTCCTGCAACTCAGGGACGTTCTCGAAAGGCTTGAGCGAAAGCGCCAGGGAGAAGATGTCCATCTCCGGAAACGCACCCTTCATCCCGTGGTAAACCGTGAGATTTCCCTGTGCATCGATCGGGAACGTGTATTTCTCACCCACCTGGATGCGTTGAGCGCCCAAATCGACCGTCACGGCGGAAGTCTCGAGACCTTCGTAGGCCAGGATCATCTCCAGCGTGAAAGAGGCGACGACCTTGTCGCCCACGCGGGCCAGCATGGGCAGGGGAACACCGTTGGGTCCGGATTCGGTGGCTTCCGCGAGCTCAATTTGAGTGAAGGCCGGTTGACCATTGATCAGGAGCTCGTCATCCGGCGCTGCCACCAGGTGCTTTGCTTCCGGAAGCTGGGAGGTGTCCCCAGTCACATTCTCAATGATCGGCTGGGATTCTACCGGAATGGGCGTGAGCTTCTCTGGAGCGGTGGCGGCAAAGGTGGTTCCCAGCACCATCTTGGGCATCTTGTTTACCCACTTCCGCAGGGCGCCTTCCGCCAGCGAATCCTTGGTATCCCACTGCAGCGGAGGCACAATGCCCACTGCCTTGGGTTGATACGCGTTCAGGCCTTCCAGAATCACGGCCCAATCCAGGCGGGGATCCATGTCGTCCTTGTTCAGCTCATCGCTGTCCACGCGGACAAAGGTCACTGCAGGTTCTTCAATTTTCCCAGCCGCATTCCCAGCCAGCCAATCGAGATAGCCTTGATTGAAGGAGTTGAGAGCACTGCTGGCGGTTTGCTCGCGCTGAAGAAAAAACGTCGTAATACCGGCTAACAGGAGAAAGACGGTAACTTTAATGGAGTATTTCATGGGTCGTAATTCCCGGAACTGAGGGGTTTGAACGCCCCATCATAGGAACTACTTGTGAACTTGCAAGATGTGCACGGTTTTGTTCGCCGGATTCAGTGAAACCCAGTTCCGATGCCCCGACCAGGAATAGGTCGCTCCATCGAGCAGATCCTCCACCTTGAACTTGTTGGGCGCGGCGAGCCTTTGCAGCTGCAGGGCTTCCAGAGGTAAGATGACATCTCCGCTCTGTTCGTTGTGGGGATCCAAATTGATCACCACCACGACGACATCGTCTCCATCCGAGGATTTCTTGGCGTAGGCCAGCATCTGATCGTTGGTCGTGTCGCAGAAGAAGATGTTGGTGTACTCGCGGAAAGCCGGGTGCGAGTTCCGCACTTCGTTCAGCTGGCGCAGGAAGACTTTGATGTTGCCAGGCGCATCCCAATCCCGCTCCTTGAGCTCGTACTTCTCATTCTGCCGGTACTCGTCCCGGTCCGGGTGCTGTTGATTCTCGCAGAACTCCAAACCACTGTAGATTCCCCAGTTGGAGGAGAGAGTGGCCGCGAGGGCGGCGCGGACTTTGAAGGCGGCCGGAGGCGCATCGACCAGCGGCGGCACCAGGATGTCTGGGGTGTTGGGCCAGAAATTGCCCCGATAGTAGTCATGCATCTCTGACTTGGTCAGCTGTTCCACATACTCCCGGATCTCATGCTTGTGAGTGCGCCAGGTGAAATAGGTATAGCTCTGGCTGAACCCGATCTTGCCCAGCATTTCCATCATGCGGGGCCGGGTGAAGGCTTCCGCCAGGAAGAGCACATCGGGATGTTTCAGTCGCACCTCGGAGATGAGGTATTCCCAGAAGGCGACCGGCTTGGTGTGCGGGTTATCGACCCGGAAGATCTTCACGCCTTTGTCGACCCAAAACAGGACGATATCGACCATCTCCTTCCAGAGTTCCTGCCAGTTCTCGCAGTGGAAATTGATGGGGTAGATGTCCTGATACTTTTTGGGCGGGTTCTCCGCGTACTTGATGGTGCCATCTGGACGCTGGAAGAACCATTCCGGATGCTCCTTCACATAGGGATGATCCGGGGAGCACTGAATGGCAAAGTCCAGGGCGATCTCCACGCCCAGCTTGTTGGCCTGGGCGACAAGCCAGGTGAAATCTTCAATGGTTCCCAGCTCAGGCGCGACCGACTTGTGACCGCCAGCCTCGTTGCCGATGGCCCAGGGGGAGCCGACATCATCCGGTTCCGCGGTCAGGGAGTTGTCCTTGCCTTTACGGAAGGTGCGCCCAATCGGATGGATAGGCGGGAAGTAGATGACATCAAAGCCCATCTCCTTGGCGTATTCGATCCGCGGCAGGCAATCCCGGAAAGTGGAATGTTTGTCACTGCGTCCCTCGGCGCCACGGGGGAAAAACTCGTACCAGGCAGAGAATCGGGCGCGTTCCCGCTCCACTTGCAGCCGATGCTTGGGGGCGAGCGAGGTGGAGTATTCCCGATTGGTCCAGTGGGCCATGAGTGTACACAGCCGCTCTTCACGGGCCAGCTTGAGGGCCGTGGCCGCGTCCGCCTTGCGAATGATCACGGCGGCATCCTTGAGCGTGCGGGATTCCTCGCTGTTCCCGCTCTTGTCCGCGATGCGGGCGGAGTCTTCAATGATGAGAGAGCCTTCCAGGATTTCCGTCGCCAGCGTTTCCCCTTCGGTGCGGGCTGACACTTTACGCTCGAAATCGTGGAGCCAGGTTTTGTAATCGTCCTTCCAGGCTTCCACCGTGTATTCCCAGGTGCCCATCTCGGCCGCCGCAAAAGTGGCGGTCCACCGGTCATTCTCGAGGGCCGTCATGCGTTGCTCTTCCCAGGCATCGACACCCTGACGACGCCACTTCACGGCGGCATCGAGCTGATCATGGCCGTCCTTGAAGATGTCCACCCAGATTTGGAGCGGCTCTCCCACGATGCGCTTGATGGCGTAGCGACCGCCCTCCACGGCAGGCCAGAGGTTGCTGATCACCACGGTGGGCGCATGAGACGAGTTGGGTTTGAGCGGGGGGACGCGGGTGGATTCGGTAGTCATGTCAGGGGTGCTGTTCGAGGAAGTCGTCGCGCAGCTTCAACAGTGGGGCGATAATGGGCAAGGTCTGGCGGCGAACCGCCACTTCGTAGAGATTGGCAATCGCGGGCTGAATGTGGGTGAGGAAAGAGGTCTTCTGCTTCACAATCCCGAGGTAGCCATAAGCGCCAAGCGCCTGCATGAGGCGTTGAGCCGCGCATCGCATCAGCACGTCCCGGAAATCCGGATTGGAGCTTCTGGCTTCGGCGAACTCAATCAAATCCTCACATTGTTCAAGGCTCAATAGGACATAAGGGTCAAATATCAACGAAGCAAGATCGTATTCCGCGCGGCCGAAACGTAACCCCTGGTAGTCGATAAAGACGGGACGACCCTCCCGAATCATCACATTCTGACTCTGAAAGTCCCGATGAATCAGGCAACGAGGTAACGCCGCGAGCCCCTCTCTCAGATTCTTCAATTCCTGGGAATCCCGAACCCGGAGGATTTCGGACTCGCCCGCAGAGCTGAACTGCTTGGCAAAATACTCCAGGAAGTAGAGTTGCTCCCAGCGGTAGAGGTCCGCATCAAAGGGAAGATCCATCACGGGCGGATCTTTGAGTTCATCTTCCAGAAGCCGGTGAATGCGAGAGACTTCGCCAATCGTGGTTTCGTAGAGGGGGCGGCTGACGCCATGCCAGTCATCCTTGCGATAGCTCCAAAGATCCGTATCTCCCAGGTCCTCCAGCCAGAGCCGGCCCTTATCCAGATCTCTCGCAATGATGTGGGGAACCGGCACCTGATGGCGCGCCAGGAAATCACTCTGCTGAGCGAAGAGATTGTTCTCGTGGCGATCCTTATTGTACTCGGAGAAGATGATGGAGCCGGACCCGTGACGGATCCGGTAATAGCGACGGTCTGAGCCGCCTCCAGGCAGCGGAAACACTTCCAGCAGAGATTCCGCGAGGCTGGGTAGCTTCTCGCGGGTCAACGTGATGATGGTCTTCTCATCCATAACTGCTCAAAGGTCCGCTCCTACATGGGAGCCGGTGATTTCCGGTGGGAACTGCTTGGTGATTCCCACAATGATACAGCGGTCCAAAACTGCGTCTTCGCCTACCTGCGTGCCGGGCCACAGGATGGACTTGGTGATCCGGGCATCCGGACCGACCCGGCAGCCCTTTCCAAGAGACGAAAAATCATCCACTTCTGCCTTGGGATCAACTGTTGCCTCGGGATGCACGCGCACCGGATGGGGATCGTGGGTGGGAAAGCTAGGGAACCGGAGCTTCTCCAGAGTTGCGGAGGCAGCAAGGTAGTCGGAACGCTTGCCGAGATCCCACCACTGACCTTCGTCAATCACCACGCCTCCCAGTTGTTCAGCCTTCTGAATGAGTTTGAGCCAGGCTGGAACCACGGATTCCGGCTCGGGCGTGAGATACTCAAGGAACGCGGGATTCACCAGATAGATGCCGGTAAATTGGTAAGGGTGAGAGGTTTGTGTGCCGAGGCTGCCTCTCAAATCCTTCACTTTCCCTGAGGCCGGGTCAAAATGGACGTTTCGGTTAGGGCCCTCCGAACGCAGGATCAGGGTGACCAGGTCTCCAGATTTCTGATGGGCATCCAGCGCCGGTTGGAGAGGGAGATCGGCGAGGATATCTCCGTTGTAGACAAAGAAATCGCCACCCACGAGATGGGGCGCCGCATTGGCGAGGCCGCCGCCGGTCTCCAGAACGACGGGTTGTTCCTCAACGAACTGGATTCGGGCGCCGGCGTATTCGGCAGTGGGGAAGAATTCCGCGAACTTGTGAGGGAGGTGATGCGTGTTCACGACGAACTCACTCACGCCGCTCGCCAGAAGATGATCGAAGGCATAGGTGATGAGCGGCTTGTTCCAGACCGGGATCAGCGGCTTGGGCAAGACGGCTGTCAGGGGCCGCAAACGCGTTCCTAATCCCGCGCCGAGAACGAATGCCTTCATCACTTGGCGATAGGTAAGGGTAGAGTGGGCACAAGGCAAGGGTTCTTCACAGCCTTACACAGGAGACGCGGCTCCGGGAAGTTCCTG
>JBHIXE010000204.1:5768-10046 GCA_041984905.1 Verrucomicrobiales bacterium | reverse complement strand
CATTGCCGATGTAGTTACCAGCGACGGTCAGCACGCCCGAGCCGCCACCCGGCGTCACCGTGCCGGTATTCGTGACATTGCCGAAGATGGTGCCCGAACCCGACAGCGTACCGGCTGCGTTCACCGTCACCGGGCTCGACACCTACGGTGCTGCGGCTTCGACCGAGGTGCCGTTCAGCATCCGGGCCGGCTACAAGCCCGGTCCGTGCCTCGAGATGGAGTGGACCCTGGACGCCTACCTGCCCGGCATCTACGGAGATCGCGGCGACTCGACCCTGGCTCCCTATGTGAAGCCCGGCGTGGACCTCTATCCTCGCGTGGCTCGCGGTGGCAGCTGGTATGACGATCCCAAGGATCTGCGCAGTGCTGCTCGCGTTCGCTCTTCTGCCGCCTGGAAGATTCAGGATCCGCAGCTGCCCAAGTCCATCTGGTATCACACGGATGCTGAGTGGCTTGGCTTCCGCCTGGTGCGCCCGCTCAAGGTGCCGCCGGCCGATACCATGCACCAGATCTGGAACTCCGGACGCGGCGAGGAAAACGAATAGGATCCCGCTACTTTTGATTTGGCTCCTGGCGGCATGTCCCGCGCATGCCGCCGAGCCTTCTCTTCGTCTTCACCAGTTTGAAGACGCCCTCATGGGCACCCTTTTCCGCATTCAGATCTATGCGGAATCCGAAGACAAAGCCGCCGCTGCCGCCGAAGCCGCCTTCGCCCGAATCGGGGAACTGAACGGCATCTTCTCGGATTACGAGGCGAATTCCGAGCTCATGCGCTTCTGCCATGCACCAGCCGGGACGCCCGTTGCGCTCAGCGACGAACTCTTCGAGATCCTCGACCACGCCCAGAAGCTCGCGGCCAGATCCGACGGTGCCTTTGATGTCACGATCGGCCCCCTGATCCGGCTTTGGCGCCTCAGTCATCGCGATGGCAGACTGCCGACCCAGGACCAACTCGCGACCGCCTTCGAACGTTCCGGCTATCGCAAGCTGGTCTTGGATCCCCAAGCCCGCACCGGCACCCTGACCGTCGACCATATGCGGCTCGATCTCGGGGGAATCGCCAAGGGCTTCGCCGCGGATGAAGCGCTTCAGATCCTGCGAGCGCATGGCTTCCCAAGATCTCTCGTGGCCGCCAGCGGAGACATCGCCATAGGCGACTCGCCGCCTGGAGAGAAAGGTTGGAGGATCGGCCTGACCAGTGTTGCAAGCCCCGAAGAGCCAGACCAATTCGTGCTCCTCGCCAACGCCGCCGTCTCCACCTCCGGCGATACCCAGCAATTCGTAGAGATCGATGGCACCCGCTACTCCCACATCGTCGACCCGCGAACGGGCCTGGGCCTGACGGAACGCCGCAGTGTCAGTGTCGTCGCGCCAAGCGCCATGGAAACGGATAGCCTGGCGACCTGTCTGAGTGTGCTGGGAGATGTTCGCTCTCTCTCATTAGACCCAAGCATAGTTGGCGTTCGGTTGATGAAGTTCGAAGTGGAGAAGCAAACCCTCTTTGGAACGATGAGTTCCCTTCTCGATACCTCGCCGCCAATTCCCCGATAACTTTGGGGTTGCAGACCCTAGCGGTCGCCCCTAAAAAGGGAGGCCAACCTGATTGGATCGAAAAAACCAACCCTCCGAAGAATAGCAGATGAGTCGCAAAGTTAGAATGGGGATGATCGGTGGAGGCCAGGGCGCCTTCATCGGTGGAGTGCACCGGATCGCCGCAGCCATTGATCAGAAGATTGACCTTGTCTGCGGGGCGTTCAGCTCGACGCCCGAGAAATCCAAGGCCTCTGGCGCGGAACTCCTGCTGCCCGCGGAGCGCTGCTATGGCACTTTCCAGGAGATGCTTCAAACGGAAGCGGCTCTGCCGGCCGATCAACGCATGGACTTCGTCTCCATCGTCACGCCGAACCACATGCACTTTCCTCCGGCCAAGGCCGCTCTCGAAGCCGGATTCCACGTCCTGAGCGATAAGCCCGCGACATTCAATCTGGAAGAAGCCAAGGCCCTCAAGCCCATCATCGCGGCTTCCGGCAAGCTCTATGGCTTGACTCACAACTACACCGGTTATCCCATGGTCAAGCAGGCCCGGGAACTGGTGAAGAGCGGTGAGCTGGGCGAGATCCGCAAGGTCGTGGTGGAGTATCCGCAAGGCTGGCTCGCCACCGCGCTCGAAACCGAAGGCGCCAAGCAGGCCGAGTGGCGGACCGACCCGACTCGCTCGGGTGCAGCGGGTTGCATGGGCGATATCGGCACGCACGCCGAGAACCTGGCCGAATACATCACCGGCCTGCACATCAGCCAACTGCTCGCGGACCTCACGGCCTTTGTGCCGGGTCGCCAGCTGGATGATGACGGCAATGTGCTCCTGCGCTTCACCAATGGAGCCAAGGGCGTGCTGCACGCCTCCCAGATTTCCGTGGGTTGCGAGAACAACTTGAGCATCCGCGTCTACGGCGAGAAAGGTGGCTTGGAATGGCATCAGGTGGAGCCGAACACCCTGCACGTGCATCGTATGGACAAGCCAACCGAGATCTGGCGCACGGGCAACGGTTACGTCTGCGACGCTGCGGCCCAGAACTCCCGCACTCCCTTTGGTCACCCGGAAGGTTACCTGGAAGCCTTTGCGAACATCTACAAGAATTTCGCGGCCCACATTCTCTCTCTGGAAGCGAAGCTGCCGCCGGATCCGATGATCACGGATTACCCCAAGATCGACGACGGGATCCGCGGGATGGCCTTCATCGATGCCGTGGTGCAGAGCTCCGCTCAGGGCGGTGTATGGACGGCGCTGAACTGCTAGACCATTCGGCTCGAATCGAGCTCCACTCACTTCTCAACCCCACTCCATGGCCTCACTGCTCGAACGCATTCGGAAACTGATGTCTCCTTCGGCATCGACGGCGGCAGCTACTGCCCCTTCCGAATCGGCGCCCGCGGTGGAAGCCCCTCCTCAAACCTCCTCGCCTGAACCTGGCGAAACCCAAGCAAAACCAACCGACAACAAGCATATGGCACGACCTGTTACCCTCTTCACCGGCCAATGGGCCGACCTCGACTGCTCCACGATGATCCAGAAGGCCAAGCAGTTTGGCTACGACGGCGTGGAACTGGCCTGTTGGGGCGACCACTTCGAAGTCGACAAGGCCATGGCGGATCCGACTTACTGCCAATCCAAGCGCCAGCTCCTGGACTCCTACGGGATGCAATGCTACGCCATCTCCTCTCACCTGGTCGGACAGGCCGTGTGCGACAACATTGACGCGCGGCACCAACAAATTCTGCCCCCCTATATCTGGGGCGACGGTGATCCAGAAGGCGTTCGTCAGCGCGCTGCCGAAGAATTGAAGAAGACGGCCCAAGCCGCCAAAGCGTTTGGCGTGAGCGTGGTCAACGGGTTCACCGGCAGTTCCATCTGGCATCTGCTCTACAGTTTCCCGCCGAACCTGCCTGGGCAGATCGACGCCGGCTTCGAGGACTTCGCCAATCGCTTTGGCCCCATCATGGATGCGTTCCAGGCCAATGGCATCAAGTTCGGTCTGGAAGTGCACCCCACGGAAATCGCCTTCGACATCGCTTCCGCGGAAAGAGCTGTGGCCGCGATCGGCAATCACCCCGCTTTCGGCTTCAACTACGACCCGAGCCACCTGGGTTACCAAGGAGTCGACTACGTCGAGTTCATCTACCGCTTCGCCGATCGCATCAATCACGTCCACATGAAGGACGCGGCCTGGAGCGATCACCTCTGCGACGCCGGTGTGTTCGGCGGTCACACGGACTTCCATGACCGTCGCCGTTACTGGGACTTCAAGTCCATGGGACGAGGCAACATCAACTTCGAGAAGGTGATCCGCGCCCTGAATGACATCGGCTACAACGGCCCGCTTTCCGTGGAATGGGAAGACGGCGGCATGGACCGGGAGCACGGCGCCGCGGAATCCGCCGCCTTTGTGAAGCGACTGGACTTCCCGCCCTCCACCATTGTCTTCGACGAGCAATTCGATAAGTCCAAGCAAGCGACCTGATCTCAGGTCAGCCTTCCTTGGTCTTGGACTTGCCGGGCATGACCTTGCCCAAGTCGAGACTCGGAATCTTTTCGCCAATGCCAGGGCTCGGGGCAACTCCTGAGCCCTGAGCTAATTTACCCGGCAGCGAACTCACGACATCGCCATAGCGGGCATCGCCAGCGCCATTGAAGGGGACAAAGTAAGACGCTCCGGAAGTCCGATCGAGAAACCATTCTCCGGTCTCCGCGTTCTTCGCCATCTTTGCGTCCATATCCTT
>JBHIXE010000204.1:0-5758 GCA_041984905.1 Verrucomicrobiales bacterium | reverse complement strand
GCATTGGAGGAACTGCTCTTGGATTTTTCCGGCTCTGGGGTCTTTTCTCGACCAAGATTGATGCTGCTGCAGGAGGTCAGCATCCAGGAACAAGTGAGAACGGTGAAGAAGGTTGCGATCTGCTTCATGTGGGAGGAGTGAAGTGGTTAAGTGGTAACTATTTTGACAGTTCTAACGGGCCTCGCAAACGAGAGATGAGAAAGAATTTATTCATTCGCCGGGAAGCAACGGTCCGCTTGAGGTCCCAGGCCATGGTAACCGTCAGGATCTGAGCACCTCCAACCTGCATGCACATCCGCGTTCTCGTCCTTCAGCTCAAGCGGTTAGGTGATGTCATCGTCACCGCCCCGCTCATCGGATCGATTCGCCATCAGCACCCTGACGCTCACATCACCCTGGTCACGAAGGATGCAGGTCATAGCCTGGCCCAGCTCATCGAAGGCGTGGACCAGCATCTCCATTTCCGCGGAGGACAACTCAATGCGACGCTCTGGAGAAGCCTTCTTCGCTCTTCATATGACCTCGTGCTGGACGTCACCGAAACCGACCGCTCTGCGGTTCTCAGCCTGCTCTCTGGCGCCCAAACCCGCGCGACTTATCAGCGCCAGAAGAAGGGCCTCAAGAAACGGGCCTACAATGCCTGGTCTCCGGTCATTCCGCGCGACTATCACATCGTTGACTACCATCTGGCCCTGCTCAAAGCGGCGAACATGGAGCCTCAGTTCGTGGGTTGGTCCGTCAAACCGCCTCCGTCCAAATCGGAGCCTCCCTTTGTCTTGGTTCACCCCGGCACCGCGCGGGAAGAGAAATACTGGAAGCCGGAGCGTTGGGCCGATGTCCTAAACCACCTGCAGGAGCGAGGCGACTATGAGATCCGCCTCACTCAAGGCACGGACCCCTTTGAATCCCAGCATGTCGACGAGATCCTTGCCCATACCAAAACCAGGGTCACCCGCCTGCAACCACCCTCCCTCCGCGACTATGCGGAGATGATCGCCCGAGCCCGGTTGGTCGTCTGTGTGGACACCGTTGCCACGCACCTCGCTGCCGCCTACGAACGTCCCCTGGTCGCGCTCTACGGCCCCACCAATCCCTTTCACTGGCGAGCCCGGCACGATGCTGCCCGGATCTGTTGGGCGGGGCGCAGCGAAGTCCAGACCGAGTTCACGCCCAAGGCGAAGCAACACTCCATGGAGGAGTTGGAGACGGAAACCGTCCTGGCCGCCATCCGTTCCCTGCCTTATTGATAACTGGGCCTATTGAGGCTTCTTCTCCGCGGAATCACGGGATGCAGGCGTGAGGTTATCGGGCGGTGCGAGGGAGTGCTTGTCCTTCTCAATCACCTCGATCTCCTCAAATTTCTCCTCAGTAGCTTCGGCCAACTTTCCGTCCGCTGACTCAGGCGGGAATACCGGAAGCGGCGCCTTCTCCTCTACGGCTTCCGCAGGCTCGACTCCCATATCGATGGGCATCGGTTCCGCGCTGTAGTTCATGACGAACAAGGTCGCCGCCGTGAGCAGCATCGCGCTGAAGACTGCAATTGCACCGGCCGTGGCCAGTTTGAGAGGCGAGATCGCCTTAATCCGGGCGGGAAGCTCCACAAAGAATTGGCGAACCAGTTGGTAATAGGTCACCACCACCTTTCTCTGGCGTTGCCACCAGTTGCGCCGAGGGACCCATTCCGCCTTGGAGAGGTAGAGGCATCCGCCATCCCACTTGGGACAGGACATCCCTTTCAGCTGTCCAGCTCGGCCGAGGTTCTTCTCGCTGACGCCCACGATCACGGAGATGCCCTTTTCCCGAGCGATCATCCCGAGCGCCTGGCTGAAGATTTCCTGCTCTCCAATCGGCGCATCAAAGAGGCTGTCGAAATTCATCACCGCGAGGATGCGTTGGCCGCCCGGCGCCGGCTCATTACGTACCAGGGAGCGCAGCAAGGGCGCCCACTGCTGGGTGCGCACGGAGTGGAGCAGTTCCAGGGTCAGTCCCGGGAACATGGAGGTCAGGGCCTCCGAAAGCGAGGAAAGCACCCCTTTCTTGTCCCGGGGAGCGAACATCACGATCGCGCCATCCTTCTGATTGGCGCGCAAATTGGGAACCAGCTTGGTCTGGATGAACTTGGTCAGAACCTCCATGGAATCTCCCGTGATTACCAGGGGAGCATTGGCCCGGTAGATCTCCTTGTGGAGCGCCTCCATTAAATGGGGCGATCCATAGAGGGCCGACCAGGCGGCCGTAGTTTCGACGGGAATAGATTGGCTATCCTGTAGAGAGGCATTCATGAGCAGCGAGCAGGAACTCCCTACACCATGAACGGCAGTGGATCTCTGACAAGTTAAAAGTTAACTACTACGAATAATCTGGAATTCCGGAACGTTGCCGTTTCAGGCCTTGTAGTGTTTCCAATGGCTAACTGTTCTCGCCCGCAAACATGGAGGGCGTGTTCAAGTCGACTTTGAACAGATCCACCAGCTCGATAAAGGGTGTGTCGCCGGACTTGTTCCACTTCACGGTGATGCGGAAGGGACCATCGTAGTCTGTCCAGGGCACGATCTTCTTCACTTGTTCTACCAGGGGCGATTCCTTGCCGAGGAAGACGTTCTCCACGAAATTCACCCGCAGTCCGTCCACATCCACGTCAAAGTTGCGATACTTGACCCGCAGCTTCATCACCCCGCCCGCCAGATTGTAATTCTCCTCATCGGCCATCGGCACGCCGCGCTGCATGGCCACCAGGAAAACAGCGGGATCCGTGGACTTCTCCTTCAGGAAATCTTCGAAGGTAGAGTGGTAACGCTGCACAAAGGTCTCCCAGTCCAGCTTGAACTCGTCTCCCATCTCGGTGAAGGCTACCGGGATCACCTTGTCCATGTCCTTAATGACCAGGTCAAAGAAGATGACCTTGTACATCACGGTGCCGTTGAAGGTGTTCGCGCTCTCGTTGGGCACGGCGATGATCTCAATTTTCTCCCAGGGATACTTGGCGTAGTGGGCCGCCATCCGATCCTTTAACTTGTCGGCGTCCTGCACATACTTGGCGGCTTCTTCCCAGGATTCGGACAGGGCGAAACCTTCCAAAGCGAGAAGCGCTTTGTTCATGTCCTTTGCCGTTACGTTCTTGTCATAGGGCTCCTGAGCCGAGAGACTTCCCAGAAAACAGGAGGCGATAAAAAGAAGGACGAACCGGGGTGTTAAGGAATGATGATTCATATTGGGGCTGTGTTCAGTCGGCGAGTGTGAGCCTAGAATTCTGTTTTTTCAAACACCTATACTGTAACATTTGCGGCACCCGATCCCGAAGGATTTTAAACTCCTCAATACCAGAACCTTGCGAGAGCTTTGATCACAACTAACGCAACTCAGAAACATCCTTTTTTGTCCGGCCTGATCCTGGCATTGTCGCTGTTGGGGACGGTCCAGGCAGAGACCGTCGATTTTGACCGGGAGATCCGCCCCATTTTTGCGGAGCATTGCGCAGAATGCCACGGTGGCGTGAAGAAGAAAGGCGGCATCAGCGTGATGAATCGCGCCCACATGTTTGCTCCGGCGGAGTCTGGAAATACCCCGATCACACCAGGCAATGCCGAAGAGAGTGAGTTGATCTTCCGCGTTGCGACATCGGACTCCAACGACCGGATGCCACCAAAGGAGCCGCTGGCGCCTGAGGAGATCGAGCGGCTCACGAAGTGGATCGAGTCCGGCGCAGAGTGGCCGGAGCACTGGGCCTATCTCCCCATTCGCGATCCCGAGCCGGTCCCCGTTTCCCGCCAAGAGTGGATCCACAATCCGATCGACCAATTTGTCCTGGCACGACTCGAGAACAAAGGCATCGCCCCTTCTTCCGTCGCAGATCCTCACACCTTGATTCGCCGCGTGTCGCTCGACCTCACTGGATTGTTGCCAGATCCGGCGGATGTCGAGGCTTTTGCCGCCAACCCGACCCAAGAGACCTACCAGAAGCTGGTCCGCAAGTTCCTCGACTCCCCCGCCTTTGGCGAGCGCTGGGCCCGGCACTGGCTGGACGAAGCCCGCTATGCGGATTCCGCAGGTTATGAAAAGGACAGTCCTCGCATGGATGCCTGGCGCTGGCGGGAATGGGTCATCCAAGCCATCAATGAGGATCTGCCCTTTGATCAGTTTACGCTGAAACAGATCGCAGGCGATCTCCTGCCTGGCGCGGATAGCAATGACCGGCTCGCGACCTACTTTCACCTCAACACCCAGTTCAACCTGGAAGGCGGTGTCGACGCGGAAGAAGATCGCACCAAGCGCGTGATCGACCGCATCAACACGGTGGCGACCGTGTGGCTCGGCACCACGATTGGCTGTGCCCAGTGCCACGATCACCCCTACGATCCGATCTCTCAGAGGGAGTTCTATGAGTTCTACGCCTTCTTCAACAACACCGACGAGGTCGCCTCTCTCATAGGAGAACTGCCCGAAGATGCCGCCAGGAAGATCGTCGAGCGGGAAAAGAAGTGGAAGCCCCTCTCCCAAATGCTGGACGAGCAGGTCACAAACAAGAACCTGGCCAGCAAGATCCAGGGCCAGCTGACCCAGATGCGGAAGTTCGACAACGACAACGGCTTTACCCGCACCATTGGGGAACGGCGCGAGAATCGCCGGGAGACCTACGTGTTTCGCCGAGGGGACTTCCTCCAACCCCTGGTGGACGATGGCCAGGTCTATCCCGGAACTCCGGCCGTGCTCCCGGAACTGGAAACCCGTGGTGAACAAGCGGACCGAATTGATCTCGCTCACTGGCTCACCTCCCCAGAGCATCCCATGGTGGCCCGCGTCACCGTGAACAAGGTCTGGTATCACCTCTTCGGAGAAGGCCTCTCCTCCCTGCTCGGTGATTTTGGAGCGCGTGGCGAAACGCCTTCTCATCCCCTGCTTCTGGATTGGCTGGCCCACTACTTCGTCCATGAAGCCGGATGGAGCCGCAAGGAACTGATCGAGTTGATCGTAACCTCTCAGACCTACCAGCAATCCTCCCGAGCCCGGCTGGACCTGAAGGAAATCGATCCGCAGAACCGCCTCCTCGCCCATCAGAATCGGCTTCGGGTGGAAGGCGAAATCCTGCGGGATATCAGTCTGCAAAGCGCTGGCCTTCTCAGCCGTAAGATCGGAGGCCCGAGCGTGTATCCGCCTTTGCCTTCCGTCATCGCGGAGCAAAGCTACGCCAATAACTTCAAGTACAAGACTTCCTCGGGAGAGGATCGCTACCGTCGAGGGCTCTACACCTTCTTCAAACGCACTGCCACGGATCCCAACCTGATCCTCTTCGATTGCCCGGACGCCAGTCAGGCGAGTCCGCGCCGCAACATTTCCAACAATGCCCTGCAAGCTCTCGCGACGCTCGACAACGAGGTCTTCTCCGAGGCGGCAGTGGCCAAAGCTTGTGAGATCCTCGACCATGGCAACGACGATGCCCAAGCCATCGAGCAGGCTTATCTGACCGCTCTGAGTCGGAAGCCATCCACAGAAGAAGCCGCGGCGCTCACTTCTCTTCTCACCGCCAGCCGGGAGCATTTCCAAGCGGATCCCGAAGCCGCCAAGAGCTTCGTGGCCCTTCACCAACCCGCAACCAAGACCGCGCACCCTCCCGAAGAAGTCGCCGCCTGGGGCCGGAAAGTCGCCCTGTGTGCCGGAATTCGGCCCCCGTAGAGCCGCTGTGCGGGACGTTCGCCTGGCGGGGAAGGGCAGGGGGCCGGGGTTTTCATCCGTCAAAGCCTCCGCCAGTCCATGTCCGCCA
>JBHIXE010000203.1:0-10046 GCA_041984905.1 Verrucomicrobiales bacterium | reverse complement strand
GTCGACGGCTATGCGAGCGAGGACGCTCGCGCTCCGGCGCGGGCTTTGTGCGGATAGGCTTCGCGCACGCTGAAGCGTGAACTCCAACCTGGGGCTTCGGCGGGTCGACTGCTATGCGAGCGGGGACGCTCGCGCTCCGGCGCGGGCTTTGGGCGGATAGGCTTCGTGCACGCTGAAGCGTGAACTCCAACCTGGGGCTTCGGCGGGTCGACGGCTATGCGAGCGAGGACGCTCGGGCTCCGGCACGGGAGGCTCTGTGCGGGGCGGGTGCGCTACGATCCTGTCTCCACGATGACGGCCGTGCCACTGGCACTGACCATGAGCATGCTGCCGGTCTCGCCGATGGTCTCGTAGTCGAGATCCACGCCTACAACGGCGTTGGCGCCGAGGGCTTCGGCTTGTTGCGCCATCTCGGCCAGGGCGATGTCTTTGGCCTTGCGCAGTTCTCGCTCGTAGGTTCCCGACCGTCCGCCAACGACATCGCGAATGCCGGCGAACAGGTCCTTGAACATATTGGCGCCCATGATGGCTTCCCCGGTGACGATGCCCAGATACTGAACCGTCCTGGCGCCATCGATGGAAGGTGTGGTGGTGACTGTCATACCAGCAGGATGCTATACCAGTTCCGCCCCTGACAAGCGAATCGAAAAGCGGCGTCCGCGCCCCGGCCTAGAGTTTCATCGCTTTCAGCATGGAATACTCCTCGCGATTGAAATCGACGAATTCCGGGGTGATATCGCTGGAATACATGGAGTAGCTTTCCTTGCCGCGATGCAGCTCGATGCGCAGCTCAAATTCCCGGGGCTCAACCGCTTGGAGCAATTCCGGCAAGGGGGTGCCGGCGGACAGGCCGCCTTTTGCCGCTAACACGCCGCCAAAGTAGATATCGATGGTGGTCTCGTCGATGGGCGCCCCGGAATAGCCGATGGCGTGCATGACACGTCCCCAATTCGGGTCTCCCCCACTCCAGGCACATTTCACGAGGAGCGAGTTGGCAACGGCCTGGGCGACTTGCCTGGCCTCTTTCTCGCTCTTGGCGCTGTTCACTTTCACCTCGACGAACTTGGTGACGCGTTCGCCGTCTCTCACCATCTTCTTGGCCAGTTCCAGCATCACCGCACTGAGTGCGGCGGTGAAGAGCTTGAGGTCCTTACTCTTGGCTTTGAGGGCCGGCCCGCCCGCCATGCCATTGGCGAGCACGAAGACGGTGTCGTTGGTGCTCATATCCCCATCCACGGTGATGCGATGGAAGGACTGATCCACGGCTTCCTTTGTGGCGGCGGTGAGTTCTTCCTGCTGGATCCTGGCGTCCGTGGTGACGAAGGCCAGCATGGTGGCCATGTCCGGCCGGATCATCCCGGCGCCCTTGGCGATGGCGCCGATCTTCACCTTGGTTTCCCCCAGCTTTACTTCCACAGCGACTTCCTTGGGCTTGGTATCGCTGGTCATGATGGCTTCCGCCGCGAGGTTCCCACGCTTGCGCTGCAATCCTTTCGCGAGTTCAGCCACCTTGGGCTCGATGCGCTCCATGGGAAGGGGTGCTCCGATCAATCCGGTAGACGCCACGAGAATCTGGTTCGCGCTCAAGCCCGTCGCTTCCGCAGCTAATTGCGTCATGCGCTCGGCATCGGCCATGCCCTGCTTGCCGGTGCAGGCATTGGCGTTGCCGCTATTGGCGATGATGGCCTGGATCTTCTGCTTCTTGAGCCGGGCCTGGGAAACGCGAACCGGAGCCGCTTTCACCCGGTTCCGGGTAAACATCCCAGCCGCCACGCAGGGTTCGTCCGAGACCAACAAGGCGAGGTCCAGCTTCGGCAATTCCGGACGCTTGATGCCACAGCAGACGCCGTTGGCCCGAAAGCCCAGCGGGGCGCAGACGTTGCCCTTGATCCATTTCCATTCAGTCTCAGCCATATCGAGTCGATGCTTCTCGCAAAGCCCAAGAGAAGCACCGGCTTGACGCGATTTGCAAGGGCTTTGCGAGGATTCAGATCACTTCTTCTTGCCCTTCTTGCGACGACTGCTTTCCGGGTCTTCTTCGGGCACGTTGTACTGGTTCCGCATGGCGGCCATCTCCTCCTTCAAGCCCGCGACGATCGGCGCATACTCCGGATTGTTGTATTCGCTCATGAGCTCGTTCGGATCCTTCTCCAGGTCGAAGAGTTCCCACTCATCGTTCTCATAGAAGTAGATGAGCTTGTGCTTGCCGTTGGTGACGCCGTAGTGACGAGCCACGTCATGGGCGCCCGGGAATTCATAGTAGTGATAGTAGAAGGTGCTGCGCCAATCGTCCGGCGTGGTGCCTTTGAGGATGGGAACGAGGCTGCGGCCCTGCATGTCATCCGGGATGGAGGCGCCAGCGATCTCGAGGAAGGTTTCCGCGAAGTCGAGATTCGAGACCATATCCGTGTTCACGGTGCCGGGCTTCACCACACCGGGCCAACGCACCATGAGCGGTGAAAGCAGGGACTCCTGATACATCCAGCGTTTGTCGAACCAGCCGTGCTCACCCAAATACCATCCCTGATCTGAGGAGTACATGACCACGGTGTTGTCTGCGAGCCCTGCCTCGTCCAGATAATCGAGCACTTCACCAATTCCGTCATCCACGGAGCGCACGCAGCGCAGGTAATCCTTCACATAGCGCTGGTACTTCCACTTCACGAGTTCCTTGCCTTCCAGCTTGGCCTCACGAAACGCCTTGTTCTTGGGTTCGTAAGCCGCGTTCCAGGCGGCGAGCTGTTCGGGTGTCAGGTTCTTCGGCGCGACTAGTTTGAGGTCGCTGTCATTCAGGTGTTGAGAGATCGTCATCGCCTGGTTGCTGGCCGCGGAAGTACGGTTGGAGTAGTCATCCCACAAGGTCTCAGGCTCCGGGATTTCCACGTCGTCCAGGTAGTTGAGATACTCGGGCGCTGGCTGCCAGTTGCGGTGCGGCGCCTTGTGCTGGTACATGAGCATGAAAGGCTTATTCTGGTCGCGACCTTCCTTGAGCCAGGCGAGTGCCTTATCCGTGATGATGTCCGTGGTATAACCGGTGTGTGGCGTGCGCACGGATTTGCCATTCGGCCCGGGAGTGAGCATGGGCGGGTTGTAGTAGGGCCCCTGCCCCATGAGAACATCGTAGTGGGTGAATCCGGTAGGATCAGTGCCGAGGTGCCATTTCCCCACGACGCAGGTTTCATAGCCCTGTTTCTGGAGGAGCTTCGGAAAGGTTTGTTGGGTTCCGTCAAAGCTCTGGCCGTTCACCATGAATCCATTCACGTGGCTGTATTTCCCCGTGAGGATCACCGCCCGGCTCGGACCGCAGATGGCGTTGGTGACCATGTTGTTCTGGAAACGCATGCCTTCATTGGCAATGCGATCCATGTTGGGAGTGTCAAAGAACTCACAGCCATACGCGCTGATCGCCTGCTGGCAGTGGTCATCCGTGAAGATGAAGAGAATGTTCGGCGTGCTGTTCTGCGCCACAGAAGTGGCCGCCAGAGCCAATCCGGCAAGGAGGGTGAGCAAACGGGTTGGGGTCATATTCCACTCCTGACGCAAACCGCCAATGTTGGCAAGAGTTTCCCCAAGACGGGGTCCGGCTCAGTTCTGCTTCAGGACGGGAATCATGATGCGGTCGTAGGCATCCGCACTGAGCAGGAAGGCATCCGCCTGTTGCCCAAACCTGCCGAAGTAGTAGGTGACCTTACCACCGGAAATGGCGGCCGGCGCAAAGGTCAGGACGATCTGCTGGGCCTCCGGCTCCTCCTCACCAGGCCGCACGGGCTTCTGCATCTCCAGGCGGACCACGGCACTCGGTCGTTCCAACGCCTTGTTGGCCTCCAGGCGACGCGTCAACCACTCCACGGCCCGTAGACCTCCCAGGTGATCCGCGAGGAACCGGGCACGGTTTCGATCGATTCTCCCAGTGAT
Organism: Verrucomicrobiales bacterium; assembly: GCA_041984905.1. GTDB lineage: Bacteria > Verrucomicrobiota > Verrucomicrobiia > Verrucomicrobiales > DEV007 > JBHIXE01. Next base: position 6,131 of record JBHIXE010000203.1, on the reverse strand, counting down.
GGACTCCTCACCAATGGATCCGCTCCATTCGTTCATGAGCCAATTCTGCTGGAGGCGAAGCGGTGGTTGCCCCAGTTGGAGAACCTCAATCGTCTTGAACCAACGGTAATCCACGGAAAACAGGTCCAAGCCTCGCCAGCTCAAGGGATGGGTCGGGACTTTGGCGGAGAGAAAGGCCGGATCGATGGCATAGATGAAGGGCTCCCCTTCCACGTTCACATTGAGCAACACATCATCGGCCATCCCGAATCGGAATTGCCGGGTCTGCACCTTGGCCTGAGGCGGCTTCAGGTCGTCCGTGGGTTCGCCTTTGGCCTGCGCTTCCTCGAGAGCTTTCTGATAGGCATCCAGAGCATCTCCATCCACAGTCGCTGAAGAGAACGAGATGGCGGCAAGGGGACGATCCAATCCGTACTGCTCAGGCCGGGAAGCGGTGTCGGAGCGGAAGTCGAGGATGGTCTCTTTATTCATGGCCTCGATGAGTTCGGCAATCATGGCGGCATTCGCCGGCACCATGGAGCCTGCCCACACGACGAACCAATTCCGCTGCGCATCACTGCGCAAATCCACGTCCACGTTCTCCCGGCTTTGAATGCGAATGTGGCCAATGGTCTCGGCACTGAGATTTGCCAGGTAGGGATAGCGCAATTGGTTCACGCTGGAAGGCAAGCGCGAGACCAGATCCGTGTTCACCGCGAACACCGCCTCACGACCGGAAACCTTCACGTAGGTGACGGGTTCACCAGAGTTGGTCTTCCGCTCCCGCAGGACGATCTCAAACTTCTCATCCAGGTCCGTCTTGATCTGGAAGAGCGCCGTCTGCGCATCCAACTCGTTTTCGTTCCAACGCCCTAGCGCGGCCAATCCATCCGCATCGAGGAATTGCTCGGCCTCCAGTTCACAAATCTCAGCGATGAGGCTGTAGGCGATGTCATTGTTCGCATCCGTCTGCAGCGGACGACGGATATGCCAGACGGGAGCGTCCTTCTCCCGCTCCAGTTCCACCACGCCAGAGTTGGTCTTCATGGAATACTCCACCACGCGAGTCGGGTGCACCTGGATCACGCGACGATCCCGCAACTCACCCAACGGGTCCGCGATCCAGGGCCGAAAGGCGGCGTCGATCAGGTAGACCCCCTTGCGCCTTCGATCGTTGACCGTCTGCACATACAAGGTGTCCTTGAAGGGGCCGGTCCCGCCGATCAACAACTTGCGGGGCGAGCCGCCATCCTCGAACTCGATGGACACCTCGATCACCTCGGCGTCGGCAAATCCCAGGTCGGCCGCATCCGCCATTCCCTTGCCGAGATCCTTCACCGGGATCACATCCCGAATCGTGAGGTGACTGAGTTGATCCAGAAACTCGGCCATCGCTTCCGGACTGACCCGGTCCTGAACAGGAGTGTCCAACCGCCAGCGGTTGTCGCCTTCCTTCTTGAGCGTCGTCTCCTTGCCGGCCTGCTTCTTGATCCGGATGGTAGAGACCTCTTCCACGGGGACGGGCGCGAGGAGGCGTGATGCCGCTTCCGCCTCCGGCGTGGTCAGGGAATGCCGTTCGAAGAGCACGATGAACAGCGCCATGACGAGGGCAATTCCCCCTAGGATCATGGTGGCGATGGGTCTCATGCGGCAATCAGCAAAACAGGCAACTCTGCGGGGTTCAGGAGCGGCGCAAATACCAGACGGTGAGGCCAAACAAGCCTACCAAGGCTGGCAGGAACCAGATGACAAGGAATTCGATCGTGCTGGCCTGACTGGCCTGCATCGCCACGGCATAGCGGGTGGGTTCCTTGGCGCTCACGCCAATCAATTCGGTGCGGTCCAGCAACCAGTTCAGACAGGCCATGGAGAAATCCGAGCGGACCTTGGTACGTTCCAAGCCTCCTCGAAGGATCGTGGGATTGCTCACCACCACCATGCGCTGGGTCTCCACGCGCAGGTTGGGATCGTCGGCCGCACCTCGCTCAATGGCGACGGCAACGTAGAGCGGAGGGAAATTGTCCTTGTCGCGGTCGCGCCGAGGCTCGAGGGCGTCGTATTCCGTCTCGCCCCAGAACCGTACGTCCGCCACCAGCAACTTGCTGAGGTGGATTTGCTCGAGGCGCACGAGGTCGGAATCCTCAAATAGCTCCAGAGATTGGCTGCGACCTCCCAGTTCCATGATGTATCCCGCCAGATCACTGGTGATCACCGTCCCTTCGCGAATTGTGACCGGCACGCGGTAGTCCTTCTGCAGCGACTCGCCAATGACCTGCGACGCATAGACCAGCCGGTCGTCCCGTGGGGACACGCCATTCTGACGGACGAGGGCGTCGAGACTCGGAGTCTCGGCATCGGGATCCAGAGACAGGAAGATGGCGCCTCGCGGACGCTTCCAGTAATCCAGAATCGCCTTCATCTCTTCGGGTGCAGGGTCCCGTTGCGGAGCGGCCAGGACAATCGCGTCTGCGTCGTCCGGAATGGGTCGACCGCCGGAGAGTTCCAGGTAGTCGACCTTGGCGTTGTAACGCGCGGACATATTGCGCAGGTCATCAAAGACGCCCTGGAGAAATTCCGCGGTGTGATACCCGACCACGAGGTAGACTTGCTTGGCTCGCTCTTCCACCACGCCGATCATGGCCGCAGTGATCGCAATCTCTCCCATGAAGTTGGTGACGATCTGGCCGTTTGCGGAGTATTGCGCCATGTCCGACTCGCGGATGATCCGGTAACGGCTGCCGTGGGCCACCACGATGGAACTCCGGGTCAGGTTCAAGCCGTACTTTTCTTTGACCTCCTGAGCCCGGGAAGGATTGCGGGCAGGGTCGAGCATCTCCATCTTGATGTGCTTGTTCCCCTGACGTTGGTACTCCTCGGCAAGGTTTCGTACGTCGCTGTAAATAGGTGAGCTTGGCAGGAAAGCCACAATGACGTCCACATCCGTGGAGAGACTCTTGAGGAAGTTGGTCGAGACCGTGGAGAGGGTGAACAGATTGTTCTTGGTGGCGTCCCAGCGCGCGTAATGACGGCAACTCAGGTAGTTCACCATCACAAAGATCAAAATGATCGCGGCGATCTGCCCAAGCGTGTGCAGCAGCAACCGGTTGCGGTCTTGCGCAAGCGACATGGAATCGGAGATGGGGGGATCGGAAGAGTCAGCCATGGTTATCCGTGCCAGCGCCGGGATTCGAGCACGTAGTAGGTAAAGGTCAGGAAGAGGGCGGTCAGGCTCCCATAGTAGAAGAGCGGCCGCGAATCGATCAGGCCCTGGGAGAAAAGCTTGAGGTGCTCAAAGGAGGAGAAGTAGTAAACCCGCTCCAGAACTGCCGGCGCCATTTTCGTGCTGAAGATGTGGAGAAAGCCCATGAAGAAATGGACCAGGACAAAGGCAAAGGCCAGCACGCCGGCGATGACCTGGTTGTTTGTCAGGGCTGAGGCAAAGCAGCCCAGCGCGATATTCAGCGCTCCAATGAGAAAGAGAATCAAGTAGGTGCCAAAGAACGCGCCGGATGTATAGGCCGCGGGGGAATCCGTGACGGCCTCGAAGACCATGAAGTTGAACATGCTCGGAATCCAGAGCACGCAGTAGAAGATGAGCGTGGCGGTGTATTTGGAAAGCACCACGCTGGCAATGCTGACCGGCGCGGTGAGTAGGGTTTCCATGGTGCCGAGCTTCTTCTCCTCCGCGAAGAGCCGCATCGTGATGAGCGGGAAGACGAGGAAGAACACCATCCAGAACCAGAACGAGTTGAAGGTCAGGTAAAGCAGCCCCTGCTGACTCACTTTGCCCACCATGGATTCCAGGGATAAGCGGAAAGACACCCCGTTCATCACCATGACCAGGGCCATGATCACATAGGCCAGAGGCGAGACGAAAAAGGAGCGCAGTTCCTTCTGCAGTAGAATGGGAAAGGTCCTCACAGATCTCCTTGATTGGTCAAGTCCACAAACGCGTCTTCCAGGGACGCATCATGCTTTTTCAGTTCCCGCATGGGCCAGTGATTGGCGACCGCCAATGCAAAGATCTCCTCACGGATATCCACGCTGGAATTGACTCGCATCTCATAGCGGCGCCAGTCTTCTTCCTGCCCCACCTGCTCCAGTTTGCGAACGCCGTCCAGCGCTTTCAACTTGGGCGCCACTTGATCCAGCGGCGCTTTCAGTTCCACGGTCACCACCGTGGCGACTCGCAACTGCGTTACCAGGTCATGGGGAGTTCCGGTGGCCTTGATCTTCCCTTCGTCAATGATGATGACCCGCTCGCAGGTGATCTCCACTTCCGAGAGAATGTGGGTGGAGAGAAGAATGGTGTGACTCTTGCCCAGTTCCTTGATCAGTTCCCGCACCTGCCGGATCTGATTCGGGTCCAGCCCATTGGTGGGTTCGTCCAGAATGAGGAGTTCCGGATTGTGCACCAGGGCATCAGCCAGGCCCAGTCGCTGCTTGTACCCCTTGGAAAGGTTGCCAATCAATTTGCGGCGCACGTGATGGAGTCCGCAGAGGTGCATCACCTCCCCTACCCGAATCCCCACTTCGTCACCTTCCAGGCCTTTCAGTCGCGCCCGGAAATGCAGATACTCCTTCACCCGCATGTCCGTGTAGAGCGGAACCGTCTCGGGCATGTAGCCGATCTTTCGCCGTGCCGCCATGGAATCGGTGAACACATCCGAGCCCCCAATGCGAGCGCGCCCGGAGGAAGCCGAGAGGAATCCGGTCAGGATCCGCATGGTCGTCGACTTGCCTGCCCCGTTTGGACCTAGGAAACCCACAATTTCACCGCTCCCGACTTCAAAGGAGATGTGATCGATGGCGATTTTGTTTCCGTAGCTCTTCGTGAGATCTTTTACTTCAATCATGGGGCAGAGAGATGGGGCGATCCCCAGAGCACGGCGTTAGTCATAGTCTATTTGTATTCCTAATGGCAAGCGATTGCCAGCCTCAGACCGAGGAAACTCTGGAATTTTTTGCGGGGATGGGGTTGCTTAATCCCCCGTAAACTGTTGCACCCCCTATTCAAGCCATGCCGAAACGCCCCAAAATCGCCATCACCATGGGAGATCCCGCCGGAGTGGGCCCGGAAATTTGCCTTCTCGCCCTAACCAATCCGGATGTGACGCTCGCCTGCATTCCTGTGATCTTCGGCGATGCCGCCATTCTGGAGCGGGCCGCCTATGAGATTGGGCTGGAACCACCCGCGAACATCATTTCACCTGAGGGCTGGGAAGAAGCCCAGGCGTCCTTGGATAAGCCTGCCATCTACGATGTGGGCGCGCTTCCCTCCGAACAGCTGACCCCGGGACAGATCACTCCACAAACCGGCCAGGCGAGCTTCGAATACATCACTCGCGCCATCAAGGCCGCCCAGGACGGCCAGATCGATGCCATCACCACCGCTCCCATCAACAAGGAGGCCCTCAAGGAAGGGGGCATTCATTTCCCGGGTCACACGGAAATCTTCGCGGAAAAGACCAACACCCGACGCTTCTGCATGATGCAGACCAGCGACATTCTGACCTGTAGCTTCGTGACGGTGCATGTGGGCTATGCCGAGGTTCCCGCGCTGATCACGGCGGACCGAGTCTTCGATGTGATCGAGCTGACCCATGAGGCCATGAAGCGCATTCGCCAGATGGAACCCAAGATTGTGGTTTGCGGCCTGAATCCCCACGCCGGCGAGCACGGTCTGTTCGGGCATCGGGAAGAAGAAAACCACATCATCCCCGCAATCGAACGGGCCCGGGAAAAGGGAATCGACGTGGAAGGTCCGTTGCCTCCGGATACTGCTTTCCTGGTCCAGCGCCGGGAATCCACCGATGCCTTCGTCTGCATGTACCACGATCAAGGGCATATCCCGATCAAGGCGCTCGCCTTCGATGATTCCATCAATGTGACCCTTGGACTTCCCATCATCAGGACATCCGTGGACCATGGGACGGCACTCGATATCGCCTGGCGAGGCAAGGCCAATCCCAACAGTCTCTTTGAAGCGATTCTCCTCGCCGCGAAGCTGGCTCAGGGTCCTGAATCTGACTTTTAGAGCGATTACAGTAAATCTGTAGCCGATGGAAGAGGTTAGGGATTAGGAAAAAGCGGCTTTGCCGGAAAAGAGACAGACAGCGGGATCTTTCGGGTTTCAGCTGCGTTCTTGCTCG
>JBHIXE010000202.1:358-10061 GCA_041984905.1 Verrucomicrobiales bacterium | reverse complement strand
CCCTCTCGTAGAGATCCCAATACTGCTTGGGCGCATTGAAGGGCGTGTGCGGCTTCCAGAACCCCACGGCAAGGAAGAAGGGCTTCTCCTGCTCACTCACGGTTCTCAGAGTCTCGATCGCGGTCTGGGCAACCCGGCCATCGAAGTAGGCATCGTCCGGCACCTCCCGGCATTCGATTCCGCCACGGCCAGAAGCGAGGTTTGGGGGGACTTCGCCCTCCACCTGGGGCTTGTCATTGGCGTGACTGTTATAGTGAAGGACAGAGGGGACGCTCCAGGAGTCCGGATCTCCCTTCCAGTCGTCCTGACGCCAGTTGTGGAAGATCTTACCGACGCACTGCGCATGATAGCCGTTCTGCTTGAAGACTTGAGGAAGCGTCACGGCATCTGGCTTATTCTGCCGGAAGTGCGTGGGCAGGTCCCAGACTCGCAAGGTATCCGGTCGCATGCCGGTGAGGAGCGATGCGCGCGAGGGATTGCACACGGTCTGCTGGCAGTAGGCGCGTTCGAAGACGGTGCCTTGAGTGGCCAGTTTGTCGATGTTCGGCGACTTCACATGGGGACTGCCGAAACAGCCCAACTCCACCCGCAGGTCGTCGACCGCGATGAAGAGGACATTCGGTTGCTCCGCCATCACAGAGGAAGAGCCGATGATAACCAGGATGAAGAGTCGCAGGAGGGTTTGAGGGGGCATTGCAATATGAAAACTGAAAACTGAGAACTGATGACCGGCTCAAGTGGTTTCCCACCAGCGGTCCGGCTCATCAATATCTGTGGAGAGGGTCAACTCCAGGCCATTCCGGATGTGGACCGCCATGGCATCGCGTGCGGCGTCCGGTTTGCCGCGCTCCAAAGCAGTGAGAATGCGCCGGTGATCCTCGCAAGTCGTCGCCATGACGGAAGCGTCGTAGCGGTGACGCTCCATGGAAAAGATCCCGGTGAGTAGGTGAGAATTGCCCACCGTGCGCACCATGCGGCGGTTGCCGGTCGCCTCGATGATGAGCATGTGAAAAGCGAGGTCCGCCTTCTCAAACTGTTGCACCATGGACTTGCTGGCCAGCTTGGCGGAGCCTTTTGCGATCTTGGCGGCGAGGGAATTCATGATCTCCAGCTGCCGCTGAATCTCCTCAAGTTGAACGGGTGTCACGCGTTCCGCGGCTCGAGCGGCCGCATAGGGCTCAAGGGCTTCCCGAAGTTCGTAGAGCTCCACCACCTCATCCCGGCTCACTCGCCGAACCACCGCGCCCAATTGCGGGACGAGTTCTACGAACCCTTCATTGGCCAACTGCCCAATCGCTTCACGGACAGGCGTTGCGCTAATGCCGAGTTCCTTGCCGAGCGGGCCATAGCGGATGCGCGTGCCGGGGACGAAATCACCGGAGATCAGCTTGGAGCGAAGGTGATCGTAGGCACGTTTGGCGTGAGTTTCCTGCATGAATCTACGGGAGTCGATGGTAGTCTATAGACTTGTGTAGATGGAAGTAGAGAGGCTGTCAACCTGGTTCCTTTCACGCGGGTCTTGGCCGGCGTCTGTCAGCTTTCAGTGCTAGCCGCAGGGTGTTCCTCGATTTCCGTGGGTTCGATCTCGATCCCGAGGCGCTCAAGCTTGGAGCGGTTCACTGGTACAATGGTCACCGCGTCCAGGAGCCGGTTCCAATCGACATCCACGGCTTCGTATCCCGAGTTGACCTGCACTCCCTCCCGGGATGGGTGAGGGTAGAAATTGAAGGAGTAACCGTCATTCCCAATGGTCCTGCCGTTCTCATCCAGGCTCCGGCCAAAGATTCCCTGACGATTGCCGAGGACCAGCGGACGATACAGTTCTCGACCCGCCCGGATCTGTTCGACGTCGACTTGGTCACCGGAACTGATGAGCTCAGGAATGGGATCGAAACGCATTCTCTCCAGCACGCTGATGTGCACCATGGGCCGGCTGAGTTCATGGGTGTTCGAGCCCCGGTGATTGGTTCCCAGCCAGAACTTCTCGGAGCGTGGATAGTCCTGGAAGCCCGGGATGCTTCCGGCAATCCCGAATCGGCTATCGTGGATGCGTTCGTGTCGCAGCGGGCCTCCCAGGTCGACCCTGCCTGGCAGGATTCCTTCATCGGCGAGTTCCTCAATCATCCAGGCCAGCGCCCATTTGGATTGGTAACCCTTGAACCCGCCCACATCACCATGGGAACCGGAGAACCAGACTTCCTTCACAGACTGACGAGGCTGACTCTGGGCAGGGCGACCCCACTTGATGATCTCAAACGCGCCTCGGAACTCGTCCATGGCAATGGCGTGGCGGGCGATGTCCACGTTCGGCGGCAAGTCGTAGCGATAGCAGTCATGGGGAGCGTAGTCCTTCTCTTTCCCATCGCGAAGACGGTCGAGGATGTTGGGCGCGAGACTCTCCACGCTGTCGAAGATCCCGACGAACCGTACCGGGATTGGCGTGGTGCCGGGTTCAGGGGCGGTGACATGATTCTCCAGAACTGCCTTTTGAGCGAGGTAGTCCTGGTATTCCTGAATCATGTCTTTGCCCCAGGCGAGCCGCAAGTCACCGGCTGGCAGACCAGAGGGAATGCCCTTGCGATAGAGCATGTCCGCCAGGACCTGGGCTTGCCTTGCGCCGCGGCTGAACCCAAAGAGATAGACCTCGTCTCCACGGGCAGGATCGTACTGATCCAATACGAAGAGGTAAGCCTCCGCCAGGTTCTTGGTGAAACCGGTGCCGAGGACACTGCCGCGAAGGAAGGGAGGCGCGGCGCCCACTCCCACATCGTAGAAGGTCACGATGTTGTGCTGGGCATCCGTGGCGCTGGAGACTTGCTTGTAGAGCGTATGGACGTGGGTGTTCGTCTTGGGCGTCGAATTCGTGCCGTCCATGAACACGCAGATCTTCTTGGGGCCACTGGCTCCAGTCAGGGCAATCTGAGGCTCGATGAATTGAATGGTGGGGTCCATACACCCCGAGAGAAGGAGGGCAAGAAACAGAAAGGCTGCGTGGATTCTCGGGAACGATTTCATGCGGTGGTTGGCTCCCGGATCACACGAAGGCAGCCTTGGAATGTCAAGATCGAACCAAAATGGCAGTTCCTACTTCGACAATATTGGGGCGAGCAGCTTCCGGTAGTTATCGCCCAGAATGAGGTGGCGGGATCGCTCGTTCAAATCTGCGCCCAGGACCTTCCCGAGTTCGGTGCCTAGGGAGCGGGAGGGGAGATGACTCCCAAAGATAATGCGATCGGGGCCCAGATCCCGAATGGCCATTTCCAGGAATCCGGCGGTGGCGTCAAACCCGGAAGTCTCGATGAGGATATTGGGCGAGGATCGGACGGCGCGGATGCCCCGTTCCCACTCGCCGCCCGCATGGGCGGAGACGAAGGTTTGCTCCGGATAACGCGCGGCGAGCTTCGCCAATTCGCTGGGCGTAGACTCGCCCGGCCCTCCTTTGCCGCCGGTCTTGAACCAGGTGTGCTGCATGATGACGCCTTTGAGCTCGGCAATGCGTTCCACGAGTGGCTCGTAGTTGGGATGGGTGCAGGGAAGAGCGCCAGGGCCGCTACTGGCAAAGTAGACGCCAAGCATGGGGCCGTCCCGCAGCCACCGGTCCAGGGCTTCCAGAGAGCGTGGCACGTCGTTGGCGTTGAGCTGGATTATGCCAAGCAGGAGTTCCGGCCAACGCTCCATGGGCTTGAGAACCAACTCCGGGCGGGCCCGGACATCGGCTTCGAAGTCCGGATCGTTGGTCGTGCCAATGCCGACATGAGGGAAGTAGCAGAGCTTCTCGATTCCGGCGGACTCAATCGCGGGTAGAGAACGTTCAATGTCTTCGATAAGCTTGTTTCCGTCGCGGCCAGGATGGGAATGGGCCGGCGTGAAGTAGGAATCCCAGATCCGGTAACTGGAAATGTTAGCGGGGAAAACGGGGTTCATGCTGCGCCGAGGTGCAGGAGTTCGTTGGCGTTCTCGGATAACAGGGCGCGGACCTGCGACTCTTCGAGTTCCGACTCGTAAGCACGGATCAGGGCAGCCTCTGGAATGAGAAAGGGAGCGTTAGACCCAAACAGGACTCGCTTGAGAGGAAGGACCTCCAGCAGTTGGGCGACGCCATCCGTTCCGTCCGCCCGGGAGGTATCGAGGTAGAGATTGGGTAGGGCCGCCAACTCTTCCAACTGGGAACGCCTCGGTCGCCAGTTCAGCAGTTGGATCTTGGCCTCCGGGAACTGGGCGAGGGGAGACAGATCCACATCCGGCACCTGAACCAGGGGATGCTGCGTCCGGGTGTCTTCCATGGCCACGGCAATCTGGACTAAGAGATCCGACTCAGCTGCCTTCCCGAGGAAGCGCTGGCACTCAGGGGCGTCTAGAGAGTATTGGTGGTAATTCGGCAGAAGCCGTACGCTGCGCATCCCAAGATCATCGAGACAGCGCTGGAGGTCTCCTTCCCAATCCGGCAACGAAAGATTGATCGCGCCGACGGGCTCCAGTTCCGGGTATTTCTCGCAGGCTTTCGCGAGGCGAAGATTCACGCCACTCACATCCCGGTGAAGCAGTGCTTCGAAGCTTCCTGCCAAGGCTTTATTAACCTTAAGGCCGTGCAATTTGGCGACGAGGGCATCCGTCTCATCAAGAGGCAACCGGCGGAAGGGCCACTGAAAGAGGTCGATGTTGGTATCGATGACCGGAAGCAAGTCCTTGTCCTCTGCGCCTGCCTGGCTCGCCAGCGCGGAAGCCGTTCCGGCGGCGAGAACCGTGCTGATCAATTCCCGGCGATTCATCAGCTGATGATGTCCGTGACCACTTTGGGAGGCTCAAAGCCAGTGAGCCGCTCTTCCAGCCCACTGCGAGTGTAGTAGAGCTTCTGGTGATGGAGGCCCAGCAGATGCAGGATGGTGGCGTGGAAGTCATGCACGCTCACCGGATTCTCCACTACGGCGTGGCCGAAGTCATCCGTCTTTCCGTAGGTGGTGCCGCCTTTGACCCCACCACCGGCCATCCAGGAGGTGAAGGCCTGCATGTTGTGATCCCGGCCCGTGAAGATCTTTCCGATCTTCTGAGACGTGGGCGTCCGCCCAAATTCGCCTCCCCAGATCACCAGGGTCGAGTCGAGTAGACCACGTTGCTTGAGATCCCGCAACAATCCCGCGACGGGTTTGTCCGTACGTCGACAGGCTGCGCTATGATTGGCGTTGAGATCCACGTGGCTGTCCCAGGGTTGTTCCTCCAGGAAGATCTGCACAAAGCGCACTCCGCGTTCAACGAGGCGCCGTGCGAGCAGACAACGCCGGCCGTAGGAATCCGTGGCCGAGTCGCCGATTCCATACATCTCCAGGGTGTGTGGCTTTTCCTTGCCGAGATTCAGGGCTTCACTGGCACTCAATTGCATCCGGGCCGCCAGTCCATAGGACTCGATCCGGGCGTCGAGTTCGGGATTGTAGGGACGCTCCGCACGATGGATCTCGTCGAGCCGATTGAGAAGTCCACGGGCGGATTCCGTGACCGCGGAGGGTTGCTCGTATTGCGGTTTCAGATTCAGGATCGGCGAGCCGGTTGGCCGGAGCCTGGTACCTTGAAAGGTCGGTGGCAGGAATCCGGCGGTCCAGTTGCGAGTCCCGTTCTTGGGAGACCCGAGTGGGTCATTCAGCACCACGTAAGCCGGGAGATTCTGGTTCTCACTGCCCAGGCCGTAGACCGTCCAGGCACCCAGGGTGGGATACCCCATGAAAAGCCGCCCGCTGTGGATCTTGTAGAGTGCGTTGTCGTGGTTGGGGTGATCCGTCCAGAGGGAGTTGACGAGGCAAAGGTCGTCACACATCTGGGAGGTGTGGGGAAGCACGTCTGCCATCCACATGCCAGACTGACCATGACGGGCGAAGCCGTACTGGCCGCCCATCATGACGCCGATGTTGTTCGTGCCCTGATTGCCGATCTCCTCGACGTTTCCTGGGAAGGCCTTGCCATCCATCCGATTCAGGACCGGCTTGGGATCGAAGAGATCCATCTGACTGGGACCGCCATTCATGAAGAGATGAATGACCGATTTCGCCTTGGCGGGATGATGGCCCTGTCGCGGTTTGAGATCGATGGGAGGAGGCTCTTCGCTGGCGTAGGTGGTTCCGCCGAAGAAATCCTGGCAGAACAGGTGTGCCAGGGCCGCGCCAAAGATCCCATCGCTGGTGCGAGCGAAGAAGTCGCGGCGGCTGGGTTTTATTGGGGCGGAGTCGGACATGAGATAAACGAAGCGTTAGTCGATGTAGAGGAAGGCCGCGGAGTTGAGAATGGTGTGGCAGTAGCTGACGAGAGGGCCGTCTCCCGATCCGTTCCAGGCTGCCTCAAGTTCGCGGAGTGCGTCGACTCCAATCTGCATCTCTTCGCTGCTGGGATACCGGCTCAGGGCGAGTTGATAGACCGCTTCCACCTGGTCTCTCGCTGAGTCAGGTCCCGCGATCGATTCGACCCGGTCGGCAAAGGCAGCAGCCAACTCGCGGACGTGAAGGTTGTTCATCAGCAACAGTGATTGGGGCGATACCGTGGAGATAGACCGGGACACGCAATTCGGGCCCATTTCCGGGTAGTCGAAAGTGTCCATCATGGTGGGAATTTCGGTGCGTCGATACTGCAGATACACACTGCGCCGCCAACCTCCATCCGTAGTGGGAATGACACTGACGAGGCCATTGCGATCCACGGTGACGGGATCCGGCGGCCCCCCGGCAGAGTCCTCCAATTGACCGGAGACGAACAGCAGCGAATCCCGCAGCGCTTCCGCGTTCATCCGGCGAAGGGGCATTCGCGAAACCAGTCGGTTTTGGGGATCCTTCTCCAGATGAGAGTCGGTCACGCGGCTGGACTGGCGATAGGTCCGGGAATTCATGATGAGCCGGTGCATGTCCTTGATGCTCCAATCGCGCTTGGTGAACTCCACCGCCAGCCAATCCAAGAGCTCAGGATGACTCGGTGTATCTCCCTGCACGCCAAAGTTCTCCAAAGTCCGTACGAGACCGCTCCCAAAGTGATGATACCAGATGCGGTTCACCATGACACGGGAGGTCAAGGGGTGGTCTGGCTGGGTCAACCACTTGGCAAAGGCGAGACGGCGTCCTGTAGGGCCACCTTCACCAAAGGGGGGCGCCACTTCGAGTGGGGTTTGTCCATCCGTCAGGGCCGAGGGAACACCTGGGCCGACGAGACGTCCGGGCTTGTTGTGTTCGCCCCGCTGCAGGATGTAAGTGGGGGAAGGCTGGCCCCGATCCCAAAGCGCGCGGATGGCGAGGGGCGGCACCATCTGGTTCCGGGTCCGCAGCATCTCGAGTTCCAGGTGAGCGACTCTTTCCCGGCCAGCCAGAACGGTGGCAGGCTGTTGCGGTTCAGGAAGAAGGTCGGCCTTCAGGTATTTCTCCACGAGGATTTTCTCGGGGCGAGTCAGCTGATTGTCAGCTTTCCGCAGGGCATTTACGGTAGTCTCTCGTTCCTCCTCGGAGAGTTCCGGATAGTGCTGCATCAGGAGTTCCATCTGCAGATACCGAGTCGCGCGTTTCAGTTCATTGGTCAGGGACTTGAGCTCCGCTTCCAGGGCCGGATTGACTTCGGCGTGTTTCCTCCGCTGTTCCTCGGTCGCAATTTCCAGGGAGCGAGTCTTGAAACTCATCCAATCGAACTCATCCAAAGCCCCTTGGAACACCGCCTTGAGCCGGTAGTAGTCCCGCTGCGGGATGGGATCGTATTTGTGGGAATGGCAGCGTACGCAATCCATCGTAAGTCCCATTACTCCCGAGCCCAGCACGTTGATGGCATCGCCAATGACGCCGAGCCGCTCCGGAACAAAATTCATAGTGCGGGATCCGGTCTGATCCATGCCCATCCGCAGGAATCCGGTCGCGATCAGGTTGTCGACCATTTCCTGGGTGATCTCGGGCGCGTGTTCGTAGTCGATCAATTCATCGCCAGCAAGCTGCTCCAGGAGGAACCGGTCGTAGGGCTTGTCTTCATTGAAGGATTGGATCACGTAGTCGCGATATTTCCAGGCCACTTCCCGGACCGGATCCGCCGAGGTGCCACCCTCGGAATCGGAGTAGCCGGCAATGTCCAGCCAGTAGCGACCCCAGCGTTCTCCGTAGTGAGGGGAAGCCAGGAGGTGATCGATCATAGCAGGAAACCAACCTTCGTCCTCACGGCTGCGCCACTGTTGCCACTCCGCCAGGCTGGGCGGCATGCCAATCAGATCCAGGTAGGCCCGGCGAATCAAGGTATCGCGATCCGCTTCGGGAGAGAATCCGAGCCCAGCGACCTGAAGTTTCGCTCCGACAAACTGGTCGATGGAACCGTCGTCGGCGGCATGCGGTGGTTGGAAGGCCCAGTGTTGGCGGTCTTCGTTAGTAACCAGGGGATCCGGTTCTTCGGTGGCGACGTCCGGAGCGATATCTTTCACCGGGGCACCTGCGGCGATCCATTTGCGAAGCGTCAGCACTTCCGATTCCGGCGGACGCTTCACGAAGAACTTAAGGAGCAGATCCTGGGGAGGGCAGGCCTCGCTCTCGATGCGCTGAATCATGGGGCTTTGATCGGGATCGCCAGGAATCAGAGCGGGTCCCGAATTGCCCCCAGCCTTTATGGCCACGGCAGTGCTGAGGTCCAAACCTCCCTGCTGCAATCGTGGTCCATGGCAGGCCGCGCAGCGCAGCAGGACAATGGGCAACACATCATGCTGATGCACCTCTTCCTCGGCAAGCTGTGGAGCTTTGCGAAACTGCGCACCTCCAGTGATCCAATGCTCGATGGCCTCGATCTTCTGAGGGGAGAGGGGATCACCTTTCTTGGGCATCTCGCCGCTCTTCAGCAATTCCAACAGGTGACTCTTCTCCGGATCCCCAGCATGGAAAGCCGCTCCGGATTCGCCGCCTCGAACCAAGCCTTCCGCAGAAGACAAATCCAGCTCTCCTCGACGCTTCGAGGGGTTGTGACAATCCACGCAGTGATCCGCCAGGATTTCTGCTACGGCGTCCTCGAAGACGACCTGTTCGCCCGCTCTCAAAGCCCCCGTCGTAAGGCCCTCAACGAGAAACAGAACGGCTATTGCCGGTAACCAATACCGGATATGTGAAACCCTCCTCACCGTAACTTGTTTCACGGTGAGCTAAGGCTTCGACTTTCGTCAAATCCTTCCCGATCAGCGCATCTTCGTGATCACGAAATAATCCCCGACACGGCTGGCGGCCGTTTCGGGATCGTTGGGGCCGATGTCCCAGTTTCCGTTGCGAATCTGTCCTTCGGCGGAAATCACCTGGTTCACCAAGGGCAAGAGCTGTTCCCTGGTGACGGCGGACTCGGAGAACTTGATGAAGTAGTCGCCCATGCCGAGGCGGAGATAGAGCTCCTGCTGATCGGTGGCCTCGCCGTTCTTTTTCACGAACGCTTTGGTGACCAGTTCTCCGGTGTAGGCGCCGGTTGAGACCTTGTTCATTGCTGGTGGTGGTGAATCTTCTTCCAGGCTGGGACCACAGGAATTCAATACCAGAATGACACTGAGAAACACGACCGCATTTAGGAGCTTCATGGTGAGTGCAGGTGATTTTTGTCCTCGGAACAGGTTCTTAAGGAGAGTAGGAACGATGTCAACCCTCATGAGAAACCTCGCTTTCATCTTCATCAGCCTGGGAATTGCCTCTGTTGCCAGAGCCCAGTCCAGCTCCAACACCGGTTTCGATCTTGAAGC
>JBHIXE010000202.1:0-348 GCA_041984905.1 Verrucomicrobiales bacterium | reverse complement strand
GAATACGGACAGCCTTGAAACCCGGGTGCTGCAGGACTGGCAGCCGGCGCCTCAGGATCCAGCTGTGAAACAGAAGCTGCTGGAGATCACCGTCTGTGAATGGTGGCCGGGCCAAAAGGTTCGCCTGCCTGTGACATTGAACGCGCCGGTCGACGGTGGCCCTTGCAAGCATGTCGTGGTGGCTAATCAAGGATTGGCGAAACGTCCAGCCATGCCTAGGGGTGGGGAACTGGAACTCCTCAAACAACATGGAGTGGGCGTGGTCCTGATCGGCATGAGCACGATTGATGCAATGGAGCCTCAGGGAGAATTGCATCTGGGGATGCGCCGTCAGTTGCTGGAGACACA
>JBHIXE010000201.1:0-10102 GCA_041984905.1 Verrucomicrobiales bacterium | reverse complement strand
TAGGCCTCTCGATACTTGGGCCCTCCGAATTTGAGCACGTTCAAAACCGCGGCAGGTCCGCAGGCCATGTCCGAATAGAGCATCTGATCCACGAAGCCCTCGTCTGGCCGCAGAGTGAATCCAGTAAACTCATCCCCCAAAGCGGGCAGGCAAAGAGCCAGGCCAATCCCCCAACACATCATCGTTCCAGCTCGCATCCGAAGCCTGAGGCTAGCACTGATCGCTGGACGAGGGCAATCTCCGTTCCTCCGTTCGGCTTCGGAGCTTTGACATTCAGGGTCAACCGGTTGAAGATGGCGCGCTCTGGACATGGGAAGATTCGCTGACGTCATCAAACGATTCGCTGCGGCCATCAGCGTGCTGATACTCCTTGGACTGGCGGCATTCTGGAGTGTGAAGCAAGTCCGGTTCTCAGCGGACATTCTTACGATTCTTCCCGGGGATCTTCCTGAGGTGCAGGGGATGATCCGGCTCAACCAGCATTTTGGGCGGCAAGGAGAACTGATCGTAACCCTGGACGCTCCCAACCTCCCCACTGCGGAACAGGCGGCCCAGGAGTTGGCGGCACTATTCGAGAGTCACCCTGAATTGGTCGGCGAGGTGTTTTGGGAATTGCCCCTCGATGAGTTGGCCCAAAAGGCGTCGGGACTGCTTTCCTGGCTCTGGTTGAACATGGATCCCCAGCATATGCCTTCCCTTGAGGAACGGCTCGCTGAGGGCAATTCCCAAGAGGCGATTGAGGACACGCTAGAAGCGCTCTCCGATGCCTTCATTGAGGCCGAAACCGTGGTCCGATCCTATGATCCCCTTGGCCTGATGAAGATTCCCGGGGATCTGCGTTCGATCACCGGTTCCGAGATCAACCCCCTGGTCTCCAAAGACGGGACGTTTCGAGTGCTCTATGTGGAAGGTGCCGCCAAAGATTTCTCTGATTACCGGGAAGCAGCAGCCTGGCTGGATGAAATGTGGGCACTGATCCACGAGTGGCAGGACGGATGGGAGCAGGCCAAGAAACAGCCCGTGAAGATTGGCTTCACCGGCACTCCGGCATTCATGGGTGAGATCGGCACCGGAATGGAGAAGGACATGTCAGGGTCCCTATTCCTCACGACCAACCTCATCGCGACGCTCTTTCTCTTGATGCATCGGCGGATAGTTCCCCTGCTCTGGCTGATTGCGATGATGCTGGGGATCTTTGTCATCACCATCAATTTGGGAGGCTTGCTCTACGGAGACCTCAGTGTGATGAGCGCTGGGTTCGCTGCCATCCTGATGGGGCTCGCCGTTGACTACGGGGTGGTGCTCTACCGGGAAGCGCGCCATTTCCAGGGAGACCCGATCGGACTGAGACAGAAGATCGGGCCGGGGATTGCCTGGGCTGCAGCCACGACCGCGGCGGTCTTCATTGCCCTCAATCTCAGCTCGCTGCCTGGCATCTCTCAACTGGGCAGCCTGGTGGCGATTGGGGTCGCTGTGGGTGCTGGCGTCATGCTCTATGCCTTCAGCCCGCTCTGCATCCAGTTCCCGGTCAAGGGGCAACTGGGTCCCATGCCTCGTGCCGGGGTGGATTCCTTTGTCGGGAAGTACGCCCTCTGGACGGCCCTCGCCATTCCTGTTGTGGTACTGATTTCTTCCCTCATTCACGGCGCTCCCCATCTGGACAAGGAGTTCCGCCCTTTCAAAATGCGAAAAGGTCAGTCCTCTGCTTCCTGGGCCTTGATGGAGTCCAAGCTTCGGCCGGAAGGCGGCGCGGCTCCTTTCATCGTGGTGGGCAAAGACTCACAGGAACTGAACACCAATCTGAATGCGGCTATCGGCCGGATGGAAGCCGAGCAGAAGGAAGGGCTGATCGAGACCTACGAAGCGCCCACTTTGCTCGTTCCCAATCTGGAGAATCAGCTCGCCAATGCCGAACTCCTGGCTGGGCTTTTCTCTGAGCAAGACCGTCTCGTCACCGAGCTTCAAGAAGCTGGATTCTCTGAGGAAGGCTGGGCCCTTACGGAGAGCATGTTCGATGCCTGGCGAAGTTACCTCGAACCTGTCCTGGCCCAAGGGAGCTTCGCGGAATGGACCATGGCTCGAGTGATTTCTCACCAGGATGGCGAGTGGGCCGTGCTGGGAGCCGTCACCCCCACTCCGGAGCATGGGCGTGCCTGGATTCGGGAGGTCTCCAATGACAACGCTGCCGTCGCCAGCATGCGCTCTCTCGGTGCGGCCCTAAACGAACGCATCAGCCGGGATCTGGTGCGGGTTTTCTTTCCGATGATTGCCGTACTTTCCCTCATGCTGGGCCTGGTGTTTCGGAACTGGCGGGATGTGGCTCTGACGGTGTTCACCATGGCCTTTGGCGCTGGGATATTGGTCGTCATCACTCACTGGACCTCGCTCGGTTGGAATTCCTTTAACGTTTGTGGAGTCCCCCTTCTCTTCGGCACTGGCCTCGATTATGCGATCCACATGATCTTTGCGCTAAGGCGAGCCAATGGCGATCTGGGCGAAGTGCGGCTGGGGATTTCGCGAGCGCTGATATTCTGCGGACTCTCCACCACGATCGGCTTCGGCTCCCTGGCATTTTCCTCCGCGGAGGGCCTCGCCAGCCTCGGTCAGGTCTGCGCCCTGGGCGTCCTCATCAATACCCTGGCAGCGGTTTTCCTTTTGCCCCACTGGTGGAAGTGGCTTCACCGCTCCCCGGAAAGCCCTGCCACACCGCTCACTGCCTGATTCGGCTTGCAGCCCCTTGCCCTTTCGCCGATTTTGATAGGATGCGAAGCCTCACCTTCCCGAGCATCCTGGCCCTGATCCTGACCCTCTTCTCTCCAGCCGTCTTTGGCCAGGAAGACTCCGCTGACGAGGCCCCTGCACAAAATCCACTACCGGAATTGACCGAAGGTAAGTTGCTCCCCAACGAACCGGCCCCGGACCCTGATGCTCCGGAATCCGAGAGCCCGGAAGCGCCCACTCCAGATGACTCTACCGTGGCCCCGCGAGGAGCGCCGAGAACTGGGGGAGAGCTGCTGGAGCGCTGGCTGGAAAGCTACAGTGGCCTGGAGCGAATCGAAGTAGGCTTTACCCAGGAGAGAAAACTCAAGACGCTACGTCTGCCTATCAAATCTTCCGGCTGGATGTGGATGGATATCAATACCCGCCGTTTCCGCTGGCAGGTCGGTGATCCGCCCAAGACTGTCGTCATTGGAGACGGAAAACAGGTCGCGATTGCCCAACCCAAGAAATTGAAGGTTCGCTATCGGGAAATGGGTGGTGCCGCGTCCAGTGAAGGAGCGCCTCCCGGATTCGCCATGATGGCCGATGGCTTCCCACGGACCACCGAGGAATTCCAGAAGGAATACCACGTCCTCAAGGTCGTGCAGCAGCCCAACTTCTACGAAGTTCACGTTCAACCCATTCAAGGGGAAATGGCTCAGGGGGTCAAAGAGCTCATCTACCTGGTCGATCTCAATGACTATTTCCTGCGCGGGTTCGATATCAGACTCCGGGATGGATCCCATGTACGCTCCGAGTTTTTCCACGTGCGGCGAAATCCCCCAATCGATCCCAGGCGGTTCGTATTTGATCCAGCAGGCTACACGGAAGTCCAGGAGGACCTGGAAGGCGATGATCTCTAGCAGATTTCGCCCTTTGAGCCTCACTGTGTGAGAAATTGAATAGCAGCCAGAAAGGTTGCGTCCATAAGCCAGAACCAGTTCGCCCTCTGAACAATGCCGGCATCTCTTTGCTCGGCCCGTTCGGTATCGCGGCTACAACCCAACCGGGCCCCTCTTTCCGTGCCCGAATCTTCCCAAGTCCCAAGCTTATGAGACAAGACCTCACTGAAATTGCATTCATTCTCGATCGTTCCGGCTCCATGACCACCATGACCGAGCCCGCGATCGCCGGCTTCAACGCCTTCCTTCGGGATCAACAACAAGGCGATGGCGACGCCCGCCTCACCCTTTGCCTCTTTGATGACCAGTTTCTCTATCCCTCGGATGCTTTGCCCATCCGCGAAGTGGTGGATCTGGACACCACCACGTATGTTCCTCGCGGCAGCACCGCCCTCCTGGACGCCATTGGAAAAACCATCCAGAAGGTCGATGAGCGACTCAACCGCCTGCAGGAGGCCGATCAGCCCGGCAAGGTGGTCTTCGCCATCTTCACCGATGGCTTCGAAAACTCCTCCGTGGACTACACCTGGAAAGACATCTCCAAGCTCATCCGGAAATATCGGGAAGAGAAAGGCTGGGAGTTCCTCTTCCTTGGCGCCAATCAAGACGCGATCGCCACAGCCTCCAAAATGAGCATTGACGGCGCCAACTCGGCGACCATTGCCTTCAGCGCGAAAGGCATGCAGACCTGCACTGGCTCCATTAGCCGGAAGATCCGCTCCTACCGCAAGGGTGACCCCCGGGATGAAGACTACAACAAGTCCATGTCGGATATCGTGGAAGAAGAGGATCAAAAGGAAGATCCAGACGGCAACAAGGCCTGAGATTCAGGCGGAGGTTTCCGGTAGCAGATCTGCCAACCGGACCTCGAATCCACGGATAGAGGTGCTCGGCACGGTTTCTGATTCTCCAAAGACAGAAATCGTGCTGTAGACGCCTGCGGCCGGGTCTCGATAGACCACTATTTCCCGGGTTTCAGGTAGCACGAGCCAGTATTCCGCGATCTCTGCCTCCGCGTAGATCTCCGCTTTCGCACGATCTTTGGCTACAGAGGCGATCGCCACTTCAATGACAAGCTCCGCGCAACTTGGATGAGCGTGAAAATAGTCTTCGCGCTTTCCTTTCACCACCGCAATATCAGGTTCAGGCTCCGAGTCACTCAGGGTAATGGGTTCCTCCTTATAAACAACCAAGCCGCGGTCTCTGCAAAAAGTCGTCAGGAGCTCGGCGAGAAAATGAACGATGGCACTATGCAGCGGCGATTTAGACATCTTGCGGACGAGATAGCCTCGGAGCAACTCGACTCGATCCAACTCCCCACTGCCGACCATATTGTGGTAAGTCTCCACGGAAATCGGTTGCACCTGGGAACGAATCTCTGGCTGATCGAGTAGATTCACGGTGAAAGCTTCGCTTGAAAGATCTCACTCGGCAAGTCTATCCGACTCAAGCCCCATGGAGAGTTGATCCCGGCAAACGCCCTTGCAATTTGCTGAGTTAGCCCGTTCAGTGAAGGAGTCAACTCGAAAAACTTTTCGACGATTCACAATGCAAATGGCCTGGGGAAGCACGTCTACCCCTATAACCATACCAAGTGAAATCCTCCATGAACGAATTCCAAGAATTTGCGCTCTTCACCGACTTTCTCGAAAGCTTTGACGAGCCCACCGTTGAGCCCCGTGAAGCAACGCCGCTTGCGGACGATCAACGCGAGTTGCTTAGCCGAATCGCCCGCGGCAACTCCTCTCAAGAGGATCTGGACAAGGCCCTGCAAATGCTCTGCAGCAACAGCTCCGCCATGGAGTTCTTCGCGCAGCAGCTCAAGGCCAACTAGATCACTCTTCAGCCGGAAACTTTTTGCAGCGGGGCTCCAATGAGAATTTGGAGCCCTGACTGTTTACATCCCAACCGGAAAAGGCGATGATTTCCATGTTGAGTGCTTCCCCGATCAGCCAGTATCAAAGCGCGGCCTCCGAAGCGGTCCGCACCCGGTTGAAACAGGTCTTCGACCCGCTGACCGAAAAGCTCCTGCGCGATAGCTTCGAACGGGTTTCCGCGGACGAAGGCACCCTGTGGCTCGCCCACAAGTCCAAGGGTGTGCTGGTTCCGGTCTTCAACAGCGGACCCGGCTCCAGAGACTTCGTCGCCAAGTTCCGCCAGCCCCTGGATCGCGGCGTGGTAAGCATGGTCTTCCACAACGAGCAGGCCTTCTGCGAGAACGAGGTCTACAAGAACGCGACCCACGACGAGACCATTGATGAGGCGCTGCATCAGGTGACCGCCGCCATGATTGCCGTGCCCTTCTACTTCGCCCATGAACCTCGCGGCGTGGTTTCCTGCGTCCGGCTCGGCGAGGGCGAGTTCACCTTGGAACATCTTAAAGCCATGCAATTCTGTGTCATGGTTCTCGAGCGGTTGATCGATTGGCATCTCCTGCGCGGTATTCTGGATGAAGACGAATTCTGATTCGCCCTTGCCGGACTCGGACCTGACCTGGATCTCTCCGGACCAGGCTCGCATCGCGCTGGAAGAAGGTCGCGGGGAAGGCGTCAAAGTCGCCATCCTGGATTCCGGGATCGATACTCGTCACCCCGCCCTCAAAGATGCGGCCATTTCTGATTGCGTCGCGGTGGTAGAGACGGATCACGGGACGGATATCGAGGAGGACAAGGCGGGCGACCTCTTTGGTCATGGCACGGCTGTGGCCTATCGCATCCATCAGGTCGCGCCATTCGCCGAACTGGGAAGCTTCAAGATCTTCGAGTCGCGGGAAGGAGGCAAAGCGGCTCTGCTTCACAGTGCCGTGGAAGCAGCCATCGACATGGGCTACCAGATCATCAACTGCAGCTTTGGTACGGCGGCCCGCTCAGTGATATTCAAGAGTTTCAAGAGCTGGATCGACGCCGCCTACATCAACGACGTCCACATCGTCACGGCCTGTAACAACAACAACTATTCCCGCCCGGAATGGCCTGCCCACTTCCCCAGCGTCATTGCCGTGAACATGGGCAACATCGAGCAGGACGCGCTCTACTATCGGCCTGGTTACATGGTGGAATTCTTCGCCAAGGGAGAACGGATCAAGGTTCCTTGGCTGGAGAACGAATGGAAGACCGTCACCGGCAGCAGCTACGCCGCCCCTTACGTCAGTGGACTGGTTGCACGCTTGCTTTCGTACTATCCAAACCTGAGTAGTCCTCTGGTCAAAGCGATGCTGAGAGAGGTTGCCGAACCTTGGGATTCCACGATCGCGGGCGATAACGTTTGGGACTAATTCTAACCACGTCCACAGTTTGCAGTCTCGAATCTACTGCAAGGCGCGAATGTAGATCGCTTTAGGTAAAGTGGCTATCTTGTTGGTGCCGTCAGAGAAGGCGCGAAGCGCTGCGGTCATCGCTAGCCGGGGTTGAGCGTTAGCGAGGCCCCGGAGATACGGTCGGTCGACCAGCCGCGCAGCGGTGGCACAGAAGAGGATCTCGCAAACGTGAAGACCAATTCAGCGATCACGACTGCGGTTGAGATAGCCACAAGCTCTATAGAGTAGCCGCAAGAGGCCTAGCCCCAACACAACAAGTTGTTCGGCCATCATCACTGCTGTCACTTCGGGGGATCACGCCTGAGCCGAAACAAGACCAAAGCGTGAACCATTACCACAACAACAAAAACAATTATGTAAAGAGCCTCATACTTCCTAGTCGACTCCATTGCCGTCAATACAGCCCCCACTATCAACATGGGAACAACGCTTTTCATCAAGGACCTCCCATGTTTCGAATATTGACTCATACTCAGTTCTTCGAAATCGCTTCGTCGAGATTGAGGAACTGGCTTGCCAACATCGCATGAGCCGCGATTTCCGCCGCAGGGAACCCATTCGAATTGGGCTTGTCTCCTTCCTCTAACAACGCTTCGGCAGCTTCGGGTGAGTTCTGGAAATACTGCCGGAAACTGGCGAGAGAACTCACTACAATCGCACGCTCTTCCGGACTCAACGGCCGCGCCAAGGTGCGTTGGGCCATATCGGAAATCGGGTCAGAGGTCTTGAGGCTACGCTCAGCGAGATGCCGGGCTGCCTCCACGAACTGGACATCGTTCATGAGCACGAGGGCCTGCAGCGGCGTGTTAGTGCGCTCGCGACGCACCGTGCAACTCTCGCGGTCGGGCGCATCAAACACGCTCATACTCGGAGGCGGCGCAGTCCGTTTGAGGAAGGTATAGATGCTACGCCGGTAGAGGCTTTCGCCATGATGGCGATAGTAGCGGACCGTGTTGCTATTGCTGTAACCAACCGCATGCCAGAGTCCATCTGGTTGATAGGGACGCACGGGAGGCCCGCCAATTTTCTCCACCATCAAGCCACTGGTGAACAAGGCCTGGTCCCGGACCATCTCTGCATCCAGGCGGAAACGCGGGCCGCGAGTGAGAAGCCGATTCTCCGGATCTCGCTTCAGAAGTTCAGGGCGGATGACGGAGGATTGCCGATACGTGTCCGAGGTCACGATTTGACGCACCAGCCGCTTCACGTCCCAGCCGTGATCGACAAAGTCCACCGCCAACCAATCCAGCAATTCCGGGTGCGAAGGTGACTCGCCCTGCAGACCGAAGTCTCCCGAAGTCTTCACCAACCCGGTGCCGAAGAACTCCTGCCAGATACGATTCACAGTGACGCGGGCAGTGAGAGGATTGTCGCGATCGACCAACCATTGGGCCAATCCCAACCGGTTCCGGGGCTCGTCAGCGGCCAGCTTCCCGAGAGATCCAGGCACTTCCGCATTCACCTGCACGTCTGTAGGCTTGTCATATTCGCCCCTCTGCAGAACCATGGCCGTGGGCATTCCCTCGGCGTCCTCCTGCATCACATGGGTGACCGGTGCCTCTCGCAGGACCTTTTCCAAACGGAGATCCGCTTCGGCGCGCTGCGCGAGGAGCACCTGATATTCCGGATCCTGGGTCTGTAGATAATAGGAGAACATGTCCTCCCCCTGCTTCTTGTCCCACTGCTCGCGTGGCTTCCGGACGAGGCCGGCTAGACCGGCGCGATTCTGAACGAGGGCGATTTCTTCGTCCGTCAGCGCGCGGTCATACACTTCCAACAGGGGAAGCATCTCGCTGTCTGCCTGAACCTGGAAGGGCTCCTGATTTGAGAAATCCCCGGTGAGGGTATCCTTCTCCAAGTAGGGGAATCGATCCCGGGTCTTTTCCCGATTCCCCACCCAGGCGGTGACGCCCTTGGGCGATCCGGATCCATCATAGACCATGACCATGGTAACGGTGCGACCAGGCCTGGTCTGGCGGATCTGCTGCACCTTGAGTTCCCCTTTTTCCGGGCCCCCAGACAGGACGAGCTCGACGCCTTCATTCACCACATCCAAGCCAAGGCGAAAGCCGCGTCCCCGCTCATCCATCTGCGAAAGCAGATCGTAGTAGCGAACCTCCTCCGGCACCTTGACCCGCACCAACATGGAGAAGGGTTTGTCCTTTGAGAGCGGGAAACTGAAGGTGTCCGCTTCTTCACCGGGCTTGCGTTGCAGGGTGTAGATCTCTCCCAGCCAACTTCCCTCCTCAGGCATCCAGGACTCAAACGCCTCCCTGGCAGCGCCGCGACGGGCTTTGATCTGCTTGTCCAACTCGGCAATCTCCGCCCTCACCTTGCTCTCCTTCTCTTTAATCGATTCCTCCGGATAGATGCGAATCACCGGTGGAGTATCCGGACGATTCCCATCCATGGCAGGCTGCACCGTGTTGTTGAAGAAGGCGAAGAGCTGATAGTAATCCTTCTGAGAGATGGGATCGTACTTGTGATCATGACACTGGGCGCAGGCCATGGTGAGACCAAGCCAGACCGTGGAAGTGGTGTTGACGCGATCCACCGCATAGCGAACCAGAAACTCCTCATTGATGGCGCCTCCCTCACTGGTCGTCACATTGCAGCGATTGAATCCCGTGGCAATCCGCTGCTCCAAGGTAGGCGACTCCAGCAGGTCACCCGCCAGTTGCTCGATGGTGAACTGGTCAAAGGGGAGGTTTTCATTGAAGGCGCCAATGACCCAATCCCGGTAAGGCCACATCTCCCGGTAATTGTCCAGGTGCAGCCCGTGAGTGTCGGCATAACGAGCGGCATCCAGCCAGTAGCGCGCGTGATGTTCCCCATAGCGCGGAGAGTTCAGCAAGCGATCCACCAGCTTTTCATACGCATCCGGCCGAGCGCGATGCTCTCCATAGCGGTCTGAGGCCAGCAACCGATCGACCACTTTCTCGTAGGCGTTGGGACTCTTGTCGGAGAGAAAAGCATCCACCTCTTCGGGAGTCGGGGGCAAACCCGTCAGGTCAAGAGTCACCCGGCGAATGAGTGTTCGCTTGCTCGCCTCCGGCGAAGGCTCGATCTCCAGTTCCCGGAGCCGGTCCCGGATGAAGTGATCGATTCCACTCTCGCCCTCGGA
>JBHIXE010000200.1:0-10112 GCA_041984905.1 Verrucomicrobiales bacterium | reverse complement strand
ACCTGCTGGAGCCACAGGAAGCGACGGCGGTGATGGCGCCACAGGCGCCACCGGTCATGCCGGGTCTACTGGACCTGCCGGATCTACCGGATCTGCCGGACCTGCAGGGCCCACCGGATCTACCGGATCTACCGGACCTGCAGGGCCCACCGGATCTACCGGACCTGCAGGGCCCACCGGATCTTCCGGGTCTACCGGGTCTGCCGGACCTGCCGGACCTGCCGGATCTACCGGATGAGGTCAAGGAACGCATCACGTTGATTCCCGTCGAGAACGTGGATCAGGTTTTGGAGCACGCGATCGCCAAGCCCGCCAAAGGTTGGCTGAAGGGCAAGAAGAAGCGGTAAGTCCTCCTACAACCCATCAATCTCGCTGGCAGCCGGGTAGAATTCGACTTTTGCCCGGCTGTCGATGCGTAGTTGTTCGTTGAGGAACTTCTCGACACTCTCAAGCCGCTTCTCATTCTCCAATGTGGCGCGAATCTCTGGAGCGGCCTCTTCATAGGTCAGCTTCCGCTTCGGCACACGATCGGTCACTTCCACAATGTGCCAGCCGATCTCCGTCTGGAAGGGCTGGCTCGTCTCCCCCACTTTGAGAGCAAACACCGGATCCGTGAAGGCTTTCGGCATGCGATCCCGGCTGAAGTAGTTCAAGTCGCCTCCGATGAGTTTGGTACGATCATCCTCGGAAACTTCCTTGCAGAGCGCTTCAAAGCTGGCCTCACCCGAGGTGAGTTTCTGGTGGATTGTCAGGATCTCCTCTTTCCTTTTCTCGGCATCCTGACCCACGGTGGTGAGGAAGATCTGTCGCGCCCGGATAACCTCGGGAGCCACCAGGACATCCTGGTAAGCCTCATACCATTTTCGGACATCTTCTTCTTTGATGATAAGGCCGCCCTTGATCATCTCTTCCAACCAGTATTCCTGGCGAGCCTGGGCCTTGAGGAGCCCCTCCAATTGAGGTTGTGTGAGATCATGCAGCTGACACATGGCTTTGAGCTGGCCGGGCGCGAAGCTGCTCATGAACTGCTCGACTCTTCTGCTCAAAAACTCGGGCGGAACTTCGACCGGTTGAGCGAGGCTGTACTGCCGAACCAGCTCATCGTTGATCATCCGGTTCAGCACCGCCAACTGCGTGATGCTCAGGCTTTTCTGCGAGAGATCTTCGCGTGACTGGCCTCGCCTGGCGAGGTGCAGATCCATGGCCAGATTCAACTGTGCCTTGGTGATGGGATGGTCGTTTACGGAGGCCGCCCAGTGGTTGTCGATCCCCACTTGCTGGCGCACATCCGAACCCGGCGTCCACTCGCGGAACTTATGATAGAGCGGTCCGCGAAGGAGCACCAGATCCAACCCCAAATACAGGATCGCGAATCCGTAGATCAACAGACGCAACGGAACCTTCTCGATCTTGTAGATATCGACCACGACTTGAGGGTTGGGGTTGGGAAGATTGTCAGGGCAAGAGACTATCGAAGCGCAATTGCTTCGGTATCACGCAAGCCCAGGCTCGCGTAGATCTGGCGAGTGGCCGTCGACTTGTTGAGGGTATAGAAGTGGATGCCGGCGACGTCATTATCCAACAGGTCCCGGCATTGCTCCGTGGCATAGTGAATTCCGACCCGTTCCACGGCATCCTTATCGTCGCCAGCCCGGTCCAGAGCCCTTAGCAATTTGGCAGGGAAGCGTGCGCCCGCCGCCAGGTCCGCCATCCGGCTCATGCTGCCTGTGCTGGTGATCGGCATGAGCCCGGCGATGATGGGAACATGGATGCCCGCCAACTCACAGCGGTCACGAAAATCAAAAAAATCTCGGTTGTCGAAAAATAGCTGGGTGCAGATGTAGTCCGCTCCTTCATCGACCTTGGCCTTCAGGTATTCCAACTCCTTGAGCCGGTTGGGAGTTCCCGGGTGCCCTTCCGGGAAACCCGCCACACCCACACCAAAACCGCGTGGATCCGGATGAGAACCGCTCTGATTGAATTTTTGGATGAAGCGGACCAGATCAGCGGCGTGCTGAAAGGCATCTTCGGAGCGCTTGTAGTTCTCCAGGTTGCGAGGCGGATCTCCGCCCAGGGCAAGAATGTTAGTCACACCCGCCTGCGCATAGCGCTCCAGGATCTCCTGGATGTCTTTCTCCTGGTGACAGACGCAGGTCAAGTGAGGAACGGGATGGAGGCTGGTCTCGTTCTTGATGCGAACCACGAGATCGTGCGTGAGTTCCCGGGTCGTGCCTCCAGCACCGTAGGTCACGCTCACGAAAGATGGCTTATAAGCCTCTAATTCCGAGATGGTTGCATAGAGCGCCTCCGACGCCTCTGGTGTCTTTGGGGGAAAGAACTCAAAGGACAGGGTGGGCCGGTGGTGCTTGAAAATATCTCGGATGTGCATAAGCGAAAATCAAGTTGGCTTAAGTAGTTCGATGCAGCCGTCTACGAATTCCAGCCATAAGCAAAAAATTTCGCAGATTTGATACCCGGATGGCACAAAATATTGCGGAGCCGACGTTGACACAAGCCTGGTCCAAGATAGCGTTTATTAACCCATACGCCAGCCCCCCTTTGGTATGGAACCAAATCACAGAGCACACAAATCGTCTTGTTCGGACTACCACCGCGAAGTCAGTTCGCCGGTACTCCGAGTCGTCCAGGTGACGGAGAAGGGAGTGATCTTCGAATCGCGTGAAGCCTTCGAAATCGGCTCCTGGATCGAACTTGGGTTTCACATCCAACCGCCCAATCCCAACGGAAAGCCTGCGAGTGGGCGTCTTCCGGAAAGCGCCTTCATCAGCACGGAGGGAATGGTGGTGAGCAGCAGCTACTGTGCAGGGTCCGATGGGATGCCGGTTCATGAAATCACGCTGCTCTTCGGAGAGATGAGCGATTCCGATAAAGAGACCCTCCTCCGTTACACCCGGGGCGAGTCTCCCAAGAAGCAGAGTGTGGAAGAGGAAAGCTTTGTCGGTTTGAATTAGCCGATTCGCCCTTTCCTCCCTTTCCGATTGTGATATCTGGTGCAGGCTTGCGCATATGCCTGCCTTTCGCGCCGCCATCTTCGACCTCGACGGAACGCTTCTCGACACCCTGGATGACTTGGCGGATTCCGCCAATTTCATGCTCCAAAACCAGGGATACCCCACTCATCCCCGGGACGAATACAAAACCTATGTGGGCGATGGAGTCCGGGTCCTCATGGAGCGCATCCTTCCCGAGGGCGAACGACGCCCCGAAGTGATCGAGGAGTGCGCCGCGATCTACCAGCAGGCCTACACGGAGCGCTGGAATGCCAAGACTCGTCCCTATGCGGGCATTCCCGAACTGCTGACCGAACTCAGCGCGAGAGATATCGAGCTGGCGGTTCTCTCCAACAAACCCCATGGATTCACCCTGCAGTGCATCGAGCACTTCCTCGCTGCCTGGAAATGGTCGGTCATCCTGGGAATGCGGGATCATGTTCCCAAGAAACCCGATCCGGCCGGCGCGCTGGAAATCCTGGATCACATCGGAGTCTCTCCCTCGGAGTGCCTCTACCTGGGGGATACCAACACGGACATGCAGACCGCAACGGCCGCCGGACTCCACGCCGTTGGAGTGCTCTGGGGATTCCGGGAGCGCCAGGAACTGGTGAACAACGGAGCGTCCACCCTTCTGGAACATCCGCTGGACCTGCTGAAACTGCTCAGTGGCGACTGAGTCGAAGAAGGAACCGGAATCTAGTTGCCTCAGGCCAGAATCCCCTGTTATGAGGAGAAGAAATCGGTGGATACCCGCTCGGATTCGAGAAAAGCTCAGTCGATTTTGAAGATATTGGAGCGAATCTGCGCCTAAATGCTGTAACTTGTTCCACGTCACCATTCACAACTTACCACCCGGACCATGATTAGATTCCTGCAACACGTTCCGTTGCTCCTCTTCGTTCTGATTTTCTACAACCTGATCGCTTTCACGGCGCCAGGACTTGTCTATGAAAAGCCCGAGGTCTACTCGGAAGCGACTGAGACCGAACCCGTGAGCCCGGAGACGGATGCTTCCACTGTGGATGTATCCGAGACGGCTGCCGAGTCCGAAGCCAGCAAGGCGATCGTCGACGCCGCCAAGAACATCGAGAAAACCGGCCAAAAAGGTATGCCCCTGCCGTCCGGCGCCCGTCTGACTCTGACCTTTGCGGACTTCATCCTCCTGATCGCGATCATTTTGCTCTACTTCGAGCTGTTCAAGTCCACTCACACGGGGAACTCCGCGATCGTGGAACACGTCTTCTCGATCCTGGTCTTTCTGGTGTTCCTCATCGAATTCATCGTGGTGGAACCCTGCGGAACGTCCACCTTCCTCTTGATCACGCTGCTATCCTTCATTGATGTCGCGGCGGGGTTAACGATCACCATCTCCACGGCCCGACGGGACTTTGGAGTGGGAGCCCACAGCGTGGTGGGTTAAGCCTCCTCGCCATTGCGAACCTTTCTTTGGACCGCTGTTCCCGGAAAAACGGGGGACAGCGGTCCTTCTTTTTGCCAGATTGGGCTACCGATACGTCTTGTAGAGGAGACTTCCGCAACTGATGCGGTGGAACTGCGTTTTATCATCGACCTCCTGGCCCAGCCCCACCTAATTATCTGTTCATGCGATTCGGCCCCGCCATTCTTGTCCGACTTGTGCTCACAGCTGCGATCGTGGCGGCAGCCGTCGGCTACTACCTCTACCTGATCAACACGGCAGCAGAACCCGCTCAGCGTCCTGCTTTCCGGGAGTATCCCGTCGTTGAGGTCGATACCCTGGAACCGACCGACTTCCAGGTGAATCTTCCCAGCCAGGGAGTGATCCGGCCCAAGGTCCAGAGCCAATTGACCGCGGAAGTCTCCGGTAAAGTGGTCGAAATCAGCCCTTCCTTCCTGGATGGAGCGGAGTTCGCGAAGGGGGACGTCCTGGTGAAGCTGGATTCCCGGGACTTTGAGACGCAGTTGATCCGCGCTCAGGCTGCCCTGGCCCAGATGCAGACCGCCCTTACCCTGGCTCAGGCTCAGACAGACAAGGCCCGGGAAGACTGGAAGCGACTTGGCAAAGGCGAACCGACGGATTTGGCGCTTCGCATTCCTCAGTTGCGGCAAGCCGAAGCCGATCTGGTGGCCGCGGAAGCGGACGTGGCGGAAGCCAGGCTGAACGTGGAGCGCACCCGGATCACGGCCCCCTACGATGGACGGGTTATCGCCAAAGAGGTGGAAGTGGGCCAGTTCGTCTCCACCGGCACACTCTTGGGAACCATTTTTGCCGATGATATCTTTGAAGTGCGCCTTCCCTTGCGGGGCGATCAGTTGGCCTTTCTACCGGCTTTGGAGGGAGGCGAAAAACCGGTGGTCAAATTGAGCGGCGAGCATGGTTCTCACGAGCAGTGGACGGGCTGGATCGACCGCACGGAAGCCGCTGTGGACCAATCCACCCGGCAGCTTTTCGTGATTGCCAATGTGGATACCTCCGAAGGACCGCCCCTTCCCTCCGGAACCTTCGTGGAAGCGGAAATCAAAGGCGTCCACCTGGATGGCGTTTTTGTGGTTCCGCGCTCCGCCCTGCGCAATGGCCGCACCATCCTGGAGGTGGATGCCAGCAGCCACGTGAATTTCCTGGATCTGGACGTGGTCTACTCCGGCGCTCCCGATGTGATTGTCGCGCGGACCGACGGCCAGGTCGCTCCAGGCACTCGCTATTCCCTGACCCCGCTTCCCTTCATCGGCGATGGGGATCAGGTGACGGTCAAAGGTGAAGGCAAACCGCCAGGCGGGCCTCCGGGTGGTCGCCCGCCGCTCGCTCAAGAGGGGGACCGCAAGAAGCCTGAACCCGGTCAAGAACCCAAGACCTGACGCTGATTCTCCATGATCTCCTGGTTTGCCAAGAATGATGTAGCCGCCAACCTGCTCATGATCACGATCCTGGGTCTGGGGGTCTGGTCGATCGCCACCCAGTTGACTCTGGAGGTGTTTCCTCAGGCGGACATCGACACGGTGACCATCAGCGTTCCCTATCGGGGCAACAATCCGGAAGAAGTCGAGGAAGGCGTGGTCATTAAGATCGAGGAAGCCATCCAGGACGTGGAGTCGATTGAAGAAATCACCTCCACTGCGACCGAATCCAGCGGGTCCGTCTCGGCCGAGATCAAGAGCGGTTTCGACCCGCGCGAGGCCCTGGACGACATCAAGTCCCGGGTAGACGCGATTGTCACTTTCCCGGAGGAAGCCGAGCGGCCCACGATTTATCTCCAGCAACGAACGGAATCCGTGGTGAAGGTGGTGATCTCTGGAGACCTCGACGAGTTCCAATTGCGACAACTCGGTAATGAAGTTCAGGATGAGATCCTGACGTTGCAAGCGGTGGGCGAGATCACTTTTCCCAAGTGGCTCCCCATCGACCGTCTCCCCATCCTAGGCGGCATCATCAAAGGCATGACGCGCACGGAGTCGATCAGCAGCGCTTCCATGATTGGGGTCCGCCCATACGAGATCGCCATCGAAGTCTCGGAGAAGACTCTGTTGCGCTACAACCTCACCATTGATGAAGTCGCCGCCGCAGTAGCCGCCCAGTCGGTCGATCTCTCTGGAGGGACCATCAAGACCAAGGGGGGAGAAATCCTGCTCCGCACCAAGACCCGCGCCTACTATGGAGAGGATTTCGAGGACATTATCGTCCGCGCCAATCCCGATGGAACCGTGGTTCGGATCAAGGACTTGGGAACCGTGAATGACGGCTTTGAAGAAGCGGAGGTCACCGCTCGGTTCAATGGCCGTCCCGCCGTGCTCATTGATGTGAACCGGGTGGGCGATCAGAATGCCATTCTCATTTCCGACACGGTCACCGCCTACGTGAAGGAGAAGGCCGCCAGCCTTCCGGAAGGAGTGGAGATCGCGGCCTGGAGAGATCGCTCCAACATCGTGCAAGGACGCCTCAACACCTTGGTGAGCAGCGCGGTTTGGGCCTTTTTCCTGGTCTTCCTGGTGCTGGCCATGTTCCTGCGGATCACGCTGGGGGCCTGGGTGATTCTCGGCATTCCGGTAGCCTTTGCCGGTGCGTTCATTCTCATGCCGCTCCTTGGGGCCACGATCAACATTGCCAGCCTCTTCGGATTCATCCTGGTGCTGGGGATCGTGGTGGACGATGCCATTGTGGTTGGAGAAAACATCTACACCAAACTACGGGAGTCGACGGATGCCACCAAGGCAGCGATTGAAGGCACTCAGGAGGTTTCCCGGCCGGTGATCTTCGGGATCCTGACGACCATGATTGCCTTTGTCCCTCTCCTGCTGATTCCAGGGTTTCGAGGGGCAATCTTCCGCCAGATTCCCTACGTGGTGATCCCGGTGCTGCTCTTCTCCCTGATTGAATCCAAGCTGATCCTCCCCGCCCACCTCAAGCACCTCAGGGCCGGAAAACAGAAGCCGGCCAAGTGGAACTATGTTGTCCGGATTCAACAGCGCATTGCCGATGGGACGGAGGGATTCGTGCGAAAGGTCTACCAACCCTTCCTGGAGTTTGCGCTGCGAAATCGCTGGGTCACCAGTGCCGTATTCTTCTTCATGCTGCTGGCCACGCTTGGCTGGTGGAAAAGCGGGCGTGTTACCTGGAGCCCTTTCCCCCGGGTGGCCAGCGAATATGTAACGGTCAGCCTGACGATGCCTCCCGGCACGCCCTACGAGGTGACCGCCAAATACATCCAGCAGATCGAGGATGTGGCCTATCAACTGCGAGACAAGTACGTCAACGACCAGGGAAGAAGTGTGATCCTGAGCGTTTTCAGCGCTACAGGCGGCCAAGGCATTTCCGGTGGCCGCGGTGGCCGGGTCTCGTCCGGACAGACCAATGTAGGTGAAGTGTCCTTCGAGCTGATCGATGCGGAAGACATGGAGAAGCTTGGTTTCGCCGAAG
This sequence comes from Verrucomicrobiales bacterium, assembly GCA_041984905.1. Taxonomy (GTDB): domain Bacteria; phylum Verrucomicrobiota; class Verrucomicrobiia; order Verrucomicrobiales; family DEV007; genus JBHIXE01. The sequence continues at coordinate 2,207 of JBHIXE010000200.1, read as the reverse complement.
TCAGCTCCCCCGCACTATCCATGGAACTGCGCCGCATGGTGGGCCAGATCCCTGGCTCGGAAGACTTCAATGTCCGTGCCGAGATTGGCCGCTATGGCGACCCCATCGATGTGCAACTGCTCAGCAGCAACATTGAAGAGCTTTCCAAGGCTGCCGAAGCTGTCGAAGCCAAGCTAAACCTGTATCCGGGCCTGTTCGATATTGCCAGCAACGTCGACGATGGGAAGGAGGAGATGCGCATCCAGGTGAAGCCCCAGGCGCAATTGCTGGGAGTGGACTCCAATGATCTGGCACGCCAGACTCGCGGCGCCTTTTATGGCTTTGAGGCGCAACGTATCCAGCGCGGCCGGGATGACATCCGCGTGATGGTCCGCTATCCGCGGGACGAGCGGGAGAGTCTGCGGAATCTCGATGACATGCGGATTCGCACGGCGGATGACGCGCGGGTTCCCTTTGCCAACCTGGCGGAAGTCGAGTTTGGCAGGAGTCCTTCGGCGATTCGCCGAATCGACCGGCAACGCTCCGTCAATGTGATAGCGGACGCCAACAAGCAGGAGGTCGACGTCGAGGCCATCAAGGCCTCGCTGAAAGAAGAATTGCCGGAAGTGCTGGCGCCCTTTCCCTCGGTCCGATTCTCGATGGAGGGCGAAGCAGCGGAACAACGGGAGGCCAATCAGGCGCTCATGATGGGATCGATCTTCGTAGTCTTTGCGATCTACTGCATGCTGGCGATTCCCTTCAGATCGATTCTTCAGCCCTTTATCGTCATGAGCGTGATTCCCTTCGGCCTCATCGGGGCGGTCTTCGGGCACATATTCATTGAGAAGTATCGCATCCTGATCGGTCACCCCATTCCGGATATGCCGCTTAGCTTCATGAGTCTCTTTGGGATGCTGGCGCTCTCCGGCGTGGTCGTGAATGACAGCCTCGTGCTGGTCGACTGGATCAACCGGCAACGGGACAAAGGCGTGCCCTTGAAGGAAGCTGTCCGCACGGGTGGAGCCGCGCGCTTCCGGGCCATCATCCTGACTTCCCTCACCACCTTCGCGGGCCTGATTCCCCTGGTATTCTTTGAGAAGAGCACCCAGGCCCAGTTCCTGATTCCCATGGCGGTGTCGTTGGCGTTCGGCATTCTCTTTGCCACCGCGATCACCTTGATCCTGGTGCCGGTCAGCTATCTGATCATGGAAGACATCAAGGACGCCTCCGGATCGGCCTGGCGCTGGTACCGGCGCCCCTTCCGTTCCTCCAATCCGGACGAAGAGGACATGGCGGTGGCGCACAAAGCGAACCCATCTTGAGTTCCGCTCGTAGTGGGTATTGTGAATCCGCGTGTTATCCTGGCCCTCTGCCTCTTCCTGGCGGCTCCGTCCGTGCCTTCTCAGGAACCGGATCCCTCCTGGAAGCGCGCGCAGCCTAACGTCCCCATCGTCCTGCCAGACGACGAACGCGCTCACCCGGACTACAAGACGGAGTGGTGGTATTTCACCGGCAATCTCTGGGATTCCTCCACCGACCGCCGTTTCGGCTATCAACTCACCTTCTTCCGAATAGGAGTTCGTCCTCCTGCGGAGCGCGGTTCCTCCACTTCCAGTTTCGTGGTGAACGACTTCTGGTTCGCTCACCTTGCCATCTCCGATCCCTGCCGAGACCGGTTTCTCTATGGGGATCAGTTCAGTCGCGGCGCTTTCCAGGAGGCCGGTAGTCAATTGGACGAGCCCGGGACGCGGATGGTCTGGCTCAAGGACTGGGAACTGCAGCGAAGCTCAGATGAAGCGGGACACTATCGGTTGGTTGCCCGTAGCGAAAACTCGAAGTCCGACACCCGAAATCCGAAGGCGTTTGGGCTGGATCTCACCCTGACCCCTGCCAAGGCTCGCGTTCTGCAGGGTGAGAATGGGTTCAGTCCGAAGTCGGGTGATCCCGCCAATGCCTCGCACTACTACTCCTTCACGCGCCTCGACACCCAGGGAACGATCGTCATCGGTGACCAGGAGTTTTCCGTAGCGGGACAGAGTTGGTACGATCGCGAGTGGAGCACCAGTCTACTGGGCGAGGGACAGGTCGGCTGGGACTGGTTCTCCATTCAGCTGAACGACGGTTCCGAGCTCATGCTCTTCCAACTTCGCAACCGGGAAGGTGCCAAGGATTTCGCCTCGGGAACCTATGTCGCTGCCGATGGCAGCTCACGGCAGCTCTTCGCGGAG
>JBHIXE010000199.1:0-10120 GCA_041984905.1 Verrucomicrobiales bacterium | reverse complement strand
GAAGGATAACGCTCAAGAAGAGTTGGGCGCCGAATAGTCAATGTCCGTAACGTTGGCGCCACCCTCCGGCGCTTCGAGGGTGGACTTCGGTCCACCCTTCTCCATTTACGAAAGACGCCAGCCCTTACCCCCAATTCCTAACCGCCTTCTGAATGGCTGGCATTAGAAAACACAAATCGAGATTTCACGGGAACGATTTTTTATGCGATCAAGAATTCGCAAATCTACCTTCGCCCTACGTCTTGCCCCCGGGCAAACGCAAGAAGCGAACATGGTTGTGGCGGAATCTCTCTGAATCCAACCCCACAAGACAATGCTCCCTACCCTACCGTTGTTTCAGGAATTCTCTGAAACCTACTTCAAGCTGACTGGCCAGGTCCCTTCCTTTACTGCTGCGGATAGTGACCTCGGCTTACTTCTGAGCCCTACAGGCGCACCCTATTTCCATCCAAGTGAGCACGGGAACGGTCACTCCCCCGTCATCCAAAGCTCGTCCGATGGCCGTACCTCCATCGAACCTGCAGGAGACAACAACACCCTTCTGATTCGGCGCCAAGGCGGAATTTTGGAACACCTGGTGCCTCTTACCGTACGTCAGATGATCGTAGGCCACTTGCATTCCGGCGCTTTCCTGGTTACTACAGATCCAATCGTCCGGGACAGCGCGATAGAAAGTCATGGAAATGGAAATGGCCACGGACGCGCTATGCTGACTCCTCCGAGATGTGAACCCGAACGTTTCGAAGCCATCGGGAACCTTCTCTCGATCTTTGCGGAGCTCATTGGCGACTGGCTACACTCTCGTGGTCATGACCTGCAGAGCGATGTCCCATTTCATGCTCGACGAGCCATTGCGATCATTCGTCAGCGAAGCCACGAAAACCTTTCTCTGACTGGACTGGCAGACGAGGTCGGAGTGAGCCCCAACTACCTGACTGGTATGCTCTCCCGATACACCGGCAAATCGTTTCGCCGACATCTCTGCGAGTGCCGGATCGCCAACGCCAAGAGCCTTCTAAAGACTTCATCGAAGACAATCGCGGAGATCGCTTATGCCGTTGGCTTCCAAAGCCTCTCCCAGTTCAACCGCTCGTTTCGGGATCTGGCCAAAGAATCCCCGTCTATGTACCGTCGCCGTAAGGCTCTTCAGCTTCACGAGGATTCTCCTGTATCTAAGAATTGATCGATCCAGGGCTTGCCCATCGCTTGGAGGCGTACGTCATTCCCAGGTGGGAAGTTCACCCTGTCCCTGCCCCAAGTGATCTATTCCTTCTCGAAGCTCTCCAATGCGAGCCGAAGAAGAGGCTCTAACTGGAGCGACTCTTCCGAGGGATGAGGCGGAACTGCCTCGTAATTGATCTGGTAGATATTATTGCGGCCCTCACGTTGCCTGACCACCGTGCCTGCCTTCTCCAGTTTCAGGATGATCTTTTGGACGGTGCGCTCCGTGAGGCCAAGCCCCGAGGAAATGTCCCGCATCCGCACCCTGGGGTTCCGGTGGATGTAAAGCAAGACGTGTCCATATCGGCTGAAAAATGACCATGGCACACTATCGCGGGAGGGATCCATATCACACCACTCTACTGCCACTTGGACCTAACGGGAACCCCAATTCGTGACTTCATCAGCAATAAATCTTTGGAAGGCAGCGCTGTTCTGGCATTCTGCATTTTGCAGATTGCATTACCATTGCACTCTGCCCACATACGGACCCTCCAGTTTAACACGAAAAAGGCTGGCAGATACCAGCCTTTCAAGCGTTGCGCAGATGAATTCGTTACCTGGAAGCATCTATTGGGAAGGTCCGGCAACCTGTGAAGAAAAAGGGTTCAAATTGGCTGCCGCGGTACGCCCTGAGCGCCGGCCTTGCACATTCCGAAGGTAACTGAAGAGAGCGGTCGCAAACTCCAAACAAAGCAGGAGCAGGAACACAGGTACGGTGATGAAGTATTTCACGATTTTGATGACTGAGATTTGATGGGGGTGGTGGAGCTATTATTCGAATGAAGTTGGTGAGAAACCCAAACTGATCTTTCCCAGCCCATTGCTGAGAATGAGCAGCTTGCAGACCGGCAGTCCGTCTTGGAGACATTGACCGCGAACACTTGCTGGTTCTCATCACCATTCATTCGATCTACTAGAGAGCAATCAGGGTGCCATCTGCTGGTATTTTGCAATATCAGGGGTCCGTCTGCGACGCGGATCGTGCCTTGCACTCCCCTTCTTTTCGACCCGTTCCTCTACGGGCAAATTGCCCGTAGAATCACCCCTCGTAGGGAAGACTCGAAAATGGGGCGGCTCCCTAACCACAAGCCCGCCCGACCCTAACAAAGTCCACAGCCCTATCTACGGGAAGAATCGTGCAAAAAGAAGGGGCGACGTTTTCGCCACTATTGCACGCTGCAACCAATCCGCGGATTTGGCTGATCTCACCGAGTAGAGCTGGATTGGCACGCAAGTTGCACTGGTGTCGTACCGCAACACAGAAATCGATACAGCAGCAGTCAGCGATTGAGTCCTATGAATGCCTTCCCGCATGGACGCCAGCCGATCTTGACCCTCCTTCCCATGGCGGTCTTGCTCGCCAGCCTTCCCCTACCTCTTGCCTCCTCCCCTATGCAACTTGAGGTCGACAGCACTTCTTACGAGTCCGTATGCCAGCTTGCCGAAACGCTGGCTGGCCAGGAATACCAGGCCCATGTGCCAGATCCGAAGAGCCTGGTGGAGCAGCTGGACTACGACGGATATCGAGCTCTTAGCTTCCGGGAAGACAAGACCGTCTGGAAAGATGAGGGCAGCCTCTTCCGACTGCAGTTCTTTCACCTGGGCCATCTCTTTCATAAGCCAGTCAAGATGAACCTCATTGAAGACGAAACGGTGTGCGGCCTCACCTGCAGCAGCGAGTGGTTCGATTACTCTCGGAGTCACTTGGACTTCACCAGCTATGACGTCGATGGCTTTGCCGGTTTTCGCATTCTTTCCCCTCTTGTAAACCAGAATGCGCGCTGGGATGAGGTCGGCTCTTTCCTCGGCGCAAGTTACTTCCGCCTTCTCGGTGAGAACCAGAGCTACGGCCTTTCAGCCCGTGGATTGGCCATTGATACTGCTCATCCGGAGAATGCCGAGGAGTTCCCAGACTTCGTGGAGCACTGGGTGAGTCGTCCGGCCCCCTGTGATGAATCTGTCAGGATTTACTCACTTCTGGATGGACCAAGCGTAGCCGGCGCCTACTCCTTCGAGATTCATCCTGGCAAAACCACAACAGCGGATGTGGAAGTGACCCTGTATTTCCGCAAAGAAGTGGACCGGCTGGGTCTGGCGCCGCTGACCAGCATGCATTGGATCGGAAAGAACAGCGAGCGACTCTTTCAGGAATATCGCCCCGAAGTCCACGACTCAGATGGCATGCTGCTCCACTTGGCTTCAGGCGAGAAGCTATGGCGGCCGCTGGTGAATCACGACCACCTGCGCACGTCAGTATTTCAAGCCAATAGTCCCAAGGGGTTTGGGCTCATGCAACGGGAACGCAGCTTCGAGCAATACCAGGACCTGTGGAATGCATATCATCGGACGCCGAGCCTCTATATCGAGCCGCTCAACGACTGGGGTCCCGGCCGGGTCTGGCTCTTTGAATTCCCCACTTCCAGGGAAATTGATGACAACATCGTGCTCTCCTGGGAGCCGGAAACCAACCCTAAAGCGGGAGACAAACTGCATCTCAAATACCGGATGCACTGGCTGAAAGCGGAGGAAAACGAGTTCTCCCCCAACCGGGTCACCGCGACCAGGGTCGGAGCCGGCCAGGACTTTGGGAAGAACGCGCTTCAAGCTATGCAGGAGCGACTGTTTGCCGTTGAGTTTTCCGGACCGGATCTGGACTGGGAAGGCGAGCTTCCCTCCGGAGAGGACCACCCTGAGCCCGTCCTCACTTCCACCCCGGACGGGCGGATCAATGGCGCTTTCTGCGTGCCCAATCCCCACAACAAGTCCTGGCGGGTTGTCTTTCGTCTTCACATCGGCTGCTCCACCGAACAGGTGCCGATCGAGTTACGCTGCTTTCTGAAACGTAGAGACAAAGTTGTATCCGAAACTTGGAGTTATCTATGGAGCCCCTGATTCATCTTTTCCCCCACCTGCGTGATACCGAACTGGAGCATTGGAACCATGCTTATGTTCGGGTGGAAACCTATTTTGCATCGCTGCGGATTCGCAACCGCGAGTTCCTGAGCCATACCGTGCAGCGTTCCCTGCAGAACGCGATGTCACGCGCCGCAAGGGAGCCCGGCCTGGAGCCGGTCGTTGCAGCCATGCAAGAAGCCGAGCGACTAGTCGACCAGTGGATTGGCACCATCATGGGAACCAGCCAAACCCATGCTAACGAGCGCCACTCTGCAAAAGGTCGCCTGGCCATGCTCTTGTCGAACGTGCCCACCGAGCAACAACAGCAGTTCCTGGAACAGGAGCGCGCCCCTGCAGAGGTCCTTCCCGGATCGAGCGATTGGTTTCACCCGGCCTCCGCCAGACGAGAGGCCATCATCATGAGACCTCAACCGCTCAATCTCGGCCTCATGGGCACTCTTGCCGAAGCTCTGGAGCGGCCACGTCCCTCGCTGCTCTTTCTGACGTTTCTAGGTGTTCTGGTCTACCTGCTGCTGACATGACACCCTAGGCAAACTTGATGAACTTCCCTTCCCACAACACATTCTCTTCCCAGGCCAAATACCCTAACCCACAGCCTCCCAACAGTCTGACCAGACTGGACCGTCGATATGCTCTGCGTTCCACCCTGTTCTTCTGTAGCATCGTCACCATCACTCTCGTAGCGACGGTGTTGATGGCGGATTTCCTGGATCGCTCGGGTTGGACGACCGTTAAGGGATTCCTGCTCGCAGCCTTCATCCCTTTGTTCGGATACGCCACGTACGGCTTTTGCCATGCATGGTTTGGCTTCTGGACACTGCGGCGAAGAACCAGGGATCCCGGCCTCCTTGTCAATGGCCTGCCCAAGAGTGACGTCAGTCTGGCGGACACCAAGACCGCCATTATCATGCCCATCTACCATGAGGACGTGCTAGATGTCTTCAATCGCATTCGAGCCAACTATCTCTCCCTGCAGGAGACCGGTGAACTGGAACGCTTTGATTTCTTTATCCTCAGTGACTCTCAAAACCCGGACATCTGGGCGCGTGAGGAACTGGCCTGGACCCAGCTCTGCCAGGAACTCAGCGGCTTTGGCCGCATCTTCTACCGCCGAAGAACGGATAACACCGGCAAAAAAGCGGGCAACGTTGCGGAGTTTTGCCGCTCCTGGGGAAAGCGATATGACCACATGATTGTCCTGGACGCGGATAGCCTGCTGAGCGGCAGAACGGCGGTGCAGATGGCACAGTTGATGATCGCAAATCCACGGGTTGGACTCATCCAGACCGTTCCCCGGCTCTGCAATGCGGAGACCGTTTTTGGGCGAGTGCAACAGTTCACCATGCGGTTCTATGGGAAGATCTTTCTCGCGGGCCTGAACTACTGGCAGCAACACAACGGCAACTACTGGGGGCACAATGCCATCATCCGGATGGAGCCGTTCATGAAGTACTGTGACCTTCCCCAGTTACCGGGACGCAAGCCTTTTGGCGGACACATCCTGAGCCATGACTTTGTAGAAGCCGCCCTCTTGCGTAGAGCGGGGTGGGAAGTGTGGCTGGCGCCTTGCCTGGGCGAAAGCTATGAGGAAGGTCCACCCACACTCTCGGAAAGCGCCGCAAGAGACCGGCGCTGGTGCGGTGGGAATCTGCAACACACGATGCTGCTCTTTGCCGACCGGCTTAAGCCCGCCAGCCGGGTGCACCTGGCCGGCGGGATCATGGGGTATCTCACCGCCCCTCTCTGGCTGGCCTTCCTGCTGCTCAGTACGGTCATTGCCCACCAGGAATCCTTGGAGCTACCCGCCGAAGAGGAGCCCTCTTCACTCCCGGGCTTGGCGACAGTCTCTTTCGAGACCCAGGGAATCGCTGTCCTCGCGTTGACCCTGCTCATGCTGTTTCTTCCAAAGTTCCTGGCACTAGCGGACCTTTGCTTCGACCGGGACCGTGCACGCCATTTTGGCGGTGCCCATCGTACGAGTGCTTCCGTCATGCTGGAGAGCTTGTTCTCCGCGCTTCTGGCACCCATTCTCATGCTCCTGCACACTCGTTTTGTCATTGAGATCCTCACCGGCCTCTCCACCTCCTGGAACCCTCAGAAACGTAGCTCAGAAGGTATCCGCTGGTCGGATGCGTTTCACCAGCACAAATGGCACTCCCTCATCGGGGTCTGCTGGTCACTGACAGCCTGGGTCATTGATCCGGTCTTCTTCCTCTGGCTTTTGCCGGTTCTCCTCGGGATGCTCGTCTCGATTCCCCTCGCCTACGTGACCAGCCGTCGGGATCTCGGACTTCGGCTGAGGAAATCGCGACTCTTCCTCACTCCGGAGGAGTGCAAACGTCCTCGAATCCTGAAGCTGGCAGCCCAGAAATCCACTGAGCAGGTTCCGAGTCAGGAGCTACCTACGCTGGAGCAGATGGGACTGTGGGACCTGATTCTGGATCCTTACCTGAGTGCCCTTCACGTCGGTCAGTTATCCACCAGTCCAGCTCCAGAATCCCAGGGCCGCCCCCCGTTTGATTCGATTCAGCAACAACGCTGTCAGGACTTGTTACAAGAGGGTCCGGAACGTCTGACTGCTGAGGAATTGAACCAACTGATGGCCTGTGAAGACGCTTTGCGATGGCTGCATGTGGAGATTTGGCGACGTCCCAACTCTCAACTGGCCGCCTTCTGGCAACAACGGCTTGAAGACTACCATCACCTTTCCAGCGAGACATCCGTCTAGACCTGACCATTTTTCCAAGCGATGAACCCAAAAAAGCACCGCCGTAACTGGCGGTGCTTTCTCTTTTTCGGCTCGGGAAGGTTCTCCAAAATTACTGAGTCAGAATCCGGAACTCGATCCGGCGGTTCATCGCCCGGCCTTCCGGATAATCACTTCCGTCCGGTTGAGTGTTGTAATCGATCGGACGTGCATTCCCGACGCCTTCCGTTTCGATCCGGTCTACATCAACGCCTGCCGTATCGAGCACTTCTTCGACTTCTCTTGCCAATATGCCGGCCAGCTGTTCGTCATCGCCGTCCCGGTTGGGATCCTGATCGGTATGCACTTCAAGCTCGACCGGTTGACCTTCAAACTGCTTGAGGATGGAGATGGCCTTTTCCAGTGCGCCCATGGCACTGGGCTCAACCGTACGAGTTTCGTAGTTCAATACTCGATCGGACTGCACTCGCACCAGGGTGACCTCGTCTTCCGTGAAGACCTGAGTTTCCGGAGTGTTGGCAGCCAGTTCCTCCGGGGGCAACTTGTCCATCCGAATCTGCACCCGCCGGTTGCGCTGTCTGCCCTCCGGGAAATCACGGCCGTCTGGCAAGGTGTTGTGGGCTATCGGTTTCGATTCCCCCAGCCCCTCGGTGACAATAAGATCCGCATCAATCCCTGAATCCACCAGCATCGCCTTCACCGCTTCCGCCCGTTCATTGGAGAGCGCCATGTTGACGGACTCACTTCCGCGAGAGTCCGTGTGGCCTTCCACGTAGATCTTGTCCACGCTGATCTGCTGGATCAGGTTGGCAACCTTGGTCAGCATCACCTTACCCTCCTCGCGAAGGTTGGATTCACCAAAGCCAAAGAGGACATCTGCCTGTAGTTTCAGCGTGGCCGTTTCGTTGGTTTCCAGGAAGCCCAACTCTGCCTTGCTCTTTTCCATCTCAATCTCCCGGCGGAGCAGTTCCAGTTGTTGACGCTCAATCTCGAGCTTTTGGCGCTCCAGCTCCAATTGGCGCTGACTCATCTCACTGACGTTCTGCGCCACCAGAGGCGACACCATCATCAATGCAGACAAACAGAAAACTCCCAGTGAGCGTGGCCCTCTGGGAGTGAAGGTAACTTGGGTAGGTATTTTCATAAGGTCTCCTTACCCAACACAATCTATGCCACGGGTCGCTCATCCAGTCCTCCTCACTGAACCCTCTAAACCTACGGGTATTACCGTTCTTCCTGCACGCCCTCCCGGCCAGGGCTCTCCTGCATTCTGCATACATCCGCAGGCCCTATCCTGCACTTTGCACCGTCCCATCCTGCATTCCTGCCCTTGCGTTCCGCTGACCTTCAATCGCTCCGAAGCCCAACCAGATTCAAAAAAGCCCGTAGATTCTGGGTTTGGCAGTGGCGGCAAGGCTTGGTGCAATTGCGGGAAACTCAGCTGGCACACTTCCAGCAAACCAGATTCTCCATCAACGAACCACCTGTATGAAAGTCACGCTCAAACATCTCTTCTACGCCTTCCTCCTTGTCGCCGCCACCACCGCCTTCAGTTCCTGCAATACTGCAAGGGGCTTCGGCCAAGACATGCAGAAACTCGGTCACGAGATCGAAGAGGAGGCCGACGAATTCTCTTACTAGATTCGGCCAATTTTTCCCAGACACCACACTGACTCAAGAGGCCCCAACCCTCCTTGCACCCAGACAAGTTCAGTGCGGCGTGTGGCTGATCCGAGCGCTCGAGGTCCAGAGCGCCAGATCGGCCCACGCCGCCGTTCTTTCTCAAGAGTCCGGTTTGTCGCATTCTGCATATTTGGGCCCTACAGTCTCCAAAAAGCCTCGCCTTTCCCGATAGCAACGCATTGATTCTGAACTCGCATCCGCGCTAGTCTGGCGCAATGGACAAGCGCGCACAGTTTCGGGCCATGTTTGGAGCAGAGCCGACGGTAGCCGCCAGGGCTCCCGGCCGGGTCAACCTGATCGGAGAGCACATCGACTATCTCGGCGGCTCGGTGCTTCCCATCGCGATCGATCGCCACATCGAGGTTCTCGCACGCCCCGTCGATACCACTCGCTGTGAAATCTGGACTTCGGCACTGGGCGACCAACGCGCTGCCTTCTTCGATATCGCCGATCTTTCCCGTCGCAGTACGCGCAAAGACGCCTGGCTCAACTATCCCATCGGTGTCCTGGCAGGATATCAGGACGCCGGCGTGGAGGTGCCGGGGTTCCAGGCAGCAATCTTCTCCAGCCTTCCCGCAGGGGCCGGCCTGAGCAGTAGCGCAGCCCTGGAAACCTCCTTTGCCTTGATTCTCGAACAACTGACCGGCTCCCACCAGAATGTGGTGGATCGCGCTCAACTCTGCCAGTGGGCGGAGCACGCTTACGCCCAGGTTCCCTGCGGCATCATGGACCAACTTGCGATCGGCGCCTGTGAGAGGGATTGCGCTCTGCTGATCGACTGCCACCTCCTGACGCTGCGCTCCGTCCCCATTCCCCCGGGTATTGCCGTTCTGACGGCGGATACCGGAGTCAAACACGCGCTGGGCGACGGAGAATACCGGAAGCGGCGGGAAGACTGTGAGTCCGCAGCCAAGCTGTTAGGAGTTCAATCCCTACGTGGAGTTCCCAAAGAAGGCGTGACCAGCAATCGCCTCAAGTTGGGCGACCGTCTCTTCCGGCGGGCCCGCCACGCGGTTACAGAGATGGCGCGGGTGACCGCGTTTGCCTCCGCCATGGAGAAAGCCGACTTCGAAACCCTGAGCCAGTTGATGCTGGCAGGCCATGCGTCTCTGCGTGACGACTTTGAGGTGAGCTGCCGGGAGTTGGACGTTCTGGTCGACGCGGCCTATGAATTCGGCCCCGAGCGAGGATTGATTGGCTCCCGAATGACAGGTGGTGGGTTTGGCGGTTCCACGGTCAGCCTGGTACGGGAAGATGCTGCGGACGATCTCAAAGCGCACCTCGAAGCGGAGTTCCGGGAGACCTTCAATCGCACGCCCAACTGTTTCATCACCAAGGCTGTCGGTGGAGCCTCCACAGTGCCCCTGGACCAGATTCCCGCCTGAGATGCTCTCCCTCTTTCTACTGTGTTTATGAAACCACCCCCTATTGCTTTCCTAGTAGTCTTTCTGGCGACCACCTTCAGCCAGGCGGACGAACGCCCCAATATCGTCCTGCTCTTTGCCGATGACATGGGGTATTCCGACATCGGCTGTTTTGGCTCCGAGATCGAAACGCCAAACCTGGATCGCCTCGCGAACAACGGCCTCC
>JBHIXE010000198.1:10006-10266 GCA_041984905.1 Verrucomicrobiales bacterium | reverse complement strand
TGTTCGTTGAGCGACTTGAGCAATTTCACGATCGCAGCCTCCGTCGCTGCATCGACCGCCGCAAAGGGCTCGTCCAGGAAGTAGATCTCCGCATCCTGCACCAAAGCTCTGGCAATGAAGACCCGTTGCTGTTGCCCGCCAGAGAGCTGGCTGATCTGGCGATGGGCCAGGTGACCGATGCCGACCTGTTCCAAGGCGTCCATCGCACGTTTCCGCTGTTCGGGTCCGACTCTCCGAAACCAGCCCAGTTGCCGGTAGGT
>JBHIXE010000198.1:4405-9996 GCA_041984905.1 Verrucomicrobiales bacterium | reverse complement strand
GTGGAACAGCACGTCCTGAAGGTTCTCCAGGCCGACCTTGGCCAAACACTCTCGGGCCAACTGACGCTCAGCTTTGCCGGGGCGCCGGAACCAACCGAGGCGACCATAGGTGCCCATCAACACTACATCTAACACGTTCACCGGGAAATCCCAGTCAACGCTACCGCGCTGAGGGACGTAGCCCACCAGATGGCGCTGAGCCCGGTAGGTCTTCCCAAAAATGCCGACTTCACCTGAAGTCTTGGGAACTAGATTGAGACATGCCTTGATCAGCGTGCTCTTGCCTGCGCCATTCGGCCCGACGATCGCCGCCAGCTTCCCCTTCGGGAAATCCAGGTCGATATCCCACAGGACCGGCTTGCGCTGATAGGCCACGGTCAGGTCGTGGATGGCGAGCGGTGCGTCGGAGGGGTGAAACGAGAGATCCTCTCCTGCGGCATCTCCGGCAGGAGACATTGACTCCAGGAGCCGGCTCATGGGTTCGAAGAAGCGATGCATAGGATTGATCAGTGAGAAAGTTTGCCGTTCAAGCCCTTTTCGGGCGCCTCCCCTCCCAAGGCTCTTACGATCGTGGTCACATTGTGGTCAATCATCCCAATGTAAGTGCCTTCATAGGTGCCTGCTGGCCCCATGGCATCTGAGAACAACTCACCGCCGATCTGAATCCGGTGTCCCTTGGCCCGGGCGCCTTCCACCAGGGCTCGCACGTTCTTGTCTGAAACGGAGGACTCCACAAACACGGCGGGAATATCCCGTTCCACCAGGAAACTCACCAGATCTTCGATGTCCCGCACGCCCGCCTCGGATTCGGTGCTGATCCCTTGAATGCCGCGGACGCTCAGGCCATAAGCGCGAGCCATGTAGTTGAACGCATCATGCGCCGTCACCAGCACTCGACGGGACTCCGGGATCGTCTGGATCGACTGGCGAGCGTAGTCGTCCAGCTCCAGCAATTTGGCGATGTAGGCATCAGCATTGCTCTGATAAGTCTCCCCGTTATCCGGATCATATTCGGACAACGCTTTGGCGACCATTTCCACGGCCTTGATCCAGCCGCTCACATCCATCCAGACATGGGGATCATAGTGCTCCGATTCATCGGACATCACATAGTCCCCTGTCTCCAGGATCGCCTCCGTCACGGTGTAGACGGGTTTGCCGGAGCGCGCCATCCGGACCAGCACGTCCGCCATTTTGCCCTCCAGCATGAGGCCGTTGTAGAAGATGACATCAGCCGCCTGCAGCTCCTTCACATCCGTCACCGTGGGCTTGTAAAGGTGGGGATCCACTCCTTCTCCGATGATCCCCGTCACCGTGGCATGTTCGCCAGCTACATTTCGGACGATATCGGTGATCATCCCTACCGTCGTGGTGACCTGGAAGGTCTCCTGTTGCGGATCTTCATCGGAACAGCCGACTAAGGTGAGGCAGATAGAAAGACAGAGGAAAGAGAGAATGGTCCGGTTCATGTAAGAGTCCATTTATCGGGAGGAAGCGGCCGAGGGACGCCACTCGCGCATCATTACTCACACTCAATATCTTGATTAATCAAGAAAAAATACAGGAACATTGAAGCTTCTGTATTCGGTTGCCCTTCCTACGTTTCTTGGTATCCTGTTCTGCTCCCCAAATTGTTACGCCTTCCCCTGTCGTTTCCATGCCCACCAGCACCGTCGAAGATTATCTGAAGTCGATCCTGCGGCTTGATGAAGGCGGCGGTCGCGGAGTGACGGTAGGGCGAATTGCGGAAGATCTCGGCGTCACTCCCGGCACGGTCTCTTCCATGATGCGAACCCTGAGCGATGAAGGGCTCATCGATTACGTCCCGAGACGCAGCGTGACGCTCTTACCGGAAGGCCGGCAGCAGGCACTCCGGGTGGTGCGGCGCCATCGACTCATCGAATCCTTCCTGGTGGAAGTGATGCACCTGGATTGGTCCGAAGTGCACGAAGAGGCGGAGATTCTGGAGCATGTCATCTCCGACCGGTTGCTCCAACGAATGGACGAGATGCTGGACCATCCCTCTCACGATCCCCACGGCGATCCCATCCCGGATGCAAGCGGCATCATCGAAGCCCAGGAAACCCAGAAGCTTTCCGAAATCACGGATGGAAGCTACCGCATTGTGCGCGTCGGCGATTCCGAACCCCGCGTCCTGGATTGGCTGCGGGAACACGAACTGCTACCCGGTCGCGAATTCCAAGTGCGTGCCCAGGACCCCATCGCGGGCGTCATCGAGATTGTCTCTTCCCCGGATGGACGCGCCATTCGCCTTGGCGAAAAGATGGCGGAGAGCATCCTGGTCGCCTCGGTGCTTTAAGATCGCTCCGGCTCAGGTTCAGGCGGCTCTTCCAGTCGGAGTTCCTGCCATTCCACTTTGCCTGCCTTCACAACGTCCCGAAGCTGGCGTTCCCGGGTGGAGAGCTGCGATCCTCCAGTTTTGATCTCGATCAAGACCACACGCTGAAGCTCGCCTTCATCCAACCCTTCAAAGACCACCAGGTCGATTGGACTGCCGAGGAACCGGGCATCCTTGGGATTGAAGGCAAACTTGGGGATGTAAGGAACGAGTTGCTCGAAGACCTTACCAACCGTCGTAGCGCGACTCTTCTCGACCGCGTCTTTCCGAATCAGTTTTTCCTGCTTGATGCGCCACTCTTTCAGGTCCGCTTCCGCTTCCCGTTTGGCGATCAACTGCTGCTCCGCTTTCACTTCCTCCAGCTGGCGAAGTTGGTCCGCTTTCAGTTGAGCCAGGTGCTGTTGCTGCTCCTCCTTCACCTGCATCAATTGACGCTGATGTTCTGCCTGCCATTGGGATAAGTCGGTTTGGTATCGGTTCTGCCACTGGGCCAACTCGGCCTGGTGCCGGGCTTCCCATTGCGCCACTTCGGCTTGATGCCGATTCTGCAATTCGATCTGACTCTGTTCCTGAAGCTGTCGAAACTCCCGCTCCAGATCCACCCGCATCCGGGATCCTCGCCAGGACAGCCCAACGATCGCGATCAGGGCAATCCCAAGCAGGACCGTCAATCCCAGCAAGAGAAGCAATTGAGGGTCCTGAGTCAGCGAACTCATCTCGGTTTGTTCCTGACGTCAGCTCTCCAATTCGAGGCCGACATCACTCATGGTGCGGGAATATTGGGCCCACTCCACCCAGCGGCTCACCTCATCCAGATCCGGTTTCTTGGAGGAGCGCAGCAGTCGCTGGCCCTTCTTGGAATTCACAAACTCCAGGGCTTCATCGAGCAGTTCTTCTGGCTCGGTCACAGCGATTTCTTCGGGGTCCCGATAGTCGCAGGCCACGAGGATCTGTGCGTCATGCCCTTTGAGCCGGGGAACACGCAGCACCAGGGCGGCCTGATCCTGCCAGTCCCGGAAAACTTGAGCCGTGATATGGCGGGCATCCAACTTGCGCTCCGCTTCCGCCGGATCCATCGCGAGCAGGTCACCTACGGTCGACACCCCAATCTCATAAAGGCGTTGTGCTGTCTTGGCGCCAATCGACGGTGCGGCCTCCACATCGCTGGTCAATTCCAGGTTGTAGCAGAAGCGCAGGAACTGCCCACCACCTCCACCGGTCAAAGTAGGATCGGCGCGATTGGTCCGTTTGCCCATCGGACGACGGATATTGCGGGGAGAACTTCCCCGGCGATGCCCCTCATCGACGTCAGCGGAGTGTTCCATGATCATGGCATCGTTCTCCACTCGAGATGGCGCAGATTCTTCGACAGGCTTGGATTCCGTTTGAGGTGGTTCCTGGGACATGGGCTTGGATTCCTCGGCACGTTGCGAGGCTTTGGATTTGGGTCGTGATTTGGGCTTGTTGTCGGCAACCGGCTCCGGCTTCGTCTCTTCCCTGGCGGGTTGCGACTCCGGCTGAGCGGACGCCATGGCCTGGGCGCGTTGCCTCTTGGGATTGATGACTTCCCGGAAATAGAGCTCCCGCACTACCCGGTCGTCTTCCGGCAACGTCTTCTCCACCCTGCCGGTGGTCTGCAACTCGTTGTAGATGGCTTTGACCTGAGCCTGATCCTTGGCGTCCGCCAGGGATCGCATCAAGGTGCGAAGCGGGATCTTGGTAGTTTCCACAAGCCCCTTCAAGGTGGGATCTACCTTGGGCGGAATCTCTCCGCCTTCCTCAAAGACGCGTTCCAGAATACGGGCAAAGCCCACGGCAGCATAACGGAGCAAGTCACCCACGATACGCTGGCTGTGATCGTCCAACCCGGCCGGAGGATCCTTAACGCCCAGGTGGAAATCGTAATGCTCGATCAGCGCCTTGTAGTGCTGGTGAGAGTACTCCGCCCCGCGCTTAACCATCTGGTCCAGCCAATCGTCCCCCGTGGCGAGTTCCATGTCCACGTGCTTGTCTTCCGGGACCAGGTTGACCAGCTTGTCATAAGACTTGCAGATGCTCCATTCCACGGCCCGGTGCACCTGGGACTCGGCCTCGGACTGGCCAGTGTGGAAGGGCATGATGGGATCCACGTAATAGTGGCTCAGCGCACCGGCGTCATAGACAGCGAACTGCCAGGACTTATTCTTCAGCGCTTCCAAGGTGACGTTATACCAACCCATGGACGCTTTGCAGGCGCCGCCCCAGTAGTTGTCACTCACGTGCAGGACGTGGTTGCGAAAGTCCTTGAACTCCGTGTCAGGATCCTTGGACCCTTTCAGGTAGTGCTGGTGATAGTGCAGATACAGATTCCGCCAATCGGCGGCGTGCTCACCACGCAAATACCTGAGCGCGTCGATGGCGAGCTTGTGATGCGTACTACGGCAAATGCTGCCGTGTATGACACGAAACAAGAGATTCATGGGCTTGTGGCAAGGGAAGGTTGAGGGTGGCCTGCCAGGGAGATGGCGGTGAGGACCCAGCCATCGAACTCCCAAACAACCCTGCCCTCGACAGTTTTAACTCAGTAGAACTAAAATGTCTACTTTTCTAAAGTTTTTCTGGTCCTTCTGCAACTCGTTCGTAGCGCACCATGAAATTGCTCTGATCTCCTAACCGCGTGCTGAATTGGCTGGGTCTTTGTGTGGGAGAAGAACAAATCGTGAGAGAATCCTCAGTAATGGAATAGATCCCGTAGAAGTTGAGCCCTCCAGTCACATCGATCTGCTTGGGCACGGCTTTCGGGTCGATGGTGTAGGTTCCCCGCTCCTTGGACCACTGGTCCTCTTCCTTCACCCACAGCTCCAATTGCTTGTTCTCGATGACGACGAATTGTTCCGGGGGACTGATCACCTCCAGGCCTCCTGACCAAACCCCCACGGCTTTCCAGTTTCCCTGCAACAACTTGGACTCCGCTGTAATTCGCTGCTTGCTGCCGTCTCCACAACCCGTCAACACGATCAGGAAGAGGACCACGAGCAAAGGTCGAAGCGGTTGGTAAGCTGAGTTTGGATTCATCGTCTACGGAAAAGGGGCCCCATCTTCAAACAGCCTTCCCGCCACTTCAAACTCGCTGGGCCTTAACCGCGAGTCGTAATTCATTGAAACATTCAAGCCATTCCCATAATTAAGAGCCTTCAAAGCCCCCGAAGCGCGGTACTGAAAATTAGTCGCGTATTGTGAGATTTCCATGTAA
>JBHIXE010000198.1:0-4395 GCA_041984905.1 Verrucomicrobiales bacterium | reverse complement strand
CTGATGAGTAACCTGAACGCACTCGACCTGAGCAAAGATGTCCCTCGTAGTCCAAGGGAAAAATTGGGCGATTACATCATCGCCGGTCGAACTCTGGACAAATGCCGGGCCGAGATCGCGGGCACCCTGGGCGAGTATCACTTTGATTGTCCGCTCGACAATGTGTTCTTCAGCTTTGCCGGGATCACGGCCGATGCCTTCCGGGAATTTGTAGCGACCGGAGCCAGCGATGAGGAGGTCGCCAACTGGATCGCGGAACATTCCCAGCAGAAGAACCGTCGCGAGATCATTCAGTGGAACAATGAATACCGCGGCAAGAGAATCTCCGAGATGCCGATCGAGCTGCAGGAATTCCTGGAGGATTACATCCCGCAATATGTGAAGTCGAACCGGGTCGTGTACTGGTTTGACGTCTACGACATTGAAGAAGGCCGGATTCCCGGCTGATCACTTCCGCGTTGATCGGTGCGCTTAGCCATTGCCATCCTGACGGATTCCCGGCTATGACTCTGAAGCTCCCCATCGACCGGAATGAAAACCTCTCTCACCCTTCTCCTCGCGCCGCTGCTTCTGACCCTGGCCAAAGCCGCGGACGCTCCCTACTTCTTCGAGTTGCCCGGTAACGCGCCTCCGGAAGGAACGATCTATCATTCCGGAGATTCCATCGCTCAGAGGATTCCTGATACTTCCACCCTCGTGAGCATGGGAGAAGCCACTGGTGGCTGGCTGCCCCTGGACGCTGCCCCCGAAGCTGCCATTCTCTGCGAAGAGACGGAGGACGCCATCTTCCTGAAACGCGGGGATCAAATCATCCTGCGCTACCACAAAGCCATTCAGTCAGGACCGGATGGAACCGATCCCGCCTACCAGCGCAGTGGCTACATCCATCCCGTCTACAATACGAAAGGGCAGGAAATCACGGGCGATTTTGCTCCCGATCACGCTCATCAACATGGCGTATTCTTCGCCTGGAAGAGCACCACTTTTGAAGGCCGGAAGATCGACTTCTGGAATCAGAAAGCCCTGCAGGGACGCATCTCCCATCAGAAGGTTCTCTCCACCACCAGCGGTCCGGTCTTCGGGCAGTTTCAGGTGGAGTTGCTCCATGAGGACATCACGGATCCTCAGAATCCCAAGCCGGTCCTCACTGAAGTCTGGACCGTCCGGGCTTATGCGACCAGCGGCGATGCCTTCCTCTTTGATATCGACTCGACTCAGAACTGCGCCTCGGATTCTCCTTTGAACATCGAGGAAGTCCACTACGGAGGCATGGCCATCCGCGGGAATGGAAGCTGGATCGACGAAGAGACCGCAGGTCCACTGGTGAAGGAGTGGACCAAGGCTCTGCGCAAGGATCCGGATGCCTCGCCACCCGCAATTCCGAATTTACCGCGAAACTATCTGACGAATGAGGGCAAGGAATGGCATGACGGC
This sequence comes from Verrucomicrobiales bacterium, assembly GCA_041984905.1. Lineage (GTDB taxonomy): Bacteria > Verrucomicrobiota > Verrucomicrobiia > Verrucomicrobiales > DEV007 > JBHIXE01. The sequence goes on along the minus strand of JBHIXE010000198.1, from coordinate 2,961 downwards.
AATCACAGCCACGCCAAATGGGTCAGCATGTATGGAGGCATTGAGGGTGAGCCCAGCAGTGTGGCGATCCTCTGTCACCCAGACAACTTCCGCTTTCCTCAGGCGGTCCGGCTCCATCCCACCAAGCCCTACTTCTGTTATGCGCCCATGGTCGATGGACCTTTCCAGATTCAGCCGGGAGAACCTTTCTCGTATCGCTATCGGTTTCTGGTGCAAACCGGGAACCCGAATCCGGAATCGATCGAGGCTTCCTGGAGTGCTTACGCCAAGTGAGCCTTCCTCGCCGGTCCCCGGTTTGACTCGGGGCAACTCCTCGATAGTTTCCGAACCTTTAGCTCGTGTAACCCTCCAATGACCCCCAATCCACGAATGCAGGCGCGTTGTCTCACCTGGCTGGCAGCGCTGACTCTACCGATTTCCCTTTCCGCGGAAATCGATCAAGCCATCCTCGATCTGGGAGCTGGGCAGTATCAAACCTGTGCCTTGTGCCATGGCTCCGATGGAATGGGAGCACCAGCCGGGAACCTGCTCATGGCTCCGCCGCTCGCTGAGTCCGAGTATGTCAAAGGCGATTACCCAGAACTGCTCGCGGCCATCATTCTCAAGGGGATCAAGAAGGAGAGCAATACCTACCTGCAGGTCATGCTCCCTCTCGAAGCGGTCCTGGATAACGCGAACCTGGCGGCGGTGATGACCTATGTGCGTCACCAGTTCGCCAGCAAAGACGAAGTCATCACCGCGGATCAAGTCGGGGAATGGCGGGAGAAGTATGCGGACTTTCAAATGCTGAGCCGCGCCGAGCTGACCAGCCTGCAGAAGGATCTGGCGCCAAAACCCAAGCTCCTGGAGAACCTGGAATACGCCATCTACGAGGGCCAATGGAAGAAGGTGCCCCATTTCAAGAGCCTGGAACCGGTCAAGACCGGCACATTGGAAGAGGGCGTGGTCTCCCTGGACCCAGCCAAGGATCTCAAAGGCGGATTCGGGATGGTCTTCAAGGGCAATCTCAACATCCCCAAGAAGGAGACTGTCGAGCTCTTGCTGGCTTCCGATGATGGCTCGCGTCTCTATCTCGATGGCGAACTGGCTTTCGCCCATGACGGCATCCACCCCATGAGCGCCCGCAAGAAGAAGTATGAGTTTGAGGCCGGAGTGCACGGATTTGAGCTGCACTACTTTGAAGGGGGCGGCCAGCGAGGCCTTTCCCTGGTCATCCGGTCCGACAAGATGGGCATGGTTCCCCTCAGCAAGTATGTCCACCGGGACTTCACGGGGACGACTCCCCCTCCGCCGGATCCCATTCTCATCAGCCCCGAGCAGCCGGGTGAAGCGGTGATGTATCGCAACTTCCTGGCGGGAGCCAATCCCCGGGCCATCGGCGTGGGCTATCCTGGCGAGGTCAACCTCTGTTGGGATGCGGACATCATGAATCTGGCCATGGTCTGGCGCGGTCCCTTCATCGATGCGAGCCGCCACTGGACGAATCGCGGTCAGGGAGATCAACCGCCCATGGGTTATGATGTCGTCACGACAGGCTGGGGTTTGCCGATGCAGGTCCTCGAATCTCTGGATGATCCCTGGATCCCTCAGAACACGGAACAAATGTTGATCCAACGCGACGTGCCTCCTGCCGAGCGCACGGCGATGGGCACCTTCAACATCCGTCACCCGGATTACCAGTTTCTTGGCTACACCCTGGACGAGAAGCGCATCCCCACCTTCCGCTATCGCTACAAAGATCTGGAAGTCAGTGATGGGACCGTTCCCGTCAACGTGGATGCAGGCGCGAACCAATCCAGCCAGGGGCTGAAGCGAACCATCCAAATCCAAGGCGATCCCGCGGAGAGCACCTATTTCCGGATTGCGGACAGCGGCAGCCTCGAGGGAAAGAACGGCTGGTATGATGTCAGCGGCCCCGTCAAATTGAAGGTGGAAGGCGCGGAAGCAATCATCCGGGAAAGCGAAGGTAAGAAAGAGCTGCTGCTCAAGGTCGCCGCCAACCAGGAAATCCATATCACTTACTGGTGGCCCGTGCCCGTCCTCAAGAACCTGCCTGTCACCGAGCAGTAACCCCCACTTCCATTCCCCCATGAAACTGAACTTGTTTCCCCTTCTTGGACTGCTCTGCCTGATTCCCGCGTCAGGACTGCTGGCGGACGAAACGAACGCCCTTCCCAAGGAGAGCGACTACTACACCATCACCCCGATTCCTGCTCCGGAGGGTGCGGTGATCGAGACCGGCGCCATCGACTTCGGCCCGGATGGGAAAGTCTATCTCTCAACTCGCCATGGCGAGATCTGGAGCGTGGAGAACGCCTTCGAATATCCGGAGAAACCCGCCAAGTGGCAGATCTTTGCCCGGTACCTTCACGAACCGCTGGGGCTCGCCTGGAAAGGGGATTGGCTCTACACCACCCAACGCCCCGAGCTGACACGGCTTAAGGATGAAGACGGCGATGGGCGGGCGGATATCTTTGAAACCGTCAATTCGGATTGGGGCGTGAACGGCAACTATCACGAATACGCCTTCGGCAGCCGCTTTGATAGCGAGGGCAACATCTACGTGATCCTCTGTCTGACGGGTTCCTTCACCAGTGAATCCCTCTTCCGGGGCTGGGCCCTGCAGATCGACAAAAACGGCAAGATGACGCCCTTTGCCTGCGGCGTGCGTTCACCCGGCGGCATCGGATTCGGTCCCGGCGAAGAGATCTTCTACACCGATAACCAGGGTGCCTGGAATGGTTCCAGCTCTCTCAAACATCTCACCAAGGGTAGTTTCCAGGGCAATCCCAATGGCTTGGTCTGGTTCAAATATGCGGGCGGTGCGATTGGCGAAGAACCTCCCCACCCGCCTTATGCGGTGGAAGGTAGCCGCACCGTCATCGAGCGGGAAAACATTCCCACCTATGTGCCGCCAGCCGTCATGTTCCCTCACGAAAAGATGGGGCGCTCTCCCACGGG
>JBHIXE010000197.1:311-10322 GCA_041984905.1 Verrucomicrobiales bacterium | reverse complement strand
ACTACGTCGGTTGGCGCTCACGTGTCCGCATTTTGATTGCCAGCACCAACCGTCTCATCTCACTCAAACCCTAGGGGGATGCGTGAGATGCGACGGGACGAAACGTTGCGGAGTGAAAGATTCGAGGCTCGCGGGCGTTGACTAGGTAGGCCCCCTTTTGGGATGGTCTACTGCTCCACGATCTCAACCCTCATGAAAAGCCCTATTGTCGTTCTGTGCCTCCTGGTTCTCCAGGGGATCGCTCTCGCCGCGCCTTCTTCTGATCAGCCTTACCTCGTGAAGGATGGCGCTCCTAACTCGGAGATCATCATTGCCGAAACGCCCACTCGCTCGGCCCGGCTGGCGGCCGAGGATCTGCGCACTTACATCCGCAAGATCTCCGGAGCCACCCTGCCAATCGCCACGCAGCCAAGTTCTGATGGTCGACTCCAGATCTACGTGGGGGAGAGCGAACACACCCGGCAACTGGGGATCGATCCCAGTGATCTGAAGTACGGGGCCTATCGAATGGCGTCAGGGGATCGTTGGCTGGCCTTGATTGGAGGGGATAAGGATTTCGAACCGATCGAGCCCTGGGCGAAGAACAACGGCGGCATTAGTAGCGGTTGGTTGCAGGAAGAGTGGGAGAAACGGATCGGCGAACCTTTTGGCGTTCCTAACGGCGGCATGTACAAGAATCGGGAACGATTGCCAGGCACGATCGGCAAGCCGGACGGCGTGGAAACGCCCAAGGATGAAAAGATGGAAGTCTGGGGCTTCGACGAGCGGGGGACTTACAACGCCGTTTGCGGCTATCTGCGGAGCCTGGGCGTACGCTGGTACATGCCAGGCGAGATCGGCGAGGTGATCCCGGAGATGACCTCCATCCCGCTGCCGGAGATCGATGAAACCGTGCATCCTGACTTTGAGGTGCGCCGCTTCAATGATCGCTTTAGTACGTCCACGGACCCAACCATGTATTGGATGATGCGGCTCGGCACGCGGGATCCCTACGGCTTGATGGTGGCTCACGGCATGGACGCGATGACTCGCCCGGACATTCTCAAGGAGCTGCACCCGGACTGGTTCGCGCTCTACGGTGGCAAGCGGGATCTGGATACGACGGAGCGGCTCAACCACCTTTGCTATTCGAATCCGGAACTCTTTGAGGCGACGGTGCGCTACGCACGGGCGCAGTTCGACGTCTACGACTACGCCACAGTGTCCATCATGCCGCCGGATGCCTACATCGCCATCTGCCAGTGTGAGTTGTGCGAAGGCAAGGACGTGCCGGAGATGGGTGCGAGAGGCAAGCTCTCCAATCACGTCTGGGACTTCGTGAACCGGGTCGCCAAGGAAGTGGGCAAGACCCACCCGGACAAGAAGATCGTCTGCTGTGCCTATGGCGCGAACACGGATCCGCCCACGAACATCGATCAGCTGGAGCCGAACGTGCAGGTCATCATCGTGGGAGGTCGCCGTCCTCGCAGCACAGACGAAGTGCAACGGGAGGCGATTCGCCAGTTGCGAGCCGGCTGGAAAGAGAAGACGCCGAATCCCTACATGATCTTCGAGAACTATCCCTTCACCGCGCGCGGCACTTACCTGCCGGCCTTTGTGGCGGGAACGATTGGCGAGAGCATCAACGCCACGAAAGGCGAGTCGGCTGGGGAAGACATCTGGCTGAGCTTCAGCCAGGACTTCGATACGAACGACATCGCCTTCAATCACTTTCAGGTCTACTTCACGGCGCGGATGTATTGGGGGGGCAAGGAGCAGGACGCGTTGGAGATGCTGGACGAGTATTGCCGTCTGTTCTACGGTCCGGCTGGTACGCAGATGAAGGAGTTCTTCAACTTCTGTGAGGCCAACTACCAGAGCATGGAGAAGGAGAAAGAGCCGGTGGATAAGGCATTGGCCATGTTCGCAGCGGCTCAGGGACAGGTCGAGCCGGGTTCTATCTATGCGCAAAGGCTCGATCTGATGGATGAGTTCCTGGAGCGGCTTCGCGCCAAGGCGGCGGTGCTTGGCCAGAAACGTGGGCCAGTCTCGAAGCTGCGCACCGTCTGGAATCCCAAGGAGCCGATCGTGATTGACGGAAAACTGGATGACCAGTACTGGCGAGACTGTCCCACCTCATCCATCGGTTCCCTGAGGGAACTGCAGACGGGTCGCCTCCCGATCTACGGGACCAAGATCATGACCGGCTGGGACCGCGGCGATCTCTGCTTTGCGATCATTTGTGAGGAGAATCCCGGTGAACCCTTGAACATCGCCACCAGGGAGAATGAGGATCAGTCCATCTGGTATGGCGACGTGGTGGAGATCCTGCTGGAGACGGACTCGCACAGCTACTACCAGATTGCGGTCAATCCGGCAGGCGCATTGGCGGACCTGGATCGAGGAGCAGACAAGAGTGCCCGGTTCCGTTGGGAATCGCAGGCAGAAGTCGCGACCCAGATCGAGGAGGATCGCTGGACCATTGAGATCCGCATTCCCGTAACCGATGACGAGAACGATCCGTTGAACCAGGTCGTGGGCACGGAGCCCTCTTCCAGCTTGCCCTGGTTCTTCAACATTTGTCGCCAGCGCATCCGGGACAACGGCAAGGAGTACTCCGCGTTCTCTCCCACGGGCACGACTGGCTTTCATGAACCAATGAAGTTCGCTCACTTCCATGACGGCGGCTCTCACACCTTTGAGGTGAACAAGGACGTTACGGATTTCCTCATTGAGTCTTCCGCAGCGGCGGAGCTGCAACGGGCCAAGAAGTACGAGGATGCCCTGTCAGCTTACGTAACCTTGAGCGAGCATGAGAAGGTGAGCGATTTCCAGAAGGCCGATGTGTTGGCCAAAGCCGCGGAGTGCGCGCGTCGCATGAAGGACATGAGCAAGGCTGCCGAGCTGGCGGATCGGATCCCGTTGGAGCCCGTCGCCAAGACCGTTCGCATGGAGAACCTGGTGGAAGAGCGCAATTGGGAAACGCTGATCGAGCAGTACGATGGAGAGCCGATCGCTGAGTGGCCTTACTGGCAGATCGGGGCTGGTGCCTATGCCCGGGCCAAGGCGTACTACGGTGCCAAGCAAGGCGAGAAAGCGGACGCCGACCTGGCCCTGGCGCTGGCTTACACGCCCGATCCTCGGACGCGCACCAGCATTCTGAGATTGATGGGTCACAACCGGGAAACCATCCTGGAGAATGACGAGAGCGCACTGGAGGCCTATCGCCAGGTCACGGATCACGGCTCTGGCGGATCGGAATACTACTACAGCATCCAGGGCGTGGCCCGCATCCTGACGCGGCAAGCAGACTTCGATGGCGCGATCAAGGTTCTCGATCAGGCGGACGTCGACAAGATCGGCGGAACCTGGAAAGGCTCGATTCTGCTCTCTCGGGGGGAAACCCTGGAAGCTGCCGGGCGCAAGGCCGAGGCCATCGAAACGTATCAGCAAGTCGTGGCCCACGAGGGCAGTCACGCGGGGCACAAGACTTCCGCCCAGGACGCGATCACGAGGTTGCAGGGCCAATAGTAAGAGTGCGGTGTGCGTAGTCGTCCGTGGTCAGTGAGCGGAGCCTCGGGTTGGAGTTCACGCTTCAGCGTGTGGGCCGGACCTGGGCGGAAGTCTCGCGCAGAGACGCGGAGGCGCAGAGATGTTGGGATGCTTCAATGCTGTATCTGCTCTGGTTTTCATCGGATAGGCTCCGCACACGCTGAAGCGTGAACTCCAACCCAAAGCTCCGCTACACTTGCAAGCCCGCCCCGGCATGCAGGGGAGAGTGGACAGAAAGCGTCTGGAGAGCGATGATCCCGGGATGATCGTTGCTGCTGCCGCTGCCGGGGACCCGGCCGAACCGCCGGTTCTGGTTCTCATTCTGATCCCGATTCTCTTCCCGATCGTTTTCGTGTCTTTCTGGTGTCTTGTGGTGTTCCTGATCTCGCGATTTGGCTGGGCAGGGATGGCCAAGGACTTCGCGACAGATACCCATAAGCCGGAGGGCGGCGCCAGCTTCTACGGCATCTCGGGCCGGTTCGGACTCATGGCGATGGGCAACTACAAGTCCGTCCTCAATGTTACGCTCCTGCCCCAGGGCATCCACCTGACGCCGAATGTGCTGTTTCGCTTCGGCCATCAGCCATTGTTGATCCCCTGGGAGAAAGTGACCAAGGTGGAGCAACGCAGCCTGGGACCGTTCAAGGATGTCGTGGTGACGATGACGCACAAAGGGGCGAATTTTCATATCTTCCTGCCCCTGAACAGCTTGAACAAGCTGGAGGGGCTGCGGCCGGGACAGCAGATCGCCTGATCCGCCTGATTCGCCACCGGGGAAAAGTCCCGTCGAGCGGAGATTTCTCCTTCTCAAGCCGCCCTTGCTGGCTAGGGTGCGATTGGAGGTCGCCATTTCCAGGCCTCGCAATCCCCTCAAATCCATGAAAAGACGTCCCTGTTTGGCCCTTGCGGCCGTTGTCGTGCTGAGTGCGCTGGCTCCCTTTGCGAGCCAGGCGGAACTGAAACTCCACCCCCTGTTTACCGATCACGCCGTGCTCCAGCGAGACATGGAAGTTCCGGTGTGGGGCTGGGCGGATCCCGATGCGGAAGTGAAGGTCAGCTTTGCGGGCCAGACGGTTTCCGGTAAGGCGGATGCCGATGGGGCCTGGATGGTGAAGCTGCAACCCCTGACGACGAATGCCGAAGGCAGCAAGCTCACCGTGACTTCTGGCGACGCGAGTGTCGCCTGTGCAGATGTGCTCGTGGGTGAAGTCTGGATTGGCTCAGGCCAATCGAACATGGGCTGGTCGGTCAGCCGTACGGACGATGTCGAACTCGTAGCTGAAGAAGCAAAGGCCGGCAAGTTTGATGGCATGCGCCTCTTCAAAGTGCCGATCGCGGGCGAAGACAAACCGCAGGATACGGTGAAGGCGGCATGGGCCTTGCCGGAAGGGGGCACGATCCACGGGTTCTCCGCAACGGCCTTTTACTTCGGTCGCGCGCTGCAACGGGAACTGCAGATTCCCATTGGCCTCATTCAGACGGCGAACGGCGGCACCAATGCCTATTCCTGGATCAACAACGACACCTACCAGAACGATCCCGTTGCTGCTCCTACTCGCGAATACTTCGCGGCCGTCTTGAAAGCCTATCCGGCAGCCAAGGAGAAGTATGAGAAGGCGCTGGAAGACTACAAGGCCAAGGCCAAAGCCGCCAAGGAAGCGGGCAAACCCTTCGATGTGCGGGCGCCGCGCGAGCCTCTCCATGCTGGTCACGTCAAGCGCCCCACGGGACACTACAATGCGATGGTCGCGCCTCTGGAGCCCGTGGCCTTCCGCGGCGTGATCTGGTATCAGGGCGAGGCCAACTCGCGCCCGCCGTTTGCGGATCAATACAAGGATCTGATGTTCGCCCTCATCGAAGACTGGCGCACGGACTGGGCCGCAGCGGCCGGCACGGAGGTGAAGGCGTTTCCCTTCTATGTGGTGCAGCTGCCCAACTATGCAGGAGGCGATGCCTGGGGCTGGCCGGTGATCCGGGAACAGATGCTGCAGATCTGGCAGGAAGGAGAGAACACGGGAACCGTCGTGACGATTGATACCGGCGATGCCAATGACATCCACCCGACCAACAAGACGCCCGTCGGCGAACGCCTCGCTCGATTCGCGCTGGGCGATGTGTATGAGAAGCCGGGCGTATTCTCCGGTCCCATCTTCAAGTCCATGAGGGTCGAAGGGGGCAAAGCCGTGGTGGAATTCGATCACGTGGGCAAAGGCCTCACCACCTCGGATGGCGAGCCGCTCAAGTATTTCACGATCGCGGGCGACAATGGCGAGTTTGTGCCTGCGGAAGCTAAGATCGATGGGGACAAAGTGATCGTCTCCAACTCGGAAGTCGCGGAGCCGAAAGCGGTGCGCTATGCCTGGAGCAACAATCCGGAAGGCGCGAACTTCGGCAATAAGGACGGGCTGATGGCCTCTCCCTTCCGCAGCGATACCGGGCCGATCCCGAATCCCTGAGCATCGAGCTCCTGGCAATTCTTCTTGAGGAGGCTCAGCGATTGCTGGGCCTCCTGCATTTTCACCCTCCTGGGAGGGGTAAGGGGCAGTGAGGTAATCGACAGAAGTGCGCGAAGCCTGGGTTGGAGTTCACGCTTCAGCGTGCGCGGAGCCCATCCGTTGGACAACCAGAGCAGGTGCAGCATTGAGGCATCCCAAGAATCTCTGCGCCTCCGCGTCTCTGCGCGAGACTTCCGCTCAGGTCCGGCTCGCACGCTGAAGCTCCAACCGGGAGGCTCCGCGCATGTAAAGCGTGACCGGACCCGAATCTCTTCGATGAACCCCAAACGGGATTCTAGAAGGGAGTCGAAAAAAACTGAAACCGGAAAATTGGGGCTCCCAATAGCCATGGCATGAACCCCATACTTGTAATCGCAAGACGGACCGTGTCCGACCGGTTTCGGTCGTGCTATACGGCTCAGGACCCCTACTACAATGAGTCGATTCTGCGCTTCCCGGAGCCCAGCAAGCGATTCATCGACCTTCGCCTGAAAATGGGGCTGAAGGGACTGACGGGATCCCTCGCGGATCCAGACTCCCGATCCTAAGACCCAACTCCGGTTCCCAGGCTGAAACAGACACCTTCTCAAGCAAAGCCCTCTTCTGTCGTCGCCCACTTCTAATCCTTTGGGAGCCGGACCTTCCCTCAACTCAAACCATAATGAATACTTCCATGACTCGAATCGCCACCCACCTCCTGGTGGCCCTGACTCTTCACGCAACCCTTGCCGCCGACGTTCCTCTCTTTGAGGGCACCGGCTCTTACTCACGACCCGTCACCACGGACTCGCCCATGGCCCAGCGTTACTTTGACCAGGGCCTGGCTTTCCTCTTCGCCTTCAATCATGACGAGGCCATCCGTTCCTTTGAAGAAGCCGCTCGGCTGGACCCGGACTGCGCCATGGCGCACTGGGCCATTTCCCTGGCTTGCGGCCCCCACATCAACAACCCGGTCGTTCCACCGGCTCGCGCGGAGATGGCCTGGAAGGAATGGCAACTGGCCAAGCAGTACGCGGCAAAGGGTAGCGCCGTGGAACAGGCCTTGATCGAAGCTCTAGGACACCGCTACGCCAATCCTCAGCCGGAAGACCGTATCCCGCTGGATCAGGCATATGCCGATGCGATGCGGAAGGTTTGGGCCGCGTTTCCCCAGGATGCGGACGTGGGCGCTCTCTTCGCCGAATCCCTGATGGATCTGCGTCCCTGGGATCTCTGGACCGCCGATCTTAAGCCTCAACCCGGCACGGAAGAGATCATCGCGATCCATGAAACGGTGCTGAAGCTCAATCCCGATCACCCGCTGGCGAACCATCTCTATATCCATACCGTGGAAGCGGGCCCACATCCGGAATTGGCGGATGAGGCGGCCAACCGATTGCGGAATCTCCAGCCCGGCATGGGGCACAACACCCACATGCCTTCCCACATCGATGTGCTGCGCGGTCGCTGGCATGAGGCGATCGAAGCCAATGAAAAGGCGATTCGCGCGGACTTGGCCTATCGTGAAGCCACGGGCCAACGGCCGGACTTCTACCGGCTCTATATGGCGCACAACCGGCACATGCTCTCTTATGCGGCCATGATGACTGGCCAAGGGGAGCTCGCGCTGACCCACATTCGGGCCATGGTCGCGGAGATGCCCTCCAAGTGGCTTCAGGACAACGCCTTCTTTGCCGACGCCTTTGTGGCGATGCCTTATGAAGTGCTCGTACGCTTCGGACGGTGGGATGAGATCCTGCGGATGGAGAAGCCTGCCGGCTACCTGCCCTTCACCATCGCGCTGCATCACGCTGCTCGTGGTATCGCCTACGCCGCGAGCCATCAGCCGGAGAAGGCACGCGCCGAGCAGGCCCTGTTCTTCGTCAGCCGCGATGCCATGCCGGAAGACTGGATCATCGGCAACAACACCTGCGAGGACGTGCTCCAGATCGTGACCCACATGCTGGAAGGGGAGATCCTCTATCGCGAAGGCAAGGTGGACGAAGGACTGGCGGAGCTTCGCGAAGCGGTAGCCCTGGAGGATCAGCTCCGCTATGACGAACCGCCCGGCTGGATCCTGCCCGTGCGCCATGCTTTGGGGGCGACCCTGATGCAGGAACGTCGCTTTGAGGAAGCCGAGACGGTTTACCGGGATGACCTGAAGCGTCGACCCGAGAATGGCTGGTCCCTCTTCGGCCTCTCGGAGTGCCTCAAGTTTCAGGGCAAGACGGATGAAGCGCAGACCTTCCTCACCCGGTTCGATCAAGTCTGGCGGAAGTCTGATCTGCGGATCCAATCCTCCTGCCTCTGCCAGCCGGGCCTGAAAACGCTTTTCTAACAGCGCATTTCTCGTGTTGGGGAACTGGGCGGGACTCTTGGGGGAGCCCGCCCAGTTCATTTTCTTGGGGGCAGCCGCAGTTCAGTAGTGAAGCTGTCGGAGCGCGAGCGCTCGCTGGCAGGCAGAGGACGAGAGCGGAGACTCCCGGTTGGCGTTCACGCTTCAGCGTGTGCACAGCCCATCCGCCGGCAACCAGAGCAGATACAAATTTGAAACATCCCAAGAATCTCTGCGCCTCCGTGTCTCTGCGCGAGACTCCCGCTCAGGTCCGGCGCGCACGCTGAAGCGTGAACTCCAACCCGGACCGGCTCCAACCCTTCTCGCCCCACCTCGGCGAAAGAGCGACCCCGGAATTGGGATAGACACCTTCCGAATCCGTGGTTTAGCTGTTTCATTGGTATGAGCAGCGAAGCCTTCCCGGGTTCCAAGGTGCCTTCCGCTCAAGCGTTGCAGCAAGACTTGGGCGCAAGGTACGAGGTGCTTGACGTCATCGGCAAGGGCGGCATGGGCGTCGTCTTCAAGGCCCGCCAGGCCCAACTCGACCGGCTCGTGGCCATCAAGGTCCTGGCGGCTCCGGCCGTGCCGGGCTCTTCCCAGGGCGATTCCAGCTTCGACTTTGACCGGCGCTTCGAACAGGAAGCTCAGGCCATGGCGCGGCTCTCTCATCCCCACATCGTCGCGGTCCACGACTACGGCGAGACGGAGACCGGGATCCATCACATCGTCATGGAATACATCGACGGCAAGGACCTGGAACACTTCGCCCAGGCTGGCAAGTTGACCCCGGAACACGCGCTGGTCTGGGGACGCCAGGTCTGCGAAGCGCTGGCCTACGCCCACGAGCAGGGGATGATCCATCGCGATATCAAGCCCAGCAACATCCTCATCGATCGCCAGGGCCAGGCCAAGATCGCGGACTTCGGCCTCGTGAAGGTGCTTGCGACCAACGCCCTGGAGACGCGCATGGCCTTTGGCAGCGAAGGCTACGTCGCTCCCGAAGTCTTTGTGGATCCCGCGGGCTCAGATGCCAGGGCGGACATCTACAGCTTCGGCGTGCTGCTCTACCAGATGCTCACCGGCCTGATCCCGCGCGGGGTCTGGGAGCCTCCCTCCAAGCGCTTGCCGGGGCTGGACTCCCGCTTCGACGACATCGTGGAGAAGGCGCTTCAGACGGATCCGCAGGACCGCTACCAGAGCATCAACGCACTGAAGCGGGACCTGGACGAAATCGCCTTCAGCGCGCCGGATGGCTACACGGAAGCTCCGGCCTTGAGTCACAAGAGGCTCTGCGCTCGCCTTGCCATTGTCTTTGCGGGGCTCTTTGCGGCCTCCAGCGTAGGCTCCGTCTTCAACATCTACTTCAATGAAAACCAGATCGGCGCGATGCTGGAGCAGGCCGGAGGCGAGGCCCAGCGCTTTGCCTTTCAAGGCTTCATCGCGCGTTGGAACGGGTTCGCCTATCCCATCTTCTCCCTGGTCTGGGCCGGAATCGTCTTCAGCCTCTGTCAGTTGCCTCGCGATAGCGAGACGGCCAAACGCCGGGTCGTGAATCTGCCCTGGTGGGGGTTGGCGATTGGGGGAGTCGGCTGGCTGCTGTCCATTCCCGGCCTGCTCATTCCCATGAGCGGGCTGGAGGTGCCCTCGAGTGTCTGGCTGCTTTTGCCTCTC